>QBMC01000046.1 GCA_003242035.1 Nodosilinea foveolarum | reverse complement strand
CTTGAGGCTAGCGTGATTGCACCATTTATCCTCTTAAAAAAACCTGAATCCTTACAAACTGATGACGCTGTTTCAGCCTCGTGCAAAGGAACATTATCTTTAGACTCTGCGCCTAACAGCCCCGGAAATACCTGAATAGCCCTTTTAGTGGTCGCTAGTTGTTCAAGCTGCGCGAGTCTACTGGCGAGTGCTTCAAAACAAGCAATCTTTGCACTTGGCCAAACTTCAAGGCAAGTGCGAGCAAAGTCTCCTTTGTATGCACCTACATCAAATATTTGGCGTGGTGAGAAGCCCGCAAGTGCTAAGCGTTGCATTGCAAAGGGAATTTCAGGAACACCTAAGCGGTGAGCTAGTTGAGTTCGAATTCTTTGTTTTAGCATTGTTCTTTTCAGTGGGTTACTTTATTGTTTTTTAACGGTGGCAAGCACACTATGTCTACTCTAAAAATCAATATATTCTATCCGTACAACGGTCAGATTATGCCTTCTACGGCATCTAGTATTCTATTAGATTGCTGTTCCCAACTTAATGCCTGAGCTGCAACTAAAGCGGCAGATTTAGCCGAGCGGAGGCGATCGCCATTGAGCAAAAAAGTATTAATAGCATCAGCCAATGCCTTCGGAGACTGACAAGGAATTAGCGCACCGCAGTCAGGAAATTGAGAGAATACCTCCTGCTGACCGCTAGTATCAGTAGCCACAACAGCAAGCCCAGCCTGTAGGTACTGAAATAGCTTGTTCGAGATTGTTAAGTCGGTACTTAAAACATTCGATGGCTCAAGAGCAAGACCAATATCATGTTCAGCGATGCGGGAAAGCAGCTCACGATTAGGCACCGTAGGATGAATAAAAATGTACTGCCGCCATGCCTTTGGAATCTGAGGCTCCAGCCATTGACGAGAACTCTCCGGATAATTTCCTCGTAAATGAACCTCGACAGGGTGAGTCAAATACGGTAAAGCTGCCATTAGCGTCTCAAGTCCACGCCCAGAACCAATCGTTTGGGAGAACCAATGGATTGAGAGCAAATCGGGGTTTCTTCGATCTTTAATTTGACCATCTATATATTCACGTTCTGACCAGGGGAATGCGTTGTAAACCGCAATAGGCATCTCAGAATTTGTAGCCTGAGACATTGCTTTAGCCATAGCATGAGAGGTTGTAAGACAGTACTCACAGTGTTTCAGTAGCTTATTCTCCAGATCCTTTATGTAAGCGACGGGGCGAGTCACCCTATCCTCTAGCAGTAAATCTTCTGAGAACCAATCTTCAAAATCTACGCCCACACAGAACCCTTCATCCAGTAAGCGACTACCCACCCACAGTCCCGCTTCGGAATGAACAATCGTCAAATCCGCGTTGGCTTTGCGGGCTACTCGAAGCAAAGCCAACGCGCCGTAACCTAATAAGTAGGGTGAAAACAGTCCTAATTTCTGGTATAGCTCCTTAGCCAAGCGGGTTTTGAGACGTACCCGTAAATTAGTGAAGCGGCGTTGAGGACGAAAATCCAGCGCAGGTTCGAATTTCCAGGGTCTATGCTTAGCAATAGATTGATCGCGAAAGGCGAGATCTTCATTGAACCAAACACCCCGTATCGTTACATCGTGCCCTGCATCAGTAAGGGCATCGGCTTCCTTTTGAGGGCGTGGAGCAGTGCAAAGGTGCGCTCCTATCAAGATTAATATTTTAGCCACAAAGCCGCACACAGAGAAGATATCAACAGAGAAACTTTAACTACATTCAATCGACCTGAAACCATCTCAACCAGCTTGACAAATCTCTATCAATTAGACGTTATGCATTCTTTCCTTCAACTGATGTAACTTCCATCCCAGAGCTGCTTGGCCATAGCCTAAGCCATAAGCCCAGTTTTGAATTTGTTTAGTTCTCTGCCAGCCAAGCAACTTACTCATCCCATGAAATGTTGGGCCACCGGTGGGCTGAAGACTACTGCCACCTAGTTGGCGAACGCGCTCTTCGGCTTTTTGACATAACTCTGGAACCTGAGGGTATACCTCATAGATAAAACGCTGGAATACGGTTGCGCATACCTGACGGGTGAGATCGCTTTCTTCCTTCTCTAGCAATGCAGCCGTCCCCAAACTCAGCGAAAAGAATTGAGATTCTCTCGCCCTTTCAGAAACCAATGCACTCAAGCTACTGCTGTTGCCAGAACGATAGTAGACTTTTGCACCCTGACAAAACTTAACGCCAGCGCTCGCTAGAATAATCCGGCAAAAGTACTCTCCATCGTCATTAAGCGATAGGGTTTCGTTCCATTCTCCTGCTTTTTGCACGATTTCTCTCGGGACTAACCAAGCCGCAGGGTGCATCATCCAGTGATTTCGCCACGCGCAGACTAGCCAGTCAACTGGCTCCATATCTGTCCATAGTGGCTGAGGGGTGAAGCTAGCTTCACCTGGGGACTTATAAAATCTTGCCCATTCTCCCGATATCAGTTGCCTGGTATCGCTTTGCTGATGAAGAAGCCGCATCTGTCGCTCAACTTTTTCTGGCGCAAGCAGATCATCCGCATCTAGATACTGAATAAAATCCCCTTGTGCCAGATTCAGAGCATGATTTCTAGCAGCACTCGCCCCCTGGTTTTCTTGACCAATGACTTTAACAGTAGAAGATTGAAACTTTCGCGCTATTTCAAGACTTCTATCTACTGATCCATCATCTACAATAACAATCTCTATGTTCTTCCAGGTTTGAGCTATGACAGACTGGATGGTTTCGGCTACCCAGGGTTCTGCGTTGTAAACAGGAATAAGAATAGAGACAAGAGGACTCATAAGATGAACGCTAAGGAGTAGGTAGCTGTCGTAAAGCTGGCTTCAGCATCCGGATTATATGCTCGCGTAGATACATCGCACAGTAAGGATTCAAGATACAAGCGAGACGAAATAGACAACTGGTATGTGTAGGCGCTTTACAGTTGAGACTGATTGCTAAGGAGACACAATCACGAGCGGTTTTCCAATCTGATCGAGAAGCTGAGATGCCAGCAATTCCCCAAAGCTTCTGACCGATATCTTTTGCATACTTCTCGCCTACCTGGGCTGCAACCTTTTGCATAACGTGAAAAGCTGCTCTTGTACATTTTTGTTGATTAGCCGCAGACATTGAATTCTTACGGTGGTAGTTAATAATAGTTATGGTAGGTTCGGCTGCAAACGTGAGTCCTGCGATCGCCATCCGACAATGAAAGGCAACATCCTCGTTGTACAACACCAACGGATCGGTATCGTAGCCACCAGCCATTAGATAAGCAGAACGCCGATACAAGCCACAAAAAGGGTTAATTTGTTCTTGAATAGCGTAGCTAATCGGGTCTTTTCCCAACTGATTGCTATCAAAATGACGAGTACTCAGCATTGCGTTAGTTTCTTCATCTCTCCATTCGTAATCGAACAAAACAACATCCGGACAGTCTTCTCGGAGCATCCACCGTCGAGCGACCTCGACAAAGTTAGGATACAGCTCGTCATCTGCATCATGAAAATGAATCCAATCGCAGTGAGTACGCTCAGCAAGTACGTTTTTGCCGTGAGAGCAGCCAAGGTTTGTTTCACCCGTAACTACAGTAGCGCCAAGCTGTTGTGCAATTTCAGCAGTATTGTCAGTACTACAGTCATCGTATACCCATATTTCATCAAAGGAAATCGTTTGTGCTTTCGCAGACTGAAGGAGTCGCGGCAAGCAAGCTGCGGCGTTATAAGCTGGGATACAGAGTGCAATTGATGGCGTATTCATGACACAAACCCCATCGTTTTTTTCAGACTGCGCTTAATCACATACTGACTGAGTGCCTTTAGTGGCAGTCCATCTAAAAAGGCAAGCGGCCTTGCTAAAGGAATGTCGGGAGACACTGCTTTTAATAGCCAATTAGAGGGGCGTTGTGGATGTCTGCCCTTTTGAAGTAGCTTCTCATAGGCTTCTATTCTTTGCATCGCAGTTTTTTGAGGCGAAAGTTGTTCTTGAATCGTTTTTCGAGCAGCGAGCGAAATACGTTCTTTCTCCTGAGTTGATAAGCTCGTTACTCGGCTCAAACGCTGCGCTAACGCTTCTGAATCGCCTGCCGGAAAGGTAAATCCATTAACGCCGTTAGTAATTAGCCTAGCGGCTCCTGCCCCATGCGAACATAAGACAACCTGCCCTTGGGCCATTGCTTCGGCACAAGTAAAGTTGAAGACATCCCAGAGAGAGGGAATTACAGAAAAAGCAGCGACGGATTGGTGTTGTTGCGTCTCGCTAGGCGAGAAAGTGCCCAGCGGACGAACGTTGCTAGGCCAGCTTTGAGGATACGTTTTCTCTAGATAAGCAGACATAGACGTCTGAGTTTTTGGATAAAGCGTATCTCTTCCTATCCAATCGACGATAGGCGCGCTATCTCCTAGCTTCGCGATCGCCTCACAAAGTACAGTCGGCCCTTTCCAATACTGAATTCTGCCCACGACCAAACCCCGCTCAGAAGAGTCGCTAGGCTGAGTTTTTTCATGTGACGGCAGCGCTGGTGCAATGTACTGAACATCTCGCTGAATCAATGTTTGCCAAGCCGCAGCATTATCCTGGCTGTAGGTCTGTAACTCGTCGGCTAAAGCCAGAAGATTTGATTCAATCAGTCTAACTAGGTTCCCTTGAAGTTGGCGATCGCTGTCAGGATCATAAAAGTCTATTTGTCCAATGCTGGCACTTAGCTGAACAACTGTCGGTGGGCCTTGCGATGACACAATCCAGGGAACGAACAAAAGACCCCAGTCACTGGTCTCTATTAGGTCGTAGCCTTGGCCTCCTTTCGTTTGCTCCCAAGCAGTCCAGGCAGCGGCCAAATGTCTTTGTAGTTCTGGCAGCGCTTGATAGCAGTCAAACCGTTTTAGGTTTCGGGCGATCGCATCCAAATCTAGCGCTTCAATAGTCAGTCTCTCGGTTTCTTTATAAGCTGGAAACGCGCTCGAAAGTGCGCTGCCTACAACCGCATGTACTTGATGACCTTGCTTCGCAAGCTCAGGTAGAAAATGGCGATAGAACGTAGCTATTCCGCCACCAGAGTGAGGCGGATATTCAGGAATAACAAAGAGTAGTTTCATGAAATTTTGCAACAGGTGCAGTTATTGCCCCTTAAAGAATAAGACTTATCTGCGTACAGCTAATTCTGACTCGAATTGAAAATGAATGGTGTCCGCGTCAAATTCTGTCATAGCAGCGTTCTTTGTTTGAGTCGCCATGTCTATCCAGCACTGTTTTTTCCTCAACTGGTTAAAAATCTCTAACAGTTTGTCCTCATCAAACTCATGTAGGCAACTGCGCCAAGCCGATGTCTTAGCCCATTTCCCCAACGCTGTCGTATCGGGCGATAAAATAACCATAGGCAGACCTAAGCTGGAGAACTCTACTAGCTTGCTAGGAAAGCTTGTCAGAGTCCAAGGAAGTTCAGACACGGTGAAGGTGTAGCAAATCAAAATACAGCTTGCTTTTTCTTTCAAAAATTTCACAACATCAGAATTGTTAGAAAACGGCTCGTGATGTTCAATATTTGAAAAGCTATCGATCAGCGATTGAACACTGCTGTCAAGCTTAGGCGTTACTAATAACAAAGTTCCGTTAGCTTTCTTCAGCACAGCAGCAATTTTACGAAAGTACTTCACTTGAGAAGGATATATATTGCCCGCATATCCAATAACAGGTGCGTACTCAAAAGTTTTCTGCCAGCTTGAGAATTCGTTATTGGACTTACCTGGAATGGGAAACAGAGTACTCGTCTTCTTCTTGCCGCTTACTTTATAGACATCGGCAAGTTCTGGCGAAACAGTCCAGACTCTTCTAGCTTGATCAATAACTTTTGGCCAATTGTCTTTAATCCATCGACGTCCTGCTTCAGACTTTGCAAAAAGTTCGTCTTGGTCATGAATAATCACCGATAGCGGAACCTGCCAAGACTCTGAGAGGTAAGAGGCAAACACAGAGTACATATCGTGGAGGACAGTTAATACAGCGGTGGGACGCTCCCGCTTGAGTACCTTTTCACATTCAATCCGCCAGTAGAAAAACCTGAGAGCCATCATTAGGGAGGGCATTTTCGAGCGGTAAGGAAGCCACCACCATCTACGCATCGGTATTGAAACTATTTTCCAATGGCTCGGTAAAACTACATTATTAAACGACTGCTCTGGCGCAACGATAGTAATATCCCACTCATCTGAAAGCTTCTTTAGATGACGATCAACAATTACAGGGCTACCATAGCCTTGTCTAGGTGGGCAACCAAACACAAACAGAAGATGCTTTCGCTGTTTCAATTCCTCATTCCTTTCAAGACAAATGTTTTTCACAGCAGCTATTGATTTATTGAAAGAGCTACTTGAATCGAGGTTTAGCATTTTTTGCATAGTAGCGCCGACCTCGGTTCACAGCCACATAATATGCCCGAGAAGATTTGTATTAACTCATCTGGGCAATGATTAGAAACCTGCGGCCAAATGACTCAACAGCTTCGATACTTTCGCTGTGAGCGGCTAATTCTTTGCTCCGCACAGGCCCTGACGTGTTTGTCATCCACGTCTCTTTCAACAAGCTGGCGAGCGACTTAACAGAGAGACTTTCAAAAAATCGACTATCTGGTGGACTTTGCTCAACGTGCACTGGAAAATCTGACAATAACGCAGGCTTACCTAAACAACGAGCATCTTCGACAACAGTGCTCCAGCCTTCAAAAAGAGAGGGTTGGAGTACTGCCATTGATCTCCGTAACAACTGAATTTGATCAGCTCTGGGTATCATTCCCAGTAGATATACTTGTTTTGAAAGATTTTGTGTATGAATCGCATCTAGTATTTGATCTGAATAGCGAGGATATCGGGGATCATAAAGGTGCCCCGTACAAACGACATTAGGATAGACGTTATCTATACTTAGCTTGCGTAATGCCTCAAAGATCATAAGGTGATTTTTGTGTCGCCAAAATTGATTGCTGACGATTAAAAAACGGTCAGGCAGATTATATTTTTTTTGAATTTCAACAGCGTCTGCCTCGTAGTAGGCTTCAGGTAAAACGGTCTTGAACTGTAGGACTTCTGTTTTACAAGTGGAGTGAGGGAAAAACTTATGAAAATCGGCCGCAGCCGTTTCACTGCTGACCACTAAGCGCTTTGAAGAGTTAGCGATCGCCTCGTAATGCCTGTCTCGATCCTGAATTTCGCTTTTACTAAAAAGATGAGGTAAGTATTTATGCTGGAAGTCAGGAATCCACGGGCAAGAACTTACAGGTACATTCTGCGCTGTTGGATCGAAGTATGGGTAGACAAAATCTACATCCAGACTCTGAAGAAACTCGTCTAGCCTTGGGTTTACCCGTTTTGAAAAAATTTGCTTTAGCTTCCATTTTACTTTATTTACAAAAGTGAGCGGGAGCTGTTCTTTCTCTAAATAGTGGATACTCTCTACAACGGGTAGTAAACTTTGAAGATAGTCATCTTCCAATTCTTGAGCGCATAAAACCTTCACTCGAAAGGTAGCACGAACGTCAGCAGGCAAGCTTGCTAGCGCTAGCGCAATATTTTTAATATATTCTGCTCCGCCAGCCCAAGTGCGGCCACCCTGCATTATTAAGCCAATTGTCATTGTGCTACTCATACTCCGACCAGCTCCGCTCGGCACCAATTTGCAAATATTTGAACGCCTTTTTCTATAGGCACAGAAGGCGAAAAACCTATATTACTTAATTTAGAGATATCAGCCTTCCAGTTGAGAGGATTGCCCACTGGCACAACGCCATCAAACTGAAAACCTCCGTTGTATTCAAGCGTATCGAGTAATAAGGTAGACAGTTCGGAAATACTTACTTCCCGACCCGTTGCAAGGTTATAGGCTTCGCCTTGCATAGGTGAAGATGTTGCAATGAGCTGTAGTGCTTTTGCAATATCTATCGCATGAATGAAATCTCGGCTTTCCTTGCCAGTACCTTGCAATGTCACTGACTGCTCAATCATTGCTTTGTGGCAGATATCCCACATGACCTGACGACGTAAACCCGGCCCATAAGCCGAAAAGATTCGGGCGCTAGCCGTAGGCAAACCATATACTTTAAAAAATTCGAGACAGAGCTGTTCTCCTTGCAGTTTATGAAATCCATAAGGGGAGAGAGGGATAGTCTTCTGCTTCTCATCGACTGGCAGGTTTTCAGGATTGCCGTAAACTGCGGCACTCGACAAAAATATAAATCGGCACTCAGGAGCATACAATCGCAGAGAGTTTAGAGCTTCTAGGGTCAGCGCCGTGTTGCTGTAGAAATCTGCCGAAGGATCTGTCACCGAAAGACCAACAGAGGCTCTGCCAGCACAGTGAATGAAAGCTTGAGGAGAGTACTTCTTTATTAGCTGATTGAAGCCAGCATCAGGGAGATAGAATCTTTGATATTCGACTAAGTTTGCTAAAGGTGAATTTTCTGGAGGTGCGCTATCCGTACCAACCACTGACCATCCTTGCGCTGCAAAATAACGAGCAACGTATCGGCCAATAAAACCAGCAACGCCAGTGATTAAGATGACATTCGACATTTAACTAGCTTACCTCTACTAAAGGCAGAGATTCTAAGATTTCCATCTCTTCTTTCATAGAAAGGAAAGATAAGTCTCCCTGCTTATTTCTAGATTCACGAAATTGGCCAGCAACATATCCTTCCTCTGCAGTTAATTCGGGAAGGTGAGAAGGTTTAAGATCTTTACGAACAAAAAAGGCATTGTTTCCAGCAGAGTTACAGCCGACAAATGCGTAGTTCTTTCGCTCTGCAAGCAGACAAAGTGCCTTTAAAGATGCACCGTAGTAAATCATTGAGTAATGAACCTCTGACCGAACAAAGTCTTGAGAGTAAGGTACCGTAACGGCTTTCTCAGGCCCAAACCTCGAATTGTACTCTGATATGACAATTGCAGGACTTACAACATCAATTGCTTCCCAAACCCAATAGTCATTGCCATCAATGTCAACGGATAAAATCCCAATCTCACCTTCCATACCGTTTTTCAAAATCAGATCATTGATATTCCCAACATTGATGAAGGCTTTGACAGCTTTGATATTATATCGCCAGTAAATTGGATCTTTCTTGATAAAATTGATGTAGTGTTCACCTCCATCAATCACCAGCCCTGACCAATTGTTATTAACTAATAGAAACCGAGTGTTCGATTCTCTATAGTCCTGAACGCCAAACTCTATGAACGTCTTCTTCTCTATTTGAACAGACTGCAATAATGCTTGAATAATCCCATCCTCGCCCCACTGAGAATAAACTTTAAACTCGCTATTTTTCAACGATGTAGAGGTGTGCTTGCTCGTCTGACGGTTTTCCACTCTACCAACTGATTGCTTTAGATAGGTCAAAGATTCTTCAATCTCAGCTAACCGTTTTTGTATTGAGGGCAATATACGCAGGTAATATCTAATCTTCTTGAGCATGTTTTAATTTTCCAAAAATTAGAGAATATTCAATTAAGAATGATTTATTAGAGAGCCAGCGTTTAGTTGCATACATGCTCAGTCTTTTTCACGACTTTTCCAGGATTGCCAGCAACGATAGAAAACTCTGGAACATTTTTAGTTACAACTGCGCCTGCTGCGATAATTGCCCCTCTTCCAATTCGAACACCTTTCAAAACTGTCGAGTTAAATCCAATCCATACATCATCTTCAATAACAATGGACTGAGAAACAATGTCTACGTTATTCTTTTTGGGATGGCCCTTAGACATAATTTCTAATATATGTTGATATCTTGTCTCACAGTTAATCGAATGAGAATTAGTATCGTGTATGTTTACGTTGTGTGACACAAGGACTCTATTACCCACTGTCACGGACTCAGCAGACCAAATCCTAGAACCTTCTCCTAAATAACAGTCTTCTCCTATTGAAATTTTTCCTCCATGAGCAAAGACAAGTAATTGCCCCCTAATTACCGAGTTGCAACCAATGGACACAGTTTCAGGCATACCGCACAAATTTTCGACTTCAGCATTTGGCAGAAACTTCACCGAAGCATTCGAGTTAGTTTTCTCCATACAAATTCTATTCCTTTCTAATTCCTGCCAATAAGAAATAAAACTTGCAACATATCTATATACTCTTATACTCAGTGTTCTATATATCCACATTTCTAAACAATAGTCTCTGCTAAAGAGCAATTCTTCCAAGCACAATCTACTAAAACAACCCCAAAATTCGTACCTGCATATAGAGACATCTTACTGCCTGTCTCCTCCACTTCGAAACTCATCAAAGATTCGTACAATGACAGCATTTCAATATTTGGAATGTGAGCACCAACTGTGATGCTGTAAGTTCCCGGCGATAAAAATAGTTTCGGAATCTCGACTTGTGAGACATGCTCCCCGGTTAGGATATCAGAAGATAAAGACGAGGAGCGATTAGTTGTAAATATAGGTATACCTGATGAGTTATGAATTCGCAGTGAAATTTCTAAATTATTGATCGGCTGGCTAAGTTCATACTCCAAACGAATGTTTATTGATCTACGAAGATCAAACACAGAGGTAATCTGATCTTGAGAATTGAGCAATGTTAGTCGCTTAAGTTTGAATCTTTCATCAGATGTCTTTTCAGTGATAAAAACATCACCCGAATTTTCCGCACCGTAAGTCAGATACTTACTAGTGATGTGTTCAACCTCTCCTTCCATGTGAACCTGACCGTCCATTAGCCAGATCGCCCTTTTACATAGGCTATTAACTGTAGACATGTTATGGCTCACAAATAGAACGGTTCTACCTTCCTTACTCACATCCTCCATTTTCCCCAAACACTTCTTTTGAAAGGCAGCATCGCCAACTGCCAGCACCTCGTCTACAATTAGAACTTCCGGCTCTAAATGAGCAGCAACAGCAAAGGCTAACCGTACGTACATTCCTGACGAATAGCGTTTCACTGGGGTGTCCAGAAATCTCTCAACCTCTGAAAAACTTACAATTTCGTCGAACTTTTGGCTAATTTCCTGCCGGTGCATGCCTAAAATTGCGCCATTCAAATAAATATTTTCACGCCCTGTCAATTCCGGATGAAACCCAGTACCCACTTCGAGCAAGCTAGCTACTCGACCTTTTATCCGAACAAGTCCTTTAGAGGGTTCTGTAATTCGACTCAAAATCTTTAGAAGGGTAGATTTTCCCGCCCCATTGCGTCCAACAATGCCAACGCGATCGCCCTGCTTAATCTCAAACGAAACATCCTTCAGCGCCCAAAAATCTTCCGAAGCCGAATCTTTCCCCTTACTCTTCTTACCTCGAAACCGTCCAGCTACCCCCTTTGCTCCATTAGTAATCACATCTCGCAGTGCTGTGTAGCGCTCACCTTGCTGTTGATGACCAATCGTATATTTCTTACCTAAGTTTTCAACTCGGATAACAGTATCAGACATTATAAATAGGGATTATGAAGTATGAGGTAAAACTAATCAGTGAACCGAAGCAGACCGTAGCGGATTTCGAAGAGAAAGATTATTAACGAGCAATTTCTAAATAATGTCGGCAAACGTTCGTTCAGTTTTGCGAAAGAACTGAATTCCCGTCAGCAAAATAAAGGCAACTAGCCCCAGCGACAGCAAAAACCCCGGCATATAGATACGCGACTCTCCACCCAAAATCGCCCAGCGAAATCCATCAATCACGCCCACAATCGGATTGATAGAATATAGCAGCCGCCACTTTTCCGGGACAACGCTGCTGCTAAAACCTACGGGCGAAATATACAGGCCAAACTGCACAATAAAAGGCACGATATAGCGAAAATCTCTGTATTTAACATTTAAGGAACAAAGCCATAGTCCAGAGCCTATCGAAGCTGCAAACGCGATCGCAATAAACACCGGCAAAGTCACAATCCGCCAGCTCGGGACAAAGTTATACCAAGCCATTAGCCCCAGCAGGATAATAGCCGAGATCATAAAATCTACAAAACTAGTGACCACTGCACTAATCGGCACTACCAGCCGAGGAAAATACACTTTGGAGATTAAGTTGGCATTGCTAATGAGGCTATCGCTCGCCGAACTCAGCGAATTGGCAAAAAACTGCCAGGGCAGCATAGCCGAAAACACCAAAATGGGATAAGGCACACCCTCTGATGGCAGCTTGGCCAAATTGCCAAACACAATAGTAAAAACAATCATCGTCAGAAAAGGCCGAATCAGCGCCCAGGCAATACCGATAACCGTTTGCTTATAGCGCACAGAAATATCGCGCCAAGCCAACGTATAAAATAGCTCTCGATAGCGCCATAAGTCTCTCCAGTACTGCTTTTCGCTGCGACCGGCCTCAATAATTAGCTCCGGCGAGTTCGTTGTCATCAGCCTCTCACTTAAACAATACTAGCGTTATTACTATAATCAGGAACAACATAAAACAAATTCAAGACACACCTCTCCCATCAGCCGACCCTAATAAGTAGGTCGGAAAAAGACGAGGCTGAGATCGAAAGAGACCATCGAAGCCCGCATCTGTTTGAACAGGAAATATTTTCTTTGGGGTCGAACACAGACCAGATTTGAGTCCGGCTCTATTTAGATACTGCGGTTTAGCAACCTACTTATATAAAACCCAAAATGACTTTAGAATCAACAAAATTTGATAGAAAAACTAGGGTAGATTGAAAAAATCTATTTAGCCCTCAAACCATCACAAAATCTTTAGCACCCTGGTAGCTCATGCGCCTAGACTGCCTGCGGGTAAACTCGCTCACGGTAGGATTGCCCGTAGAGAGAATTACGCCCTGCGCCTGCTGCCACAAGTCCTCTGGAATTCTTGAAAGACGATAAGTTTTGTCTTCCAGTTGGGCAATCCAGTACCACTCGTTTTGCTGACAGTCTTCGCACCAAAACGCTTCTAGCCATTCGCGTTCTAAAGCAACAGTCGTATAGCTAGCCATCACGCTTAAAGCCGCCCTTTTGCCCATGCCGCGATCGCGCAAATGCTCCGCTTTGTCCGCGTATAGCCGATGCTTCTGGCTCACACTGTCAATGTAGCAGCCGTGAATCGGACAGTAAATGGCCCGTCGCTTAGACCGCTTTCGGTTTCGACGCTTTTGCATATGTAGAAAATCCTCCTGAGGTAATGAGATAAAATCTGTGCTTTGCACCGTCGCCACGCTCCCAGCATTTTGCCGAAAGAACTTGCAGCTAGCATCAATTAGTCTTTATACAAACGTTGCTAGTATATTCGCAGCCCGCAACGCATTTTCCATCAGGGTAATTACAGATCATTGCCGCGCCGACGGCATTTATTTTGTACGGCTCTTTCAAAAAGACCCTATACTGCTGCCTGCAACACTTTCAGATACTCCTGAGAGACAATTTTCGGGGTAAAATGCCCTTCTAAGTATCGCCGACCCGACGAACCCAGGCGCTTTACTCGCTCGCGATCTTGAGACAGCTCCAAAATAAAATCAGCCAGATCTCCGGCATTGTCATTGTCGAAAGTGCTGCCGCAGCCAGCGGTTGCTAAGAGTTCATTTAGATAAGAGTTTGGTGGGCAGATGACGCTAATCGGCCTTCCCGCTGCCATTGCCGGATAGATCTTACTCGGCGCAACCAGCCCTGCCATTCCCGGCGCAACGCTGACCAAAGACAAATCGCTAGCCGTGAGCGAATAAGGCAGCGCGGACTTCTCTTGATAAGGCAAGAATTTGAAGTTACGTAGCGCCGCGTTCTGCACTTTCTCTATGAGCAGATGCCTTTTGGCCCCACCCCCAATACAAACAAAGAGAATAGACTCGTCTTTTAGCAACTGAGCGGCCTCAAACAGCGTGTCCACATCGTGACAGCGGCCCATATTTCCCGAGTACAGCACTACAAAAGGATCGACCAGATCGTGCGCCTTGGCAAACCAGTTGTCCTGCTTCTCTCTAGGAACAATCTGCTCCGCGTTCGACCAGCTATGAATAATTGAGATCTTAGCCTCCACTTCGGGGCAATGGGCCACAATGCGCTCTTTCATAGAAGAACTTAAGACAATGATTTGAGCTGATCGCTTCCAGACCTGTTTATTCACAAATTGCCAGAGCTGAGCGATGGGATGGGTGGCTTTTACAATATCGAGTTCGATAGCAATGTCTGGATACAAATCGTACAACAGACAAACGTAAGGAATGCCTAAAAACAAATTAGCAACGTAGCCAATAACGGGTAAAAAAGGAGGGGCTGTCGTCACCAGCAATACCTGGTGCTGACGCGCCTGCATCATTAAATGAAAGACCGCACGAATCGCAAATAGCAGACCATTCAGGGCTTTTCCTTTTTTAGGCATAAGCTGGCTAGCGCGCGATCGCATCACCCTTACCCTTTCCGACTGCTCTATCTTGGGCGCATCGCCTTCGGCAAACGCATAACCCGGCTGCCCGGTAAATACACTCACCGCTACATTCTGCTGTTCTAACTGTTTTACCAGCTCTTCTATAAGCTGACCGGTCGCCGCAAAATCGGGCGGAAAAAATTGAGTGAGAATCATCAGCCGCAACGCGTCGCCAACTGGCCGATCCGAACGTCTGCCAGCAATCTTTTTAAGCCACCCAAGCGCAGACCAACTGCGGTTATCCTCAGGAGCTTCAAACGTAGCTTTTCCAGAAATCATATTCCTTTACTCATAGCAATATTAGAAGATTCATCCGGTAGGATTTGTTGACGTACCCACCAGCTCAGCGCCACCAAAGCGCTGCTCAGGCCCGCAAAGAAGATGGCGCTTTCGATCATGCCAGCCAACGCAAAGGCCAGTCCGCTAGTCATCAGCGTGAGCACGTACACCACCCCCACAGCGGCCCGATGAGACAGATCCCGGTCTAACAATCGGTGGTGCAAGTGCAGTCTGTCGGCGCTAAAAGGAGACTTTTTGCGGTAAAGCCTGAGTAAAATGACGCCCACCATATCGACTAGCGGCACGCCCAAAATAACCAGCGGCAGCAACGTCGCAAACGGACTGTCGATATGCTGCGGGCCAACAATACAGAGACTCGCTAAAATAAATCCAACAAAATAAGACCCGCCATCTCCCATAAAAATGGTGGCCGGGTTGTAGTTGTAATATAAAAACCCCAATAGGCTACCGATCAGCGCGGCCCCTAAAATGGCCGGGACTGGCTGCGCGATCGCCATACAAAAAATCACCAGGCTCACCGTCGCAATCCCCGCCACGCCCGCCGCCAAACCATCTAGACCATCGATCCAATTGATTGCATTGGCCACACCACTTAGCCACAGCGCCGTAATCGGCAAACTCAGCCAGCCGAAAGCCATCGGCGAAAGCCCCGGCAGCACCCAAACGTCAATGCGTAGCCCTAAAGACCACAGCAGCGCTGCAACCGCAAACTGCATGATCAGGCGATTGAGCGCAGAAATCTGAAACAAATCGTCGGCAAAGCCAATTAGGAAAAAGCCGCTACCCCCCAATAAAATCAGCAGCGTTGGATGAAAGGCACTGGCCGGAATGGACGTAAAGGTAACCGCACCCCAGCTAGCGCAGAGGGCCGACAACATGGTTGCTGAAAAAATAGCCACGCCCCCAAGCCGTACCGTCGGCCGCTGATGGACTTTGCGATCGCCCGGTAAATCAAACTTGCCGTAGCGCAGTGCGAGAGCCTTTACCCCAGGCGTAATTGCCAGCACTACACCTGCTGACAACAAACAAGCAGCTATGTAGATCCAATAAATGGTCATATCTATTTTCTGGGTCGGAAAACCTGTAAAAGTAAGCGAACAAAAAGCAGACGCTAGTAAAAGGTCGAGCGCCACCTCAGCACGAAAGCAACCAGTAAAATTACTCGGTTCAATTAGGCTTGCGAATTAAGTTGCTGTCTTTAAGTTGCCCGCTACAAAGACAAAAATTGAAATAAAAAACAAAGACTATCAGCGCTCATATGCCAATAGACATCGTCTATACAGCGCTTCTCTTAGAGCTTGTTTAGCAGCAGATTCAACCATCCAAACCGCTCTGCGCCTAAATAACGTCAGTTCGGGATAAAAAACCATCAGATACCAAGCCTTAAGTAGATCTCCTCTGGGGAGGAGTGGCCGAGCGTAGCGAAGGTCGAGGTGGGTTCAAGGCTGACCCATCCCGACCCTGCGGGCCCCCCTTCCAGCAGGGATTTACTTAAGGCTGAGTGAACAAGAGTACTGTTGTAACAGACGTTCCGTAGAATTGACTCAACCCGAACTGACGTTAATAGGTTAGGGACGAGGATTAAATAAGAAGCGCTTTCGTAGATCGGTAGGTTTTGGCTTCGACTGCGCTCAGCCAGCGGCAGTTGCTGATTCCGAACCCTGAGCGTAGTCGAAGGGTGGCCGGAAATAGATCGGCAACTTATTAAATTCTCATTCCTTAGTTTCTCTCAAACCTGAAGGAAGCAACCGAAGGATCGCTATCTGTTGTTTTTTTGGAGCAGCGATCGCGAGAATGGCGAGCGTGTCCTAAAAAAGAGCCGCCAACCGGTATCTCGCCTAGTGCTTTGGTCTGCCAGCCGGTACGCCCTTTAACCACCACAAAAGGACGGACTACTAACCCGCTTTTAGCCTTGGGATGCACATCAATTTGAACAAAGCTATGGAAATGCTGCTTTTTGGCGTGATGCCCATGTACGCCCGCATAGAGCTGAGACTGGGCAACCACTTCTGTCACCTGGCGTCCCGCTACCGTCAGCGTCTCCAAAATATCTCTCCCAGTCTGTCGCTGCCGTCTGAGGCTAACCCCACTTCCCCCGCAGACCAGCCAGTTCAAATTCGCATCGCCCTGTCCGGTCGGCCCCGTTTTTATATGTTCTAAACAATGCGCGTGGCCGCTAATAACTAAATCAACTAGCGAAGAGCTATCGGAAAAATATTCTCCCATATCTGGCGCTAGCGTTGTCTTAACATTGTCTAAAACTCGTCTGAGATGGCGGCGCACCCACAGGGTCTCTGGCTGTTGCCAGCGGCTGCTTTCAGTCGTGTAAGGAGAGTGGTGTAAATAAACAATGCGACCTACGCTGTTGGGCGATCGCCACGAATCCACCAAGCCCTGCTCCAACCAGTCGAGCTGAGCTTGATCGAACCCTGCCGCTTCTGGCGAGCTTTTCCAAGTATTAGAATCTAGCGCGAAGAAATCAACACCGCCGTAGTGAAACCGATAGTAGCGATTAGGCAAACGCGTAAATCGACCCGGCGCATAATCTAAACCGTAGGTAAGCTTCGCCGCACCCTCATTTTGTTCTAGTAGGGGCGCATTATAGTGATTGATCAAGTGATGCTTGAGCTGTTCGGCAGAAAACTTCGACAGATCGTCCAGGAAGAGTTGGCCATAAGCTTCGCCGCCCTGTCCACCATAGTGACCCCAGTCGATACCGGTTAATTGACGCAGGCGATCGCACCAAAATTGCAGCAGCCGCTGACGACAATTAGACCAAAACGGCAGCCGCCCATAGTCGTGATTACCAGGAACCGGTAAGACTGGCCGATTAAAAACAACCGCAGATGAACGAGCTAATCTACGAGCGTTTCGAGCGCCGGAGGGGGCCTGCGCTGAACTTGAAGCTAGCAAGGCGCTGTAAGGCCGCAAAAAGCCCGACCAATAATTTTGATAGGTGCCCAGGGGATAAGTCATATCGCCCGTGTGCAGCCAAAAGCGACTCTCCTTTGCCTGGTTCATCATCTGCTGAGCAAACAGGGTCGAAAAGCTGTCGTCCAGATCTGTTCCTAATTCACCTGCATCTGTATCGCCCATGACCATAAACGAAAAAGGAATTCCCGGCCCCTGGTCGCTAACGCCATCAGAAATCACCAATCGGGTCTGATCGACACCGCCTTGAACCACCCTGGGATACTGCCACTGCACTTGATGAGAGAGCATTGAGGCGGCAGACTGGTCAACGACACTCGCAGAATTAGGATTGAACATAGGCTTAGAGCAAGAGAGCGTCGGCAAATATAGCGTTAACGAACAGACTTAAAAATTGAGGTTATTACGGCTAAAAGAACTCTCAGTTGTTTGAATAGCCGTCAGATCGATCCCATCATCTACGGCCTGTTCTCCTTCCGCAGAAAGCTGAGTCGCCGTCGCCGACTGGCCATAGTCGTAGTAGCGATAGCCACTCATCGCCGTCGCCCTGACGCCGTTGGCCACAATCCCCAACATCGGAATCTGAGCCAGTTTCAAGGTTTCGATGGTTTGCGAGAGTACCGTGCGATCAGTCTTGCCGATGTGGGTCACTAGCACCAGGCCATCTGTCCGCTGGCCAATCAAGCTGACATCGGCAAGTCCGGTGGTTGGCGGCGAGTCGTAAATTACTAAATCAAAGCAGCACTCAAACGTTTCCATAAGCTGCTGCATCTTTTTAGAGGCCAAGAGCTTAGTGGGATCGGGCGGAATCTGTCCGGCTGTCAATACAAACAGTTGCTCCGAGGTGCCGACCTGTTGAATGGCCGACTTTAGCGGTAAGTCGTTCGCGATCAAATTTGACAGGCCACAGTCGTTAGGGACTTCTAAGCGTAAATGTACCTGCGGTTTGCGCAAATCTACATCAACCACTAGCACTCGCTGACCCATGGCGGTAGCCACCTTCGCCAAGTTAGCGCTCACCGTTGACTTACCGTCTCCCGGTAGCGCCGAACTCACCAAAATAGAGCGAATAGGTCGATCAGAACTCAGCATACGAATGTTGGTATGCAGCACTCGCGTCGCTTCTAAGAATCTAGATTCACTGCTGGCGTCATAGCCATATCCACTCCTTTTGTCTATCCGTTGGCTGGGCCTGAAGCCCTTGATTAAGCGAGCGATCGCACTCTTTTTAGCACTGTCTTCTAAACTCTCGTTATAAGGCAGCGTCCCTAGCAGGGGTAGCTTAGTACCTGCTTTTAGCTCATCTACCGTGTGGTAAACATTATCAAGCTTCTCTAACAGCAGCGCTGCGCCCAAGCCTAGCAGGATGCTAGCGACAACACCCATCAACAAACTGCGGCGTAAATTGGGCGAAATGGGCGTGGTGGGCTGCGTGGGGACTTCGATAAGCTGCCAGGGAATTTCGGTTTGGGCGGCTTCAATCGTCAGGTTCTCTTGGGTCATGCGGAAGCGGGTTAGGGCCGCAGTCGCCACTTCTAGCTCCCGTTGCAAATCGGTATATTGTCGAATCAGCGTCGGCAATTCGCCCAAACCCTGCGTGGTCTCCTGTTCTGCCTGACTCAAAGTTTGGCTTTGCGCCGCCAGCGTTTTTAAGTTGTTCGCAGCGATCGCCTGTTGAGTCCCCAGTACGCGCTGAGCCTCCTGCTGTAGCAGCGGCAAAATATTCGCCCGACGCTCCTCCAAAACTCGAATCGCCAAACTCTCTGGCGAAAACCGGGTGAGTTCTTCCGCCATCTTAGTCTCAACTGATCGCAGTTCCGTCAATAGCTGTTGATAAACCGGCGCATCATCTAGCGACGCCAGCGTCCCGGTTTGACCCTGCAAGTTCAAAAAATCCTGCTCAGCCCCCGACATCTGACGATCTAGCGACAGTCGCTGCTCGCTCAGCCCAGTTGTCCTTTGAGAGAGCTGCGTCGATTGCACCTCTGGGGTAATAAAGTTATATTGCTGGCGAAATAACTCAAGCTGATCTTGAATGCTATCGACTTGAGCTTGCAAACTGGGTAGCTGACCTTCAACAAAGTTGATGCCCTGTCTCAGATTGGTTTGTCTCTCTTCTAAAGAATACTTCAGGTAAGTTTGAGAGAGCGCATCGAGAATTATCTGAATTTGAACAGGGTCGGTTCCGGCGTACTTCACCTCTAGAATTTTGGTTTCACCCAAGCGGCTAATCTGCAAATTACTTAACAAACTTTGATAGCTCACGTCTGGGTAAGTCTGCTGAAGTTTGTCTGCAATCGGCCGCAGCAGTTCTGGGCTGCGCAGTACCTGCACTTGCGTTTCATAGTCCAAACCCGACTGCCGAACGCCTTGCTCGCCCACTAGCGCACTCAGGTTAGAAAAGTCGTCTTCGGCGTTTACCGGCTCCACCAAAACGCGAAAGTCGCCTTCGTAAACCGGCTCCTGATGCAGCGTCTTCACCGTCGTTAGGCCCATCACCACAGCGGCGACCCCCGCGATCGCCCAGGCCCGACGACGAACAATATTCAGCAAATTACGCAGGTCAAGATCTTCGGCCTGCTCAGCCTGAAGCTGCCACGCGGCCAGCACTGAAGCCGGTTCTGCGGCCATCGAAGCAGGCACCCGCTGACGTTCGTTCTCGGCAGGCAAGCTAGGCAGAAAGGGGGTTGGTTGAAAAGTTTCCATGCGATCGCCCGACGAGTAAAAAGAACAGTGAACAGTCATCGCTTTAGCAGCGCCAGCAGAAGAGCCAAGCCAGCCAAAACACCTTAAAAGAACAATCCCAGCGGCGGAATGAGGCGCAAAATAGGAGAGAGTATGCTTTCTACACCATCGCTAAATCGAGCCTGCCCATTACGGCCAACCACAATAACATCGTCTTTTAGCACCAGCGGATTCGCCTCAGCGTCTAACCCGGCCGACAGATTCACCTCCACCTGTCGCTGCGTCACCGTGCCATTCGAATTCAGACGAATTAATTCCACCGTCTCCTTCGCCCGGTTGGTAAACCCACCTGCCGCCAGCACCGCCTGGTTCAGCGTTGTATTCGGTGAAACCTTCAGCACCCCAGGACGCTCTACTTCACCCACCACGTTAACGCTCACCTCATCAGGTGAAAAATTAGCCGCCGTCAACTGGGCAATCTCTTCAGGCGTCGCGTTCGTAGCCACCGGAATAAGAACAGTATCACCCTGCTGTAAAACCAAATCCTGACTAATATCACCCTGTTGCAACAGCGCCCACAAATCTAAATCAATTAGTTGTTCTTCACCACTGCGCGTCGTGCGTCGCACCTGAATATTACGAATATCGGCCGAAGGCTTCACGCCACCTGCCGTTTGCACCACCTGAGTAACCGTGGTGCGACCTCTCCTAACCTGCTCATTCGCGCCGCCAAACTCGTAGGCACCGGGTCGAAAAACCTCGCCCACTACCGCCACCACAATATCTTGCTCTACGCTAGCGGCCAGGTTAGAAGCCGACAGCCGATTACTCTCAGCCACGTCTATATTGCTCGTGGCTCCAATTACAATGGCATCGCCATCTCGCAGCGCCAGATCCTGATTAACATCGCCGTTGTTCAACAGCGCCCACAAATCGAGCGTAATGGTCTCAGTTCGACCACCGTTAGCGCGTCGCAGCTCTACCTGACGGAGATTTGCCGCCTGCGTAACGCCGCCTGCTGTTTGTAACGCCTGTGTCACCGTCGGAAACTGAGCCTCGCCTGCTGCCATCAAGGTATAAAGTCCCGGCTGACTGACCTCACCCGCGATCGCCACCCTCAAAGGCCGCGCATCTTCTAAAACAATCGTCACCGCTGGATAACGCAGCTCCGACCGGTAAGCAGAGGCGATCGCCGCACCCGCCGACTGTAACGTTAAGCCTTCAACCTTCACCATCCCCACAACCGGCAAATTCAAAGTACCGTTGGCCAACACTTTCTGCTGCCCGCTATATTCCGGCACATTAAAGATATTGACCGAGACCAGGTCTCCCGCGCCCAACACATACGAGTCGTTAATTGGGCTACTAGAAGCGATGTTTGCTTGGGCGATCGCGATACTGTCACGGCGATTCATCGCATTAGGCAAGCCAGCACCCGAGGGCGATTCAGCCATAGCCGCCGTTGACCAGCAGCCCATCATCCCAAACACCAGAGATAACTGAGCAAACAATCGTCGCTGTATCTTTAGCTTAACTTTCACGAATATCTACCTCGCTGGCCTTGCAGTCAAATTACGCATAAAAGAACAAATATTTTAGAGGAACAGCTTCAGGCACTCGGAATAGATACACACAAATCAATAAAAAGCAGAAATAAACCAAACATTTCTCCACCTCATATCAAGACAATCTAATATACCCAGCAACGTACAAAAGTAACTTGATGGAAAGTCCTCGCACCGCTTTGATAAAATCAGTCGTTCTCAGCTAGAGCGTACGTCAAACGCATCTCGCAGCCCATCGCCGATATAGTTCACGCTGAGCACCGTGAGGAAAATCGCTAGCCCTGGAAAAATCACCAGATGAGGCGCACTGCTCACGTAGTTTTGGGCATCGAGCAGCATTCGTCCCCAGGTAGGGACATCGGGCGGAAAGCTAATGCCCAAAAAGCTCAGCGTCGATTCGGTGATGATGGCATCGCCCACGCCCAGGGTTGCCGCTACCAAAACCGGGCCAATTACATTTGGTAGAATGTGTCGCCATACAATGCGACCAGGCTTCGCCCCTAGCGATCGCGCCGCCTGAACAAACACCTGCTCCTTCACGCTTAAAAAACCAGCTCGCACTAACCGCGCCGTAGGCATCCAGGCCAGCCCGCCAACCACCAGCACAATCAGCCAGAAAATGCCTAGCTCTGGCCCCGCCAACCTTCGCGCGGTATCTCGAAACAGGTAGAGAATCAGTAACAGCAGCGGCAGTCTGGGCAAGGACAAAAATAAATCGGTCAGCCGCATCAAAACATTATCCACCAGGCCGCCGCAGAACCCCGAGACCATGCCGACCACTGTTCCCACGGAAATGGACATGAGCATAGCCGCAACGCCAACGGCCAGACTCACCCGACCGCCCCACAAAATTCTAGCAAGCTGATCTTGGCCTAAATTGTTGGTGCCCAAAGGATGCGCTCTGCTAGGCGAGGCCATCGACTGATCGAAATTAAGGTCGCTGTAGCTCACCGCATAAAGGAGGGGGCCGACGATAACGCCTAAGACAATTAACGACAAAACCACAGCGCCTAAAATAGCCGTGCGATCGCGCCCAAACTGTCGCCACAGCCGCTGACTTTCGCTCACGCTTGGGGTCTTATCAGGCAGGGCCGTAGAAACCGTCTGCTGTTTAGATAGGCGCATTCAGGCTTAGAGATAAGGTGTAGTTCAACGACTTTTTAAACCAGATCATCCACTCCGACCGATCGAGCAGCCGTCTTTTTCAACGGTTTGCTTTGCGTCGTTCGCTCCCAGAGAAAGCCCGTGGTTGTCGCTACTTGAGACAGAAAAAACAGCCCAGAGACCAATATAGGAGACTGGACATCCTGGCGGCTGAGCGGGTAGGCGAGCAAATCGGTGTAAAACTTTATCGGCTCTACCTGAATTGGCGCTTCGTTACGCTGCGATCGCACCTGATGAAAGCAAAACGCCCCGCGCCCATAGCCAAAATGCTGCCGCCAAAAAGACTTCAGCGAGAGATGATGGGCGTGGCGAATCGTCACCTCTGGGGCATACACCATCTGCAAGCCCTCATGTTGCCAGCGATCGCACAGCTCGCGATCTTCCGCTGCGGCCAGTGGAAAAGACGTATCGAATCCGCCCAGACGAAGATAATTTTCCCGAGTCATGGCAATATTATTGCTCGCAAAAAAGACGCTCTGCTGAGCCTCATCTAACTGAACCTGAGTCCCATTCTCCGGCGACGAATCGGCTTTTGTCGCCCCACCGTAATAGCTATATAAATAGTCAATCAGCGCCTGAGAAGCCGTAGAGTACAGATTATTCGGCAATGCATTCAGGCTGCGACCGCCCACCATCGCATCCGGCTTCTGCGCCAGTCGAGCCGCAAACCCGCTGAGCCAGTCTAGGCTAGGCATACAGTCATCGTCGGTAAACGCCAGCAGTGGCCCCTTAGCCCGCTGCGCCCCCGCATTTCTAGCCGCCGCTGGCCCCGCATTTTGCTGTCGCAGCAGCGTCACTGCCAGCCGAGCCTCAAAAGGCCGAACAACTTCATCCATCGGCGTAGCGCTGCCATCATCGACGACGACTACCTCAATGCGATCGCGCGGATAGTCCTGTTCGGCCAGCGCCGCCAGACAGCTCGTGAGCCGTTCGGGGCGGTTATAAGTGGGAACGACTACAGAGAAAAAAGGAGCAGATACCATAATTGAGATCAGCGCTATATCAATAGCGGTGTAGGCAAAAATACCAAATCAGAAAAGCAACCACCGATAGGCCGCTCTTAATCGTAAAGTGCATTATCCATACTTACCACGCGATCTATTAATGTCCAATCGTCGCGATTCAGTCAAAAGGTACAAGCAAGCATGACCCACTGCCCGGTATAAGAGTAACTGAGATCTGCAAATCCCGAGTCTCCTGCTAATCGCGACTAATCGTAGCCACCAAACCATCATCGAACCCGATGGAAACCCCTATGCGGCCCTAATCACTCGACAAGGATTACCCACAGCCACTGTGTTATCCGGAATGTCTTGAGTTACAACGCTACCCGCTCCAATCGTTACATTTGTCCCTACCGACACCCCCGGACAGATAATCGCGCCCCCGCCAATCCACGCATTATCGCCAATTCGAACCGGCGCAGCCAGCTCTTTACCGGTCAGCCTTTCAGCCGGATTAGTCGGATGATAGGCCGCGTAAATCTGCACCTTTGTCGCCATTAAAACGTTGTTACCGATATGCACCTCTGCGCAATCTAAAATCGTACAGTCAGCGTTCATATACAAGTTCTCACCCGCAAAAATATGACACCCATAGTCGCAGTAAAAAGGAGGCGCAATAGCAAACTTCTGACCAATCTGGCCAAACAGTGCTCGAATGATTCGCTGTTGTCCCACAATATCTCTAGGTTGCGAATGATTAAACGCGTATAGTAAATCGAGCGCTTGAGCGTGCATCTCGATCAGCTCTGGCTCTGAGGCCAGATATAATTCTCCCGACAGCATTTTCTCTCTTTCTGTTTTCTTTTCCATCTCAACCATTCCAGTCATTTTCTGTTGTCCACCATACCGCCTAAATCGTTCAAAAGATGGCTTCACCCAACTATAAAACAGCCTTAATTACCGGCGGCAATGGCGGCATCGGCGCGGCAATCTGCGAAGGGCTACTGAACTCAAAATTTAGAGTCTTCTTAGCCGCTAGAGATTCCCAAAAAGGCCAAACCGTTGTAGACAAACTTTCTAGCAAAGGCTCAATAGAACTCATAACGCTAGATATAACCGACGATAGAAACGTCCAGTCAGCCGTAGAACAAGTCAGCCAGAAGACAGACAGGCTAGACGTTTTAATTAATAATGCAGGCATCTATCCGGACGAGGGCATAGATATCCTCACGGTTTCGAGAGACTTACTCAACCACGCCATGAACACCAATACTTTTAGTCCAATTACTCTAACTCAAGCCTTTGTACCGCTCTTAGAAAAATCAGACAGTCCGAAAGTGATTAACATCTCTAGCGGCAACGGACAGCTAGAAGGCATTTCGGCTAACGTACCTAGCTACTCGCTCTCTAAAATGGCGCTGAATGGCGCAACCATTCTTTTATCTAGAGCCTTGAAGCCGAAAAATATTGCGGTGTAAGTAGGTCAGTCTAATCGTAAGGATTCAGGTTTTTTTAAGAGGATAAATGGTGCAATCACGCTAGCCTCAAG
>QBMC01000045.1 GCA_003242035.1 Nodosilinea foveolarum | reverse complement strand
CAGATTCTATCTGATTGAGCTTACATAGTCTCTCATGCCACTTTTAATTACACCCGTCTGGGGGTGGGGAGTGCGATCGCCTACACCCTCGGCGCTATTCAGCTCATCATCCTCATCGGCTTCGTCATCGGCTTTCAAAAAAAGCTCACCTACGGCCTGATCTTACTCATGCACACGGCCTCTACCCTCGTATCATTTCCCAAATATCTTGCCCCCTTTGCCGACGCCAACATCCTGTTCTTTGCCGCCTGGCCCATGCTAGCAGCCTGCTTCGCCCTGTTCTACCTGCGCGATTTAGATCGCCTTTGGACAGTAGAAAAATAACGCTAAAGATCGCATCCAGATTTTTCTTAAAAACGCTTAAAAGCAAAAGAGATCTATCACACTAGCGCCATAGATCTCTCTTCTCTACCGGGTATTTTTACAGCGTCAGCGATCGCTACAGGGTAGCCGCTGCTGCAATTTCTGATGAAGCCGAGCGGCGCGATCGCTTTCTTTCGCTAGGTCGAACGCCACCCACCATTTCGTACTCGTCACTTTCATGTTCAAACTTCATCGCGACGCCCAGTAAAATCTTTTTCGATAAACGCCGTCGAAAAGAGCATATCGCACTATTATTCAAGCAAGGTTACACCGCACTCTCAACCGTCATACACCCAGACCATCTTACAGCCGCAGCCAATAGCTACACACCATCCGAGGTAAATGTGATATTAACTATAGAAAAGCTAGAAAGACAGTTCAACAACGGCTTAAGTCACTATGGTTAAGGTCTTCACTTACGGCAGTGTAGTCGTTCAAGTACTAACCCGAGATGAGCATAGCCCGCCCCATGTACCTGTTGTCTCGCCAAACTATTCAGTAGAGCTAGACATCTCAGCCCCGGAAATCGTCGTAAAACCATCCTCTAGAAAAGCTCGAATTAAAAATACACCCAAATTTATTAAAGAAGCCATAGCAGAAGTAACAGTCCGTCGAGAAGAGTGCAAAAATATCTGGAAGCAATACGTCAACAAAGGAGAATTTATCGATGATTAAAGCCGTTCAGTACTTACCCATTAGCCGAGAGATAGAGGTTTTGCTAACGGACGATTCGCGTCACGCTTGGCGAGTTGATAATCTAGAGATGGTCATCAACGTTGATGGCAAAATAAAGCCTCTACCGACACCCACTAGAGAGCAACTGATAGATGTTATTGTCTACGGCGGCGGTGCCTATATCTACTGGCCGCAAATAGACCAGATGTTCGAGCTAGAGGCACTGATGAATGGCGTATATGGTCGTGAGAGCTGGATGAAAAGACTAAACTCCACAGTGGCTGCATAGCTCATTTAGTTGACATAAGCAATGTATACTCTCTGCTCAAAGACTATACCGAACTATCAAATTCCAAATAGTAAGAACAAGCTACGACAGATACGCGCCTTATGGTTCAAGCTTCTGCACTACCCCTAACATTGGATGCATTTTTGCAGCTACCGGAGACTCAGCCTGCTAGCGAATACATTCACCACCAAGCCACACAAAAGCCCATGCCGCAAGGAGAGCATAGTCTACTACAAGTGGCTCTTTGCAAAGCCATCGATCACGTAGGCGAACCTCAGCGGATTGCCAAAGCCTTTTCAGAACTGCGCTGCGTCTTTGGCGGCGTGGCCATCATCCCCGATGTATCCGTCTTTCGCTGGCCGCGAATTCCCCGTACGCCTTCAGGCCGGATTGCCAATCGGTTTGAAAGTCAACCAGATTGGGCCATTGAAATTCTATCGCCAGACCAAGCCCAAACGAGACCGCTAGAAAAGCTGCTGCACTGCGCAGAACAAGGCACAGAATTAGGCTGGTTAGTAGACCCAGAAGCTGAGAGCATCCTGACCCTCTCTTCCGAATCGCAAATAAAGCTTTATCGAGGCAGCGAACCACTACCCGTCTTATCCGGGTTAAGCTTGGAGCTATCTGCTGACGATGTATTTGGCTGGCTTTGCCTACCTGAGTGAATATAGGCTAACAGACATGTCTCAAACCAAAATCGTAGAGTTAATCGCCACCTTCGAGCAATGGGCTGACCCTAGCTGGCAAGAAAAATGGGACAACTGCGGCTGGCAGGTTAATCCAGGCATTCTAGAGCAGCCCGCAGGCGTCTTAGTTTGCCTCACGCCAACCCTAGCTGTGATGGCAGAAGCGATCGCCTTAAAAACCCAAGGCCATCCCGTCAATCTCATCTTCGCCCACCATCCCCTCATCTTCGGCGGCATCTCCTCCGTCACGCCAGACCAAGGCGTCGGCGACATGATCCGCCAATCTATCGAACATCAAATCGGCATCTACACCGCCCACACCAATTTCGATCAGGTCGCCAACGGCACCGCCGACGTACTAGCCCAGCTCCTTAGCCTACAAGATACCCAGCCCGTAGAAGCCACCGATCCGGTCAGCGATCCTCACAGAGGTTACGGACGAGTCGGCAATCTTCCCCAGCCGCAGCCTTTACAAACCCTGCTAGAATCCATTCAATCTCTTCTAAATCCTCCCAGGCTTTTGTTCTCTCCTACCGCCGATTTACAACAACAAATCAGCAAAGTCGCCGTCCTGGGTGGATCGGGAGCCAGCTATCTTTCAGCCGTCAGCAAAACCGGCGCACAGGCATATCTCACCGCAGACTGCAAATTTCATCAGTTTCAAGAAAGCCGCGACCGGGGAATTGTTCTCATTGACGCAGGCCATTATGCAACCGAACGGCCTGCTTGCGATCGCCTAGTCACTTGGTGCAAAACCCAAGGCGTAAAATGGGCACAGCTCAGCCAAAAAGACGAAGACTTCCGCCAGTTCCTGTAGGTCCCCAACAGCACTATTCGCTAATCACCTACGTCTAGCATCTGCGACGCATAAGCCTCAATCTCTTCTTTGAGCGCCGTCTCCAAATGGCTAATATAATACTCCATCCGATGATCAGAGATTTGGTCAAAACCGTTACCAGAAAAGACTTTTCCAAGCCCTAATATATTGTCTATTGCTCGCGCTAGCAGCGTATAGTTCGGAATAATTTCTCCTTTCGCATTAAAGTATTTGACAATCCCCACATGCCCATACAGCCGCGTCGGATTCCACATCGAAAACGGCGGCGGTACGTGCGGCACAATATCGTTGTTGTTTACAAAGCGGAAAACTCTGCCATTCACGTGCTCATTGAGCTGCCTGACGAACAGGCGATCGCCCACCCGAGGCTGACCAAACGTATACACCCCGGCCACATCCACCCCATTATCACTCAGCGCCGCCGCCGCAATCGTCGCTAGCGCCCCCCCTAAGCTGTGTCCGGTAATGTACAGCGGCGGCAAAGTCCCACCCTTCTCAGCCGCCTCTAACTGCCACCGAGAGATCTGAGCCAGCACCGACTGCTCAATAATCGCCCAGGCCAGAAAGAACCCCGCATGAACTCGTCCATGATAGGAAGATATCGAAGTCACCCCGTTCTTCCGAATCGTCAAATCTCGTAGCTGCGTCGTAAAGTTCGTCAGCCAGTCCTTTAGCTCCTGGCTACCGCGAAACGCCAGCACCATAAACTGACTCGTCCGAAAAATATAGGCTTGAGTATCGCGGCCCTGGTTGTTGAAATAGCGAAAGTTGTGCCGAATAAAGGTGTTCTTCACCCGCTGAGACCGTTGGTCTATAGTCTGCGCAGTCACAGCTTCAGGTACACCCACGGCGACCAAATCAGTAGCCGATCGCTGCCGCAGCGCTAAGCTCCAGCGACCCACCACCTGCGCCACAAACTGCTTATCCTGATAGGCCAATAGAGACGCTTTTGCCAGCGTCAGAGCCAACTGCGTGTTGTAATTTGGCTTTGACGCTAAGCTGACATCGAGCAAATCTGTCTCCTGATAAGGAGAGGGCAAAATGCGATAGCCAAATTGCTCGAACAGCTTTTGCACCCCAAAAAAGCCGCTGTGATGGATGTAGCTATAGAGCGCATCGTAAAACCCAGAGGCTCCCGGTCTACGATAGGCCGGATTGCCAATGAGCTGAATCCAATAGTTTAGCCAGGGCCGCAGTTCCTCCGCCGAGAATAATCCCGACTCGATCAGATAGCCAAAATGCTCAAACCCGTTCAGCATGGCGTTGAACCAGTCGCGCAGCGTCGTCTCTATCCGATATTGCCGCAGCGCCTCTAAATCTAGCTCGTCGCGATCTTGAGAATATTCCAACCGCTGCTTCTGACGGGCGCGCTGATCGTGGCTGGCTAGGGCATTGCAAAGGAGGCGATCGCTCACTCGAAAGCAAACCGGCTCCTCCTGTCCCTGAGCTGGAATATTGTAGTCCCGATACTCCTCAAAGTCCAGAATCTTCAGCGCATTCCAGACCTCTGCATCCTGCTCAAACTCTCGCACCACCCGCCGCAAAAACTCAGTACGCTGCCAGCGCTGCTGCCGCACGTAGTACAGCACCCCTAAGGCCAATGCGCTACCGCCCAGCAGTCCGCCTAGTCCCAGCAGCCACTCCGCACCAGCAGCCGGAATCGCCGACGCCTCGTAAGTATCCGGCGAAAACAAATTGAATGAACCGTCCGAAAAGCTACCCAACCAAACAGCCGCCGACGCAGAACCCAAACACAAAAGAAAACGCATACCCTTCCAAAAAACACCCTGCTCGACGGCGAGGCCGCAGATCAGTATTAGTGCGCCGAGGCTACCCATTGCAATGAATGAAACCCGCTGATCTGATTAATTTTTGGCAAAGAAGCCGTTTTTATGTAAGGAAGTAAACAAGTTGTTCCCCTCTGCGATCGCCCTTAAGTCAATATATACACAACCTATCCGCAGATACATCTTTTAATGGGCATCTCGATCTGCTGTTGTAGTATCAGGGGCTGCGGATGGGCCTCATACCGCTCGTCATTCACATCAAGGTCTTCTCCTCACTTCTGGCCGTTTGCTTTTTACCAGTAGGCCGCTAGGATGTCAGCTATCTGCACTGCTCTACATATCTCTACCTATCAGTCGCTACGAATCTGAGCACTGGTAAACACATCTCGCGCGCGATCGCCAAAATAGCCCCCAAAAGCAGCCTTATGAGACTCCCCGTGCAAGCCCTGCAAAAGCTTGGCATCCTTTCAGCTATTACCAGCCTGTCAGTTCTCATCAGCAGTCCATCCGCCCAGGCCGAAGCCCTCTTAAAAGCAGCCGGTACGCTCAGCGAAACCACCGATTCCCGACTGGAAGACGGCAGCTTATACGACGCTCACAAATTCTTTGGCAACAGCGGACAACCCATCACCATCGTTCTAAAAAGCCGAGATTTTGATCCCTATCTGATCTTGATCGATCCCAGCGGAGAACGAATTGACGAAAACGACGACATCAGCCGTAGCAATCTCAATTCCAGGCTAGTCGTCGTTTTGCCCAGTACCGGCACCTACACCGTTTACGCCAATAGCTACGACGCCACCAAAAGCGGACAGTACGACATTACCGTTCGCACCAACGACTCATCCGCCTTCCCCATCCACCTAACCGCGCTTTTACTCGAACCTTCAGCCCCATTCAGCCCGCAGAATCTAACCCGTTAACGCCCTGGAGCCAAAAGCGCTGTCTGTGGTTTACGCCCTACGACCAACCCGCTTTTACCCCAGGCGTCCATCGCTTTTGGCCCCAAAAAGATGTCATATTGAGTTTGGCCTTTACCCCCAGCCCGACTACGCGCTCAACTGCTGTGGATGCCCTACCCAACAACCTACCCACCAACCCGAGTGGCAACGCGCCTGCCGACGACGCGACAAAGAATCAGGTTGCCAGCCTCACAGCAGCCCAGCTTCGCGACATTAAAGCCCAGCTAGATCTGGTGCTGATGGCGCTAGAAGCACTCACGCATATTGGCTCAGAGTCGGTGTTAGAAACCGCCAAAACACTGCAACTAGAAAATATCCTCTCCGACCGAGTCGGTCTATGGCGGCTGCGACAGTCTAGCCCCTTAAGAAAAGGGCAGGGCAGAAAAAAGCTAGATGTCGAAGAAGCCCGAGCGCTAGTACTGGTGATCTGCCGTCTCAGCGCGGCGCATCACGAGAAAGTTCGTCAGGCGGTAGCAACGCTAGAGCAATCCACCCAGCAAGGAGAACCGCCTCATAGAGCAGCTATCTTAGGCGACTACCTGGATAACTTTAGCAATTTATATAGCGATCGCATGTCAGAAGAGGCTCTGCTCCCTCATCCAGCAGCGCCTACTCAAAACACAACTATCCAAAACACAGTCGCTCAAAACACGGCTACTCAAAGCACGGCCAATCAGACCCTCACCCAGCTCTCATTTCGACTCCTCATCGATCTCCTGTTCTACAGCGCCCCCAACGGAGAACGACAGCTATGGCTAGCCCTTTTAGATCGAGCCGTACAATAAAGCACACCACCACCCACCCGACCCATGACCGCTTAACCGGCCCCGATACGAACCCACGCCCACGCCCCCCAAGCCAGAAAAACTCAACCTTCAAAAAACCAACCTCTACCTCATCGGTATGATGGGCGCAGGCAAAACCACCATCGGCAAAAAGCTGGCCAGCCGCCTACGCTATCGCTTTTTAGACACCGATGCCCTGGTTGAGAAAACCGCTGGTCAGCCCATTAGCCAAATATTCGCCCAATCGGGAGAACCCGCTTTTCGCCAGTTAGAAAGCGCAGTCCTCTCACAAACTAGCGCCTATACTCGGCTAGTCGTTGCCACTGGCGGCGGCATCATCACCCAGCCAATGAACTGGAGCTATCTACGGCACGGCATCGTCATTTGGCTAGATGTCCCCATTCCCATACTCGTCTCACGGCTGTCGGGAGACACCAGCCGCCCCTTGATTCAGACGGTAGACCTCACGGCAAAGTTAGAAACCCTTTTGAGGGAAAGGGGCGATCGCTATGCCCAGGCCGACATTCACATTCCCTACGAAGGCCGCTCAGTGGGTAAAACTTGCGATCGCATCCTAGCCGCCGTCCAAAAAAACATTCGCGAACCCAGACGAGCCGCCGACCCGATCATCATCAACCAACCCCTAATCAACCCACCAGCGGCTAACCCAGCAAACATTAACCCGGCCAACTAAGCCATATAATACTGACTCGCAACAGACTGATGCTCTCCATCCATCCGATCAAAACCTATGGCTGCACTGCCCCAACCCAACGTCCCCAACGACCCAGCCCTCCATAACCAAAGCGAATACTTTCAGCAAGCCGAAGCCGACCGGGTGCGCATCCTCAGCGAAGCACTGCCCTACATTCAGCAGTTTCAGGGCCGTACAGTCGTCGTTAAGTATGGCGGCGCAGCCATGAAAGACGCCAAGCTCAAAGCCGATGTCATCCGAGATATCGTCTTTATGGCCAGCGTCGGTATCCGTCCAGTATTAGTTCATGGCGGCGGCCCCGAAATCAACACCTGGCTCACCAAGCTCGATATCGAGCCTCAGTTCAAAGACGGCCTGCGCGTCACCGACAGCAAAACGATGGACGTGGTGGAGATGGTGCTCGTTGGTAGAGTCAACAAAGAAATCGTGGCCCTAATCAACCAGGCAGGCGGCGCGGCTGTTGGCATCTGTGGCAAAGACGGTAACCTGGTAACGGCCCGTCCCCAGTCCGAAGCCGCTGGCGTGGGCTTTGTGGGCGAAGTCAGCAATGTTCGCGCCGATTTAGTCAGAACCCTCGTAGATGCTAGCTATATCCCCGTCATCTCCAGCGTCGCCGCCGACATCAACGGTCAGGCATATAACATCAATGCCGACACCATCGCTGGCGAACTCGCCGCCGCGCTCAGCGCTGAGAAGCTCATTCTGCTGACCGACACCCCCGGCATAATGAGAGACTTCCACGACCCCAGCTCGCTCATCAGCAAGCTAGACATTCAGCAAATCAGAGAACTCATCGAAACCGGCGTCGTCTCTGGCGGCATGATCCCCAAAGTCAACTGCTGCGTTCGTTCCATCGCCCAAGGCGTCCGCTCCGCCACCATCCTAGATGGCCGTATGCCTCATTCGCTGCTGCTCGAAATCTTCTCAGATGCCGGTATCGGCACCATGATTGTGGCCTCTAGCTTTAGCTTATAAATCTCAGATCCGTAAATTAGCCATTCCTAGCCCGTTGTATCCTGCAAAACCTAGCGGCGCTAATTAAGATGGTAGCCTGCACCCAACGCTCAAGGACTGCGTGATATTCCATGCATAGGATTTTCTCAGGCGCGCTTTCAGTCGATCAGCACACCATTCCCATTGCAGATTTACCGGCTCGGCTAGAGGGCACCACCATTGCCCAACTCTCCGACTTTCACTTCGACGGCCTGCGCCTGTCAGACTCGCTCCTCGCTCAAACTATCGATCAGCTTCATAGCTTCAATCCCGACCTCATCGCTCTCACGGGCGATTTTGTCACCGATGCGCCAGAACCCATCTACGAGCTGGTGCGCCGCATTAAGCATTTGCCCAGCCGCTACGGTATGGTCTCAGTTTTGGGCAATCACGACATTCAAAAAGCGGGCGCTCGCAGCATGGTAACCCAGGCATTAGAGCAGGCAGGTATTCCCGTACTTTGGAATGCGATCGCCCATCCCTTCGGCCCCGACTTTCCCATCGTAGGCTTTGCCGACTACTGGTCAAAAGAATTCGACCCCACCATCCTTAATCAGCTCGATCCCACTACGCCCAGGCTCGTCCTTTCCCACAATCCAGACACCGCCGAGCCTCTAGCCCCTTATCGGGTAGACCTTCAGCTATCAGGCCACACCCACGGTGGGCAAATTTATATTCCGGGAGTTGGCTCTGGCCCCGAACTTTGGAAAAAGATTCGCCGCTGGGTGCCGCGCAAAATTCGCAACAAAATCCCCGGTCTGAGCGACCAGTGTTTTCACGTTGTAGAGCACTGGGAGTGGGGACAAGGGCTGCACAGAGTAAACAACAACTGGCTTTACGTAAATAGAGGACTCGGCACCTACCCGCCCGGAAGACTCTTTTGCCCGCCAGAATTGACTATCTTGACACTCATAAAAGCTTAGACGAAAGGATTAGACCACTAAAAGCCTAGACAAAAACCCAAACAACAGCCTTTTTTCTACCCAAAGAGATAAAAATCCTGTAACTTTCGGTAGATTCTTTATTTTCTGTAGTCTGCAATAGTTAGATACGGCAGTTATAAACAGAAATAGCAAGCAAGTCGTCAGTAAGCAGGCAGAAAATTCCTCTATTGATCTAAACTCGCTTTTTATCTCGTTCGCGTTTTGGCCTACAACAGCCGCAATTAGCAGTATTTTCAGAAGAAACGCTGAAAATACTGTTTGCTCATTTGTCTCAAAAATTTTCATGAAAAACAATTCCCAGTCCTCCAATCTAGTTAGGAGCTATCTAAAGAATATTGGCCGCATTCCTCTACTAACCCACGAGCAAGAAATTACGTTGGGTAAGAGAGTTCAACAATACATGGAACTTGAGGAGATTAAGTCTGATCTAGCTGAGACGCTGGGCGATGCGCCGACACCAGTTGCATGGGCGGGAAAAACCGAGCTTTCGACAGAAGAGCTGAAGCGGACGGTCGCGGCCGGGAAAAGCGCGAGGGCCAAAATGGTTGAGTCTAACCTGCGCTTGGTCGTATCCATTGCCAAAAAATATACTGGCAATAGCCTAGATATGATGGATTTGATTCAAGAGGGCACGATTGGTCTGCATCGCGGCGTAGAAAAGTTCGATCCGAGTAAAGGCTATCGCTTCTCAACCTACGCCTACTGGTGGATTCGTCAGGCCATTACGCGAGCTATTGGCAACAGCAGCCGCGTTATTCGCCTTCCTATTCACATTAGCGACAAGCTAAGAAAAATCAGAAAATCTCAGCGCCAGCTATCTCAGGCTTTAGGTCGTCCAGCTACCGTATCAGAAGTTGCAGCCGATATGTCGCTATCGGTTGAGAAGCTAAGAGAGATTCAGACCCAGGGCAGACGGCCTCTCTCTTTGGATATGAAAGTTGGCAACGAACAATCCACTGACCTAGGAAGTCTTTTGGAAGACGAAGGCATTCTGCCAGAAGAGTATGCCACTCACAGCTTACTGAAAAGTGACATTCAAAAACTCTTGCAGACCCTGAATGAACAGCAGCAGAAAGTGATCGGTATGCGGTTTGGGTTAGAAACCGGCAGCAAAATGACGCTGAATCAAATTGGCGAGTCTATGGATATTAGCCGCGAGCGCGTTCGGCAGGTAGAGCGGGCCGCCCTTAGAAAGCTCCGTCAACGCAGCGCCCCGCTGAAGGAATATGCGACGGCAAGCTAAGCGTTATTGAGGCTTGATGTTGATGGCCTTATAGTTCAACGAAAAGCTGCTTCATCGGCGATGAGGTAGCTTTTTTAGAGCCAAAAACTTAGGTCGAAAACCTCAGATAGGCTTTACTTTTGCCCGATGCAGCAGCTTTCCTTCATACAAACTGCCGCTGTGGGTGACCTTTACTTTCTCTCCTGCTTTTGCCATACCGCCCATTAGCTGATGTCTCTGCGGGTCGTAGTCTATCTCTGCATCTACCGGCGCGATCGCCGCCACCCCCCAAACCTCCATCAGCCGCTCCACCGGACGCACAAACGGCAACACCTTCACCGCCGCCAGCGCCTCATTATCAGCCGCTCGCTGGGCAATCGTAGGCCACTGCACCAGCCAGGATTCTAAGGTCTGAAGGGCCTCTGTTTTAAGCTGCGATCGCCCTAAAGCCACCTGTTCTTCCATCTGCCCTTTCAACCTCACATACTCTTGTCGCACCGCTGCCAGCTCTCCCTCTGCCGCAGCTTCAGCCTTGGCATCTGGCGGTAGTAGCTCAAACGTTTTTAATAAAGCATCCCAAGAAACTCCCAGCCCACCCGCTAGCCGAGACAGCATCGTCAGCCGCATATGTTCGCCCCGCCCCGCCCGTAGCTGTTCTATTTGCCAAAGCGAAACGCCAGCGCGAGCCGCCAAAGCTCGATAGCTGGAAATACCGGCTGCTGTCATCAACAGCTTCAGTCGTTCACTGTGGGTTGGCACAGGTGCCATATTCTTTGTCTGCATAGTCTATTCCCCCTGTAGCGGCTGCATTTTGTCTATCAGCCACTTTTACTCTAAGTCTGCGATCGCCAGTCAGCCAATATCTTCTCCGGTTTGCCGTAATGCAAAATCTTCAGGTTTCCTAGATACTAGAGACGTAAAGATTAAAATGAACAAGTGCCCAGATAGCTTGAGTCTGACCGTCAGCTCATTTTACTGGGAAACCTAAATCTACAAAAGTTGATACATAGCCTGCGTCACTTCCCGCAAACCGCTAAATGCACCTCATGAACCGTCACCGACTCCACCACACCCCTTCAAAAACCGCACGCAGGCTGTCCGTACTAACAGCCTGTGCCTCCATGGTTGGCGCTTCAATCGTCTCAGCCCCGCTTACAGGCACTGTAACCGGGACTTTGGGCAGTGCTGCCGTAGGCATCCTTTTAGAAAGCACACTCAGCCCTCAGCCCGCTCAGGCTCAGTCCACCTCTCGCAATCCAGAAATTAACGTCGGCATCGTCCAGCGCTTTGGCACCAACAAAACCGATCAGCTCGCGCTCGCTCCGCTCGCAGGCGACCAGCTCACCGTCAGCTTTAGCACCAACGGTCAGGCCCAAACCCTCAACACTAGCCAACTGCAAATCGGCATCGACATGCAGCCGCTGCCCGCACCGCTCTTACAAGAATGGGTAGTCCTTAGCACCCACCGCAGCTTCGAAAGCGCCGAAGACAGCGCCAAACGCTGGCAGGCCGAAGGCATTAACGCTGAGATGGCCCAGCCTGACGCTTGGCAAGTCTGGGCCAAACGCGAAGACTATAGTACCCCACTCACCCGTCGGCTACTCCTAAAAAACCTCCACGCCGCAGGCTACACCGACGCCCACATCGACAGCCGAGTGGTCAAAGAAATTCCTCAGGTCTTCTTTACCGCCAACGGCTACAAATACACCCGCGACACCTTTAGCATCAGCACCGCAAACCGCCGCATTCAAATGGCAACTGACAGCAGCACTCGCCCTCGCGATCTGTTTGCGGGCGACATGAAAATTCAGCCCAACGCCTACGGCAACTACACCCTGGTTAATCGGGTGCCGATTGAGCAGTACCTGCGAGGCGTTGTCCCTCACGAAATTGGCGCTAGCGCCCCTCGCCAAGCCATCGAAGCGCAGGCCGTTCTAGCTCGCACTTATGCCCTGCGCAATCTGCGCCGCTTCGCCATTGACGACTACGAAATCTGCGCCGACACCCAGTGCCAGGTTTACTTTGGCATGGCCGAAACCTACCCCGTTGTCGATCAGGCGATCGCCGCCACCGCAGGCCAAGTACTCACCTATCAAAACGAACTTGTAGACGCGCTCTACTCTTCCACCACGGGCGGCATCACCTCCCGCTTCACCGACGTCTGGAACGGCGAAGACCGGCCCTACCTCACGCCCGTCATCGACTCGCTAAAAACCCAGTGGGATTTAGCCGCCCGTCCGCTCTCCAACGAAGACAACTTCCGCGCCTTTATTGCCCTCAAGGATGGCTTCAACGAAGACGGCTGGCCTGCCTTCCGCTGGAATCGCACCGCCTCACTCCAAGAAATTGGCAACACGCTGAAAGAATATCTCACCAAGCGCCAGCATCCGCTCGCCAACTTTAGCGAAATTACCGCCCTTACCGTCACCGAACGTGCGCCCTCTGGCAGGGTACAAAAGATTCAGGTAGACACCGATTTAGGGGCTTTCGATCTGATTAAAGATGAGGCCGTCAAAGCATTGGTTCCACCCACGAGTCTGTTGTTTTATTTAGACCCGGTGTACGAGCCGCCTAAGACGGCGCAAATATCGGGTGGGGCGATCGCCGCCAACCAAAATCCAGCCGTCAAACAAGCTCAGCCAGCCGAGTCAGCGCCCGCTCAGCCTCAACCCGCTCAGACCGAGCCAACCCAGCCCAAACCTGTGCTCACAGGCTACCGCTTTATCGGCGGCGGCTTTGGACATGGCGTTGGCATGAGCCAGACCGGAGCGTACAACCTGGGCGATCGCGGCTACACCTACAGCCAAATCCTAGAGTTTTACTATCCAGGCACCCAGCTTCAGCCCATCAGCGAGTCCACCATCTTCTACGCCAAATAGCCTCGACTGACCAACGGCAATTGACCGGCAGCGATTGGCAAACGGCCATTCATCGCGGCCTATTGCTATAAAAGTGAATCTAATAGAACAGCAACTGCGTATTAATAATGAGTTCGTAGAAAAGAGCGACTGTTTTTCGCAGCTTAGCTCCGCTCTGCGTTGGTGTAGACTCTCCTTTAGAGAACCGCTCCAAACAGCTTTACATCGGCATCGCTCTGCCCGAGTCAATAGAACTGTCCCTCGGGCAGCTAACTATAGCTATCAGTACAAAATATCTCAAACAAAATGCGTATATACCTTAAGCGATTCCGCCATCTAATACTTGGCCTAGTCACCTGCTTAACTGTGCTAGGACTCTGCATTCCTAGCTTGAATGGATTGATCGGAGCTAGCCCCGCCCAGGCCATACAACCTTCCACAGTGACCAGCTCAAATTTTTCCTTAACAGCTTCCGCCCAGTCCAACGTAAAAACGGCTGAAGCTAGGCTATTAACGCAAGGAATGCAGCAGCCATATACGACTTATGTCGCCATCATGAGCGAGGATAACGTAGTCCCAAACTCTCCCAACACCCTAGCGCGCGGAACGGTCGGTGCTGTTGTCTCCGGCAACCGGTTGGTCACAAGAGGCAGCTTTAACATCCTTACTAGCCCTATGCGAGACTACGCCAGCGATCCGGTGAATCCGCCCAACACCAAAATCACATCGGCCTTTCACATTCATCAGGGCACCTCCATGGAAAACGGCCCCTTCCAATATGCCTTAGACGTTACCACTGATGAAACAGGGCGCAGCGGTTCAGCAAGAGGAGAATACATGCTGACACCAGAGCAAATGCAGGCGCTAGCCGACGGTCGCCTTTATGTAGATATTCATACTACTAAAAACCGTGGAGGAGAGCTAAGAGGAATTCTAATGCCTTACTAAACATCTCTTCAATAAACAGCCTACTGCGATACTCCGCAGAATGGCTTTGCTATCGCACTTACTCTCCTCCTCGATGAATCTTCAAATAAGTCTAGGAGGAGAGTTTGACTAACTGCCATTATCCAAACGATCAAACCACTCACAAAGCTGAGCGGCCATGTAATTTGCCGGAGTTAACTCTTCAGATAGACTCGCTGCGAATCTACGCTCCGTAGAATATTCTCTAAATAACTAAACAGCAGAGGATTTATAGCCGTGAGCGATAACATGGACGCGGGCGAACAGGCGATTAGCAGCGTAGCCGAGGCAGGCATTCGCTCGCAGCTAGACGCAGTAGACGAACTCGACATCGAAATTCGCACCGATCCGATGAAGCTCACTCAAGGTCAGATTGACAAGGTCGTCATCGTAGGCAAAGGCATGGTGGTGCAAAACGACTTGCGCACCGAAGAGATGACCCTTGAAACCGGGCCAGTAGATATTGCCATGATGAAAATTCCCCTTGGCAAAATCGAGCTAGACGAACCCGCCCAGGCAGAAGCCAAAGTTGTACTCAAGCCAGAAGATCTTCAGGCTGCGTTTAATTCCAGCTTTATCAAACAAAAGCTACGCGGACAAAAGATCGAATTACCCTCCGGCAACCGGGTAACGACAGATGCCAGCAACGTAGTCTTTACCATTCCTAGCCCAGGCCGCATTGCCGTCGCCGCCGATGTCATGCTCATCGAGAAAGTAGAAACGTACCACGTTGCTTTCTCCGCTCAGCCTAAGTTAGTAGCAGATGGGCACAAAGTCACGCTAGAAGATATTCAGTACGAAGAAGACGCCAATGATATGCCCGAACTGACGCAATCATTAGTAGAAGGTACAGAAGATCTGTTGGACTTACGCAACTTTGAATTGGACAACATGGATCTTAAGTTCAGAGCCATTGAGGTTCAAGCAGACAGGATTGTCATCACCGCGAAGGCTGATATTCAATCTTTTAATTAGAGATGATGGCAATTTGCCGATTGTATTTAGCAGATTGCCATCATTTCCTCAATCTGCTTAGTAAGCGCCTTGCTTATTTAGAACAACTTGGATCGTCTTCACAATCAGGTGCAGGTCGTACCCAACCGACCAGCGGCGTTGATAATACAAATCCATTCTCACGATCGCGTCAAAATTGTCCACGCTAGAACGCCCGTTTACCTGCCACTCTCCGGTCATACCCGGCTTTACACGGAGCCTTCTCCAATGGTACGGCGTGTACTGAGCCACCTCATCCGGGGTCGGTGGACGCGTCCCAACCAGGCTCATTTCACCCTTAAGCACATTCCAAAACTGAGGGAGTTCATCCAGGCTCGTTCGTCTTAGAAACTTACCGACACGAGTGACGCGCGGATCGTTTTTGTTCTTAAAAATATGTCCAGAAGCCTCGTTCTTAACCTGAGCTTTTAAGGCGTCTGCGTCTATCACCATAGAGCGAAACTTCCAAATACGGAAGGTTTCGCCGTTGAGTCCACAGCGAATCTGGCTATAGAGTAGGGGGCCAGGGCTGTCTTGCTTGATAGTGATCGCAATTGGCACCCAAAACACCGCCAAAATCATCAGGCCAGTCAAGGCTCCAACGATATCGACCCAACGCTTGAGGTTATTTTGAACAGAAGGATGTTTGTAGTTACTGATGGGTTTAGTCTGTAGAAGCTGCATATCTCGCGCGAAGTAGGAGTCCGATAGGCAAATGCACGCTTTAGCGGTCTGTAAAGGCGACATGAAGACAGAGATATTTTAGGTAAAGCTAGAACGGCTATGCATACGTAAAATTACTGTTGTCTACTTACATTCCATCAGCAACTAGAGTTATCAGGATCAGAGGGGACAGATCGAGAACTGGCACTATTAGCCAAGCTACGAAAAAATAGAAAAGAACCTTTAATCAGGCAGCACGTAGGCAGGCACTTCAGCCAGCGTAATCTCATTGAGCTGCCTCACCTTCAAGTCCTGATAAAAGTTTTCTTGCAACAGCTCCACCTTCGACTGCGAGGTCAAAAACAACAGCCCCCAAAAAACACCCACCTTCTCATGCTTATACTCTGCTTCCGAAAGCTCACCTTCAATCGGCCCGCCCAATATCTCCGGGCGAAAGCTCGCCCAGTGCTCCAGCAACCGCTCGAAGTCCATCCAGTTCACCGTGTCTTCAAACACGTCGTCCCAGTGGTTCTCTAAAAAGTCGTTCAGCGCATCGGCAATTTCATTTAGGTTTTCCTGGTGCGCTAGCTGGGAAATAGCCTTTACCGCCTCTCTTTTGGAATGAGGCTTGGGTCTACGGTTGCGCACTCGAGCAGGCTCACTCATGGCAGTGGCGATCGCTTCTAACTGCTCAATCAGCTCATTCAGCGTCACCTGCCGTTTAGCAGGCGGCGGCGCGACTGCCCGACGATGAATATGCTGCTCCAGGTTACGCGGCAGCTCGTCGGCGCTGTAGTCCAACTCATCCTCAAAAAAATCATCGCCCTCACACACCGCTTCCGGCGGCTCTAGCTCGTGTCGCACCAGCGTATCGGCCTTTAGCAGCACCAGCATCGACGCATACAAAAACGCCTGACCCGATTCCGATAAGCTCGACTCATAAGACGAGCGCCCAGAGCCAACCGGCTTCTTCACAATAGGCTGATCTTGCAGCGTCTTCAAAAATCGGTCGATCACATCAATGACCTGTACATCCCAGGGATTAATCTCACCCTTCTCGGCCAGGTCTATTAAAAATGCGATCGCGCCTTGCGCCAAAGAACTAGACATAAGAAGCTAGGCCAAATGCCTAGAGAATACTGAATCTTGCAAAGAGAGCTTGCAAAATAGTCTAAAAAATCCTGGAAAGATCCTCACTGAACATAAACCTCATCACCTTCAGACTCGCTGTTGGACTGAGGCAGCATCGGCAACTGCTCTAGCTCTACCCGATAGCGCTCAACATCCTCTTCTAGCTGTTGAATACGCATTTCTTTCTGCTGAATTTCAGGATTTTTCTGAGCGATGCTCTGGAGCTGCACCCATACGCTAAACACCCAAGCCAACGTTGCGCCAATCCCCGCCGCAATAATCAGCTCCACGCTCAGCGGCGCTTCAAACTCCACGCCTCTCACTACATGAATGACCGAAGGTGTCGTGTTCTCAATGCCAAAGAGAACCAGCGCCAGACAAATTACGAAAATCACTACGAAATTGACTTGCTTCATAGGTTTCGCCCTCTCACTAACAGCGTATTTAGCCGGTTGCATGTATTTGTTCGCCAACACTATAGCCGTTAATGGCGAAGATAGCGGACCTTTTTGAAATGATACAGCGACCTTACCAAACCATCATCACCCTCGCGGGCTGCAAATGTTTTCTCACGATTTTATAAGAGACAGTGCCAACAATCTCAGGAGTGGAGCCGACGCCTCAACTATCAGATCGCCACGGCCTTATAGCCATGCTGTAGCCCAACCGGGCTATACTTTAAATAGTACTATTACGAGCAGTAAGCCATGGCAAAAGATGCGACTGTAAGAGCAAGGATTGACCCAAGTCTCAAAGCTGAAGTAGAGCGTCTATTTGAAGAGCTAGGGCTTTCTACTACTGAGGCGATTACGCTGTTCTATCGTCAGGTAAAGCTCCGAAACGGACTTCCTTTTGCCGTTACCGTCCCAAACGAAGCAACAAAGGCAGCTTTTGAAGATACTAACGCTGGCAAAAACCTAGTTCGCTGCGATGACGCTGATGATATGTTTGCACAGCTTGGAGTATGAGGCTTAATCCATTCTACAGCAGACAATTTGAGCGAGACCTGAAGAAAATGCTCAAACAAGGCAAGCGCGAGCCAAAATTAAAACAGTTATTTCGATCTATTCGACTGAGCTTGTCTCCGCTCAGCTTCGCATCACGTATCCTACACCGCGCACCGTCTGCACTAGCCGACTCTCCCCTTCCGCTTCCAGCTTCAGCCGCAAGTAGCGAATATACACTTCAATAATATTCGAGTCGCCCATAAAGTCGTAGCCCCACACTTCTTCGAGAATGCGATCGCGCGTCAAAACCTGTTTTGGATGCGAGATCAAATAATCCAACAAGTCGAACTCTTTCGCCGTTAGCTCAATGGCGCGATCGCCCCGCTTCACCTCTCGCGTCTGCCGATTCAAACTCAAATCTACAAACAAAAACGCCTCCGGCCCCTCCGACGAATTGCGCCGCAAATGCGCCCGCACCCGAGCCAGCAGTTCTTCAATGCTAAACGGCTTCACCACATAGTCATCCGCCCCCGCATCTAACCCAGCCACTCGGTCCTCAATCCCATCTTTGGCCGTCAACAAAATCACCGGCATCGTCGCCCCCGTCGCTCGCAGCCGCCGACAAACCTCAACGCCCGTCAATCCTGGCATCATCCAGTCCAGCAAAATCAAATCCGGCTCGCAGTCCCGCGCCGCCATCAGCCCGCTCAGTCCGTCATTCGCCACCGTCACCTCGTAGCCCTCATAGCCCAGCTCTAGCTGCACAAACTTAGCCAGTTGCGCTTCATCTTCTACCACTAAAATCTTCGCCGCCGCCTCAGCCATAATTTTTCCTTTTTACTAAAGTCTCTCTTTTTTAATTCGCTTAGTCGGCAAGCTTACGGTAAAGACGCTGCCTTCATCAAGTTTAGAGCGCACTTCTAAGCTTCCGCCCATCCCCGTCACCAGCGTTTTTACAATCGCAAGGCCCAGTCCCGTCCCTCCGGTCACTCGCGAGCGGCACTCATCCACCCGATAAAACGGCTCAAAAATCTTGGTCAAATCAGACAGCGGAATACCTCGTCCGGTATCCTTAACGGCAATCTGCGATCGCCCATCCCGCTCGCGCAAACTCACCACCACCGGCTGATCCGCCTCGGAATACTTCAGTGCGTTATCCACTAAGTTGATCAACACCTGCTTCAGCTTGTTGCGATCTATCCAGGCGTTTACCGGCACTAAATCGACCTGGAGGCGTTGGCCTAGCCTCCCCCGTGGGAAATCGCCCCCATACTGACTCATCTCCATCACCTCACGCACCACTGCATCTACCGACTCCAACTCCAGATGAAACTGCAAATGCCCCCCCTCCGCTCTAGCCAAATCCAGTAACTCTTGCAGCAAGTGAATAGTTCTCTCCGCCTCCGCCGAAGCAATCTCCAATCCCTCCCGCTGCGGCGCACTCAAGTTATCGCCCCGTCGCAAAGTGCTCTGCAAATAGCCATTCACCAGCGTTAAAGGCGTCCTTAACTCGTGCGAAACATCGCTGACAAACCGCTTCTGCTGATCCCAGGCTGACGACAGTCGAGAAATCATTAGATTGCAGGTCTGCGCCAGCTCCTGCACCTCCGTCGGTGCGCGGTCAAACTCAAGCTGTGTATCTGCCAGGTTATCGGCTGATATTTCACCGGCCAATCGGTTGATTTTGCGAATGGGAGCTAGGGCGTTTTTGGTGTAAAGGGCGATCGCGATCGCCACCAATCCCAACAGCAACAAACTAGAAAGCACCAGCGTCTGAGTAATGCGCGACAAGCTTTCATGATCAGCCGTAATGTCATCCACCACATACAGCCCGCCCACCTTCTCTCCATTCACCGTTAAAGGGCTAGAGCAAGTCACCAAATACCGATTCTGCACCTTCACCGTCTCCAGGCCAGTCGTTCCGTCCACTAAATCCAGCACCTCATCCGAAAACCCATTCATCGCCCAAGATCCCATTCCCAGCGTTTTCGACTCCACCAGGCGGCGACCGTTCGGATCATTCACCCAAACTGCCACATCTGCCTGCTCGCGGTAGTTCACCGCCTTCGTCAGCGCCTCATTCATCCCCGTACTTTCTTCAAACCAGCTTGCATCCTCCGACAGCCGCGAAGCAATCATCAGCGCATTCGCCTTATGCCGATCCACCAACAGCTCACGCATCCGCAAATTAATCCAGCTCGTAAAGCCACCGATACCCAGTGCCGATACCAGCACCAGGCCCAGCGTCAGCCGAAACTGAATAGATTTGGGATCGACAACGGATTTCATAAGAGCGAAAGCAGCGAGAGCAGCCAGCAGTAAACATTATCTAAACCATACTGGACGAAGATAAGAGGACGCTGATAGCCGCCCAAAAATTCGCTAATTTGCCCAAGAGACGAAACTCAAAAACCTGTCCTACCCAAAAGGCTAGTCAGTCGGCATTAAACCCAACTGCTGCATCAGTGCCAACAAATTGCAGTCATACCACCATTCCACAATCTTACCCTCTACAATTCTCAACATCGTGAAGTCGTTAATCTGCGCAGTTTTCCCAGTCGGCGGCATTCCTAGAAACTCTCCCGTATGCCGTCCATTTAACGCAGTGCGATAAACCACCTTATCGTCCTCAGCCACCATAGCTTCTAGCGTATGCTCAATCGCCGGAAATCCTTGAAACAACATGGAATTAAAAGTCTTGTTATCGGCTAAACCAACTATAGGATTGGGATCGCTATTAAAATGATGTACCACTTCTGGCGCAACAATCGCATCCCAAATGCACTCCCAGTTGGGCCGCGTACCCCAACCTTCATTCAAAAAACGTAAAGCAACCGCTTTATTTCGTTCGACAGACATCTTCTAATCTCCATTTCAGAGTAAACAACAGGTATGGCCGTTAATAGCTCGCCTGTATTTCTCATTATTGAAAATTTCCCTACCCGCCGTCTTTCAAACACTTGCGGCGTTTTTCAACATTCTTGCTATTGCCTATCAATCAAAGACTTATTACTGCCGAACAAAAGCAGTCGGTGTTAGACCAACAATTCGCTTGAAGTGGTAGTTCAAATGGCTCTGACTAGAAAAGCCAGCAGCTTGAGCAATCTGAGCAATCGAAAGCTCTTTATCCAACAGCAACTGCTTCGAGCGCTTCACCCGAGCGCGAATGTGATATTGATGCGGCGCGCAGCCAGTAGAGCGCTTGAACAATCTAGAAAAATGAAAAGAACTCAGCGACACCACGTTCGACAGCTCAGCAAGACTCACATCTTCAGCCAGATGCTCGTCAATATAATCTGTTACTCGTTTGAGCTGTTTGCTAGAGAGTTGACCCGATTCGTTGCAATGACCAACCTTACGAGCTGAATAGTGATAAACCAAATGAGTCGCCAACGCATTCGCCATCGTATCAGCGTAGAGTTTGCTACCTGTTTGTTGTGTTTTGAGCGTATTTTGCAGGGCGATCGCAATTTGACTAATCACCGGGTCAAACGGCGTCGGCTTTACCAACAGCTCGACCTCATTCTCGCCATACAACTCAGACCCAATTCGGTTCAGCACCACAGGCTCCAAGTAAAGCTGCAAAAACTTAGCCCGCTGGTGCCATTCAAACGTCTGCCACAAATGCGCCGGATAAATGCCCACATCGCCCGACACCGACTCGCCCGCATAAGACTCACCGTCAATCGTCTGTGCCAAACTCACTGGTACGCCCGCGTTAACACAAACCACATGATAAGGAGACACATGCTCGGGAATGCAGTGCGGCGGTTGATCGAACAAAGCCAATTGCACCGTATCCCAACTCGCCTGCTCGCTAGAAAGCACTGGATCGCAAGGCAGCCCAAACAGCGCTTTAGCTAACATGGTTTATATTCCTTTCTAAGCGAAAACTCAGTATTTCAGGCTTTAATAACTCTATTAATAGAAAAGGATCAAATCCTCCCCACCTTTTGTTAACAAAACTTTAAGCTAAAAAACAAGCTTCCTGTCCTCTATCCAACGCTTCCCCTACGCCCAACATGGTTCAAACCTCCCCCCCTAAGCCCGCTGCTATTGCCCCCTTTAATCAAACTCTCGGCGGCCCTCTGACCAAAAGCCCCATTAGCGTCTTACAAATCAATCTCGGTCGCCGCTGCAACCTCTCATGCAGTCACTGCCACGTAGAAGCAGGCCCCCACCGCACCGAAGAACTTGCCGACTCCGTTTGCCAACAACTGATCGAAGTCATCAACCGCTTCGACCAAATTCAAACGGTAGACCTCACCGGCGGCGCGCCCGAAATGAACTACGGCTTTCGGCCTATCGTCGAAGCTGCCAGAGCCAAAGGCAAAGAAGTCATCGTCCGCTCAAATCTCACCATTTTCTTTGAGTTAGGTTACGAAGACCTGCCCGAATACTTTGCCGAGCATCAGTTGCACGTTGTCGCCTCCTTACCCTGCTACCTCGAAGACAACGTCGACGCGATGCGCGGTCAGGGCGTCTACAACGATTCTGTCCAGGCCATTCAAATGCTCAACGCCTTTGGCTACGGCACCGATCCGGCCCTCCAGCTAGATCTGGTCTACAATCCGCCCATCCCAAACTCTACAGACTTCTCCCTCACGCCCGATCAAGCCGGTCTTCAGCAAGACTACACCGCCTATCTCAAAGAACATTTCGGGATTGTCTTCAATCACCTTTTCACTATCACCAATCTCCCCATTGGCCGCACCAAATTCCATTTAGAGCACCGTCACCTTCATCAGCCTTATCTCAAATTCCTAGCGTCTCATCACAACCCCAGCACCGTAGATCGCCTCATGTGTCGTAACGAACTCTCCATCGACTATGAGGGAAATATCTACGACTGCGACTTCAACCAAATGGAAAATCTACCGGCCAAAACACCCAAAGGAGAACGCCTGACCGTAGAGAAACTACTGGCCGCAAACTCTCTCGATCAAATCGAACAGATTGTCACGCGGCCTTATTGCTATGGTTGTACGGCGGGTAGCGGTTCTAGCTGCGGCGGTTCCCTGCTATAGCGATCGCCCCATACACCCAAGAACCCTCCATCGACATGGCCCAACTCAACGGGCGCTTCACTCAACCGTAAGCGCCCCCTCGTAATGAAAACCACCCAAAAGTTCGGGCTTTTGTTTTTGAGCGCGATCGCCCTCACCCTTCTAATCTCCTCCCAAACCAGACAATCGCTAGCCCCCCTACTCGACCCTCAAACCCTAACGGGCGTTTTTGCTCATACAGACACTGCCTTTCCTATCCGCAGCGTCAGCCTGTTTCTAGCCGCCCATATCATCGCTAACGCCATCGGCATTCCTGGCACTGTGTTTGTAGTCGTAGGCGGCGCGGTCTATGGTTTGTGGTGGGGCACGTTGTGGTCAGTCATTGGCGCAACGCTGGGGGCGATCGCCGCTTTTTGGTTAGCCCGCTACTTTCTACACAACTGGTTTTCTGCCCGGTTCAAGCACAACGTCTATATCCAAAAAATCAGCCACACGCTCTGTAAAAAAGGACTGAGCTGCGTTCTCACCATTCGCTTCTCTCCCGTTTCTCCCTTCAATCTCGTCAACTTTGCCCTCGGCCTCACCCCCGTTTCCGTTCGCAACTACGCGCTAGGAACCCTCATCGGCATTATTCCTGGCACCCTCATCTACACCTGGCTAGGCGTTACCGGAGCCGAAGCGCTCAGCGGCGGCCAACTGTTGCCCCTATTTTGTTGTCTGGGAGTACTCGCGCTGATTTCAGCCGTTCCGCTCATTATTAGCCGTAGCCAATTCTCCTCATAGCCCAAGGCGTTACAGTCTGCGTTCAGCTTCGGCGATCGCTGCACTAGACTAAACGAGCAGATCGATCACTTACCGCCCGTCGTGAATAGAAAACCCAGCGATAGACTCGGCCAGAAGCAATCCGCTAAGCACAGCAATATCAATCGGCTCATTATCGGCGCGGTCTTAAGCTTCTCGCTGGCGATCGCCCTCCCTTTCATTGCCCCCTTTGTCTTATTTCCGGCTAGCCTATCGGCCAGCAGCGACTCCGCCCCGGTCATCCTCGACGGTCGCCCCGTCTTTCGCGTTACCGACACCGCTGACGCCGGTGCTGCTACCCGCGCCCTGATTATTAGCAATAGCCTCCAGCAATTTGCCGACCAGTCCGTCACCCCCGACATCCAAATAGAAGAACTCACCCCTGATGGACTTACCACCGTTTCGCTCCAAACGCCCCCCGGCGAAGAACCCGACCTTCAGGCCAGCTTTACGGTCACCCCAGAAGACACTGGCGGCGTAATTCCCGAGTCCCAGGCTCAAGTCTGGGCAGAAACGCTGCGCGGCCAGTTCTCGCTCGCTAAAACCCAGCGGCAACGCGACTACGTTCGTCAAAATAGCTGGCAGCTAGCGGCGGTTCCGATAATTGCGGCGATCGCCTACTGGATGTCCGGACTCTTTTGGCGAGAATATCTTTTCAAAGCGCTTCGCCTAGCCACCTCCAGCAGCGCCGACTCCGAGAAAATTGAAAAAAAAGCCAGTCCCTTCACCGCCGCTAATTTGTTTCTCAACGCCACGCTGCTACTGCTGAGATTGGGCATTGGGACAAGCGCCGTCCTCTATATCACCAACTTATTTCCAGAGACCCGCGAAAAAAGCCACCGCATCATTTCCCGGTTGGCCGATATCTTTACGGGCAATAATATTCCGCTCGGCAACAACCCCATCTCTATTCTAGATACTTTTAGAGCGCTGCTGCTGGTACTACTGGTCTTCCTGTTCGCTCAAATTATCGCTAGCGCCATCAAACGCCGCGTCTTACACGAAACCGGCATCAATCGAGGTGTTCAAGAAGCGATCGCGGTTCTGCTTCGCTACGGTCTGATCTTTGTCGGCACCCTAATTGTGCTACAGACTTCTGGCATCAATATCAGTTCGCTCACCATCGTAATCAGCGCATTAGGCGTAGGCGCAGGCTTAGGTCTACAAAACATCGTCAAGGATGTTAGCAGCGGGCTAGTGTTGGTCTTCGAGCGCCCTGTCCAGGTAGGAGAGTTTGTTGAAATCGGCAAACAAGCGGGCACCGTCGAGCGAATTGGAGCGAGATCTTCCGAAATTCGTACGCTCGATCAGGTCTCCATTATTGTACCAAACTCACAGTTTCTAGAGCAAGAAGTGGTTAACTGGAGCCATCGCAACCCCATCTCTCGCCTTCGCATTCCGGTCGGCGTTTCCTACAAAGCCGACCCAGAAGAGGTTCGCAACCTCCTGATTAAAACGGGCAACGCTCACGAAGACGTTTTGGTTACGCCACCGCCGCAGGTTCTGTTTTGCAGTTTAGGTGATAGCGCCTTCGAGTTCGAACTCCTCGTTTGGGTTGCACAACCCAGCCGTCAGTTCATCATTAAAAGCGATTTACTCTTCATGCTAACTAAAGCATTTTACCAAAACGGTATCGAGATTCCTTATCCCCAGCGAGACATTCACATCATCAGCGGCACGCCACCCACCAACGGCGTTTCGACGTAGCAGATAACGGCATCGTCGTTAATAGATAGAAATCAGCTATTTGCTAAAAACTGGGCAACGCCACCGACGCCACCATTCAGCGCCACCGCATCAAGTTTTATGAAGGTAACGGCGTCATTACTGACGCACTAGCTGAAGGACTCGTCGTTAGTGAAAGCATACTTATTGGCAATGGACTCAAAGACATGCCCGACGGCATCCGGCTAGACGGCAACATCGACCGCTCCGAAATCTTTGGCAACTTAACGTGTGTCAACGACGGCAGCGACCTCTATATGTTCACACCAGAAGGATCTTCGCGCATCTACGCCAACGACATCCGTTTTGACGGTCGCCGATAGCTCCATTGCCTTTCAGCAGGGCCGGGTGTGGCGATCGCTGCCCCCGAGTTTAACGCCTACGTCTTTCTCACTAACGGCAGCGATGTTCTTATCACTGGCAAAGCCGACGCTGGCTCCGAAATCGACATCTACAGGGTAGAGTTCTGGGGCGAATCGCAGCTTAGGGAAGCGCTTACAAATAGAGTACCCGCTATAATAGATGGGGATCTAGCATGAT
>QBMC01000044.1 GCA_003242035.1 Nodosilinea foveolarum | reverse complement strand
TAACGGGCCTCTGGATGGCGTCGATTGGCATCGTTGGTTTGGCGTTGAACCTGCGGGCTTACGACTTTGTGAGCCAGGAGATTCGCGCCGCTGAAGACCCTGAGTTCGAGACGTTCTACACGAAGAATATCTTGCTGAACGAAGGTATTCGCGCGTGGCTTAGCCCAAAGGACCAGCCACACGAGAAGTTTGTGTTCCCTGAGGAAGTCCTTCCTCGTGGTAACGCGCTTTAATCCTTGGCCTTCCAAGGTTAGTTGAATAAGCTAATTTGCCGCTGTCTCAGCAAATTGAGACAGCGGTATTTTGCATCTATTTATGAAACAATCTATCGAATGGTATACATCCAGGGCTGAGTGGCATACGTACCTTACGTATGAAGCAGTTAAGCAATCGCTGCGTTTATAACTTTCAATTCCGTTTAGGAGATCTCGTATGAAACAACCTGTTAACCTGTCTGCCTCGCGCCGCAGCCTCATGAAATGGGGACTGTTGGGCTTTGGCGGCCTAATGATCTCGGCTTTGCCAAAGGTCGCCGCAATTGCGCAGACCGGTAATAAAACACTTACCTTCAACGCTGACGACGTGGGCATTCTCAACTTTGCCCTCCTGCTAGAAGAGCTAGAAGCTGCTTTCTACGCTGCCGCCGCCGATTCTGGCAACATTACAGATAGCAAGGAAATGAACTACGTAAACGTTCTGGGCGCTCAAGAAGCGGCTCACGTAACGTTTTTGCGTGAGGTTCTAGGCGACCAAACGCTATTTGAAACGGCAGACCTGAGCCTTAATCCCGATGGGCTAGCGGCTATTTTGAAAGATCGCGACACCATTCTTAATACCGCCGTCACTTTAGAAGACGTTGGCGTTCATGCCTACAACGGTGCGGGGCCTAGCCTAACGAATCCTACTTATTTGTTAGCGGCTGGCTCGATTGTCTCGGTGGAAGCTCGACATGCAGGCGGCGTCCGTGCGCTCTTGGGCAGACCTACTACCCAACCAGATAGCGATCGCCTTATCAGCGACGCCGATTTAGTGGCCGAACTCAATCCCTTCAAAGGCAGAGCCTACGACGAGCTGTATAGCCCCAAGCAAATCGTGGCCATCGTCGGCTCTCTCGGCATCCTTAACAACCCCATCAACGGCTCACTTGTCGCCTAGCAACTGGAGAAACCTCAATGAAATTACGCCTTACTATCAATAGCGCTCATCCAGATCAGTCTGTTCTGTTACAGCTAGCAGATACGTTCAAAACCGTCTGCCGTTATATCGGCCAATTTGTCGGCGAACAGCGCGATCAAGTGCGGTCTTTAGCGAAAGGACTGGCCATTGTCTTTCCGCTGTCCATGCTACTGCTAATCCTTAGCCCCATTAGCCCAGCGCAGGCTCAGTCAGATGTGCTGACTCCCCGGCAGGTTGTAGAGTACGCGCTAACTCTAGAGAAATTAGAGGCCGACTTTTACCGTCGTGCTGTGGTGGCTGCTCAAAGCGGCGGACTTTCAGGTGCGCCTCAAGCCGCTAAGGACGTGATCGTTTCCTATGGACAAGATGAAGCTCAGCACGTAGCGGATTTGTCGGCGGTGTTGCCTTCTTTAGGCGGCGATCCGAATGCCATTACTATTCCGAAAAACCCCAACTACTCAGTCATCTTGGGTCGAGATCCCTTTGCCAACCCAACTGACTTCTTGATGGTGGGTCAATTTGTTGAAGATCTGGGCGTGGCGGCTTACAAAGGACAGGTGCAAAACCTGCTGGCCGCAGGCGATGCCGGTGAAACAGTGCTGGCCGCAGCGCTAGAAATTCATAGCGTAGAAGCCAGACATGCAGCGGGCGTTCGATTCTTGCGTCAGGCTCTGCTAGGCGCGGATGTAAATCCCTGGATTTCTGAAAACGCCGGTAGCGACGAAGTGATCTATAACGAGAACCGCACAGGCTCTCCGATTCCCTTTAGCTCTGCCGCCTTCGACGGTTATGCTACTCGGTCCGAGGTGCTGGCCCTAGTTGGCCCTGTTTTGACCGAAGCCCCTCAGACAGCGGCTCCGCGTCCAACGACCCCTCCTCCCGCAGCTTCTCGGCCAATGCCTCCTTCTGGCTCTTCTTCCCAGTCCCCTCGCGCCCTGTGGTAAAGCACATATCGGCTTACAACAGAGCGAGTATTGAGCGCAGTCAAAATGCGCCCTACCAATAGGTCGTCTAATCTGCCTATAAAGCCGTTGTTCTTTAACGAATAGCGGCTTTTTTCTCTAACCCGCTTCGAGACCTAAGTAGCGTGGCGCGATCGCCCTCTCTTCTACTTCACCATTCTCCAACCCAACCCAATAAGCCTTTGCCGTCGGGCGCGAACTCACAACTGCTTTTAAGTCCGTGCCGATATAGTGCAGCGCAACCCCATCGTCCGCAGCCGTTCCGCTAGAGAGATTACCTGCGCCGATTTGCTGACGATAAATGAGTGGCCGTTTACTCTCGCCATCGTAATGCGGACAGTGGCTACCCGGTAGAAAACCTAGCGCTTCTAGCCTTTGATACTGTCCTGGAATAATAGAATCAGAAAGTCCCTCCTCGAACCAGCAAATAGAGCCTGCGCTGAGTCCGGCTAAGACAACACCATTCTCCCAGGCTTGCCGTAGCGATTTGTCTAGCCCCCAGGCTTTCCAGAGTGCCAGTAAGTTGAAGGTAGAGCCTCCGCCCACGTAGATAATGTCTTGTTCTTGAATAAAAGAATCAAGGTCTTCATGAGTGGGACGAAACAGATTGATATAGCGCGGGCGACAGTCGAGCTGAGTAAAGGCATCGTAGAACCGGCGGATGTAGTTGTCGCTGTCTCCGCTGGCCGTGGGTAAAAAACACACTTTGGGCGTTGGACTAGGCGACTGCTCCAAAATGTATCGATCTAGCAGAAGATTATCTGGCTCCATTGAGAAGCCACCACCTCCCATTGCAATAATCTGTTGTTTTATTGGGTTCATTGGTCTATTTAGAGCCACCATACGGGGATGAGGAGTAGGGCGAAGGCGAAAATGCCTGACCAGGCGGAATGACTGTACAGAAGATGGGCGAGTTCGGCGATCGCATATCCGCTACAATCAGCATAAGTCCCGAAATTGCCAGTTCCGCCAGAGGATTTGCCCATGACAACTTCGCCTCTACCGACCAATCAAGTGACTAATACCGTTCGATTGGCCAGTGCGGATGAGTTGGCAGTGCTTTACAATCGCGATTATTTTGCCTGGATAGAAGCGACGCTTCAACGCTTGCAACAACAAGACTATAGCAGCGTTGACTGGAACAATTTAATTGAGGAAATTGCTGATATGGGTCGCAGCGAAAAGCGCAGCCTAGAGAGCAACCTAGTTGTTGTTTTGCTACATCTGCTTAAATGGCAGTATCAATCCGAGCGTAGAAGTAAAAGCTGGGCAGCTAGCATTGCTGAGCATCGTAGACGAATCCGCAAACAGCTAAAAGACTCCCCTAGCCTAAAACCCTTCATAGCTGAAGAGCTACCAGAGTCCTACGCCGATAGTGTTAAACAAGCGTCGATAGGAGCCGGATTGTCTATAGAGACTTTTCCGATGGATTGTCCTTATGCGATCGCCCAAGTACTAGATGAAAACTTTCTGCCCGACTCAACCTAATCTTTGGCCGTATTTACGGGCATCGCGATACCGGCAGCTTGCCTGTCTATTGACGTCTGTCCGGCAAAGTAAACCGGCGATTGCGATTGCCTTGGGATTGGCAAAATTGACTAACCAGACAGCAGACAGGCCCCTCGTATAGAGCGGATAGGCTACATGTCCCCAAACAGCTCGTTCCACATACAATTTGCCAACAGCGTCTCTTTCGGATGCTTTGCTCATTCTGGTATTCCCAAAAATGATTTAGCAATTCTCTGCAATTTTGTATTGTCTTTCACTCTGAGCGCTTTAAGAATAAGCGCAAATTCCAGTACGTCTAATCTCCTCTCAAACTTCTCTATCTTCGATATGTCCGGTTGCTTAACCCCAATAGTTTCAGCTAGCTCTTGCTGTGAAATACTCAAACGCTTTCTCTCAACCGCCAATTCGTCGATCAAGGCGCGATATTTCTGGTCAAAGATAGTTTTTCCCTTACTCATGAGCGGGATTATGCTACGATTCTTGAGTTATTCGATTATGGAATAATTTGACGAGGGCAATATCTCTTTTTTCTGGTGCTGGCGGCATGGACGTGGGCTTTGTGAGAGCTGGGTTTGAGGTAGTAGCCGCAAACGAGCTAGACTCGTATGCTTGTGCCACGTTTAGAAAGAATCACTTGAGGCCAAAACTCTTCGAAGGCGATGTACAGGAAAATATCCATTCGCTGACATCGATTAAGGATATTGATGTAGTGTTTGGCGGGCCACCTTGTCAGGGGTTCTCGGTTGCTGGAAAGATGAAGCCAGACGATCCGAGAAGTCAGCTAATATTTAGCTTTGCAGAGGTTGTAGAGCGACTTCGGCCCAAAGCATTTGTCATGGAGAATGTGAAGTCGTTAGGAACCCTTGCTAAGTTCTCCGAAATTAGGGCTAGATTAGTCTCTAGGCTTCAGAAATCGGGATATTCTGTTCAAATCCACTTGTTGAATGCTAAAGACTTTGGAGTTCCGCAGTCTAGAGAAAGAGTTTTCTTCATAGGTATACGCACTGCCAGTCTGAAGAGTTTATTACCCGCTTTTAGAAGACGTCAAAAGGAAGCGCCTACCTTACGCGAAGTCGTCATTCCATTAGGAAAACCCGGCTCGCCCAAAAACGATCAGGTCTGTAATGCAAAGGTGACTTTTGCTAAGAAACCCGTGCTCAGAAAATCTCCTTATGCAGGAATGTTGTTTAACGGACAGGGCAGACCACTTAACCCTGATGGATGGGCCAGCACATTACCGGCAAGCATGGGTGGCAATCGTACACCGATTGTGGACGAACAGCATCTCTACGAAAACAAGCCTTCGTGGGTAGAGGAATATCATCGTCACCTGATAGAGGGTGGAGAACCTAAGAAGATGTCTGTCGTACCGTCTTATCTTAGACGCCTAACTATCAACGAAGTAGCCTTACTTCAAGGGTTTCCTACAGGCTACAAATTTTGCGGATCAAATAGCAAAATTTACTCGCAGATAGGAAACGCAGTTCCATGCGACCTAGCCCAGACAGTAGCAAATGTTGTTTGGGCTGTACTGTCAGGCAGCCTAGCAGACGAATCAGACTCTATTCTAGAAGGTGAGAATTTAGAACTTGCGCTGTAATAGGGTGGTTTTAAAAGCTTTGGTATTCTGCGCGATCATTAATCTCTAGCCGTAGCCGCAATTCTTCATTGATAGTTTGTTCTTTCCGCCTACATTGATTTCTCGCGAAAGCGGCAAAGTCTCTATTAAAAGGACTTCACCGCCTTGTTGTTTATCCGATAGAGAAAGTTACCCTTGACGCAAGCGATCGCTCGCCGCTTCCACCCCACTGCCAGGAGACTTATGCCCCATCTCTCGCAGCGTAGCTTCTAAAGCGCTGATGGCACAGAGGACATCGCGATCGCTCACAAAGCCCAAGTGCCCCATCCGAAACATCTTGCCCTTGTAGTGATCCTGTCCGCCCGCTAGCGCAATGTCGAAGCGGTTTTTCATAATGGAGCGAATCTTCTCAACATCTACGCTCTTAGGAACCACAGAAGTGATCGCCGGACTCGCGTGGCTATCGGGTGCAAAGAGTTCTAGGCCCAAAGCTTTCATGGCGGCGCGAGCGGCTTCCTTATGGCGCGTATGGCGAGCAAAGATTTTCTCTAGCCCTTCTTTGCGCATCATCTCTAACGCTACTTTCATCCCAAAGTAAAGGTTTACCGGCGGCGTAAACGGTGTGCTGTCTTTATCTGCAGCCTTTTTGTACTTGCCCAAGTCGAGGTAAAACTTAGGCAAAGTCGCTTTTTCATAAGCGGCCCAAGCTTTATCACTTGCCGTTACAAAACCCATTCCAGGGGGCAGCATAAAGCCCTTTTGCGAACCAGAGCCAATTACATCTAAGCCCCATTCATCTACCGGAATATTGTAGGAACCCAGACTAGTGACTGCGTCTACGATAATCAGCGCTTCGCCGTGAGCCTTTACGTGCTTATTAATAGTTTCTAAGTCGTTCAGTACGCCCGTAGAAGTTTCGCTGTGCGTGATAATGACGGCTTTAATTTGCTTATCGGTATCAGCCTCTAGCTCTTTTTTGATGTCATCGGGGTTCAGCGGAACGCCCCACTCGGCGCTGACAATCTGCACGTCTAAACCGTAGGCTTTGGCAATTTGCACCCAGCGCTCGCCAAATTTGCCGTTGCTGCCGACGATGACGCGATCGCCCGCACTCAAAAAGTTAATAATCGCCGCCTCAATCGTGCCGGTGCCGCTTGCAGCTAGCGTCAACACGTGGTTTTTAGTCTGAAAAAGCCACTTCAAATTCTCATTGGTTTCGGCAATGATTTGGCTAAATTCGCCGCTGCGATGCCCAATGGGATGCTTTGCCATCGCCAGCAGCACTGTTTCGGGAACCGGGGTGGGACCCGGAATCATCAGCATTAGTTTGTCATCCATAGGGCGATCGCTTGAGTAATCTTAGTTAGGTATTCAATTCAGTCTATGCAAAGACTGTATCGTTTTTAGAATGATACCGTTACTCGGGGCTACCCACGCTATGACCACCGCTCTATTCAAGTCGCCAGTTGCCGTGCGATCGCTACCCGCCATTCCCATCACCGAGCAAACCTTTCGCCCTTTTGGACAGGTGATTTATCCACAGCCCGACAGCAAAGGCTTCGACTTTCAAGATGCGCAGCTTCAGCTTCAAAACGGCATTCCCCGCTTTTACATCATGCAGATCCACCAGCGCGGACGACAATTTCATCACATCACCCGGCACAACGCCTGCACTCAATGTTTGGGTTCGCTAGAAGGGCAAACGTGGTTTCTAGGTGTGGCTCTCGCGAGCGATCGCCCTCAACCCAAACCAGAAAATATTCAGGTCTTCCAAATTCCAGGCAACTGCTTCGTCAAGCTAGAAATAGGCACCTGGCACGCTGGCCCTTATTTCGACGCCGACACCGTCAGCTTTTACAACCTGGAACTCAGCGACACCAACATCGTAGACCACACGACCTGCGATTTACGGCAAACCTACGACACCATTTTTGAGATAGTCAGCGAGGCGTCAGATATGGTTTGATACGTAAGCACCGACGCTTGATAGCCCCGTAACTTCAGTTCGGGGTGGAAAAGCGATAGCGCGGCTTTAGCCGCCGTGGGTCTAGTGCCGTTCATGATGCGGGTCGTTCACATAAGCCATTATCTTAGCCGTGCTTACTTTCCCCGACGTGTCGTAAAAATATGAGCGAGTCCACAAGCTAGGCAGTTTTAGCAGATGAGGAAACTCCTGTCTCAGCAGCCTAGAACTACGTCCTTTGAACGCTCTGACAACTTTGCAGATAGGCGTTTTTTCGTCATATTCAACCACAACTTGAACGTGGTCAGATGCGATCTCTTTAGCCTCTATCATCCACTTGTTGTCGGCGGCAACTGATTCTAGTATCTCAGCTAGCCTTAGCCGCACATCTCCTCTTAGGACGCGCCTGCGCCGCTTTGGTATCCAGACAAGGTGAACATTAGCCAGTCCCACTGAGTGATTTTCGTGCCGGTATCCAAACGAATCTTTACGCATATTTACTGGTTGATTGATAGCCACTTGTCAACCAATAAGCTAACATAGAAGCATGAAAGCACGTTACCAGTATCGAATCTATCCAACCGGCAACCAAGCCATTCAGCTATCGAAGTTGTTTGGCTGCTGCCGTGTTGTGTGGAACGATTCGCTAGCGTGGCTGCATTCTAAAAGTGAGGCAGAAGAGCAATGGCCTAGCAATGCTGAATTGCAGAAGCTTTGTATCACGCTTGCCAAGCAGTATCCTCAGCGAGCTTGGTTGGCTGAGGTGGCAACGGTGCCGCTTCAGCAGTCGATCCAAGATTTAGGGGTAGCGCTTAAAAACTTCTTTGAGCATCGAGCTAAGTTCCCTAATTTCAAGCGTCGGCACGGGAAGCAATCAGCGCGATTCACGTCGCGGTCTATCAGGTTCGATGGCGAGAAGCTGCGACTACCCTTAATCGGGGCGCTTAAGGTGAAGTGGTCACGCGCACTGCCTTCTGCGCCGTCTTCTGTTACCATCTTGCGCAATAAAGCAGGTCAGTACGATGCGAGCTTTGTTGTCGAAGAACAACCAGCTAGCGTACGAGCAAAGCGGAAGTCAGTTGGCGTTGATTTGGGGATTAAGACGTTTGCTTTTCTCAGTACGGGCGAACAAGTGATAAGCCCTGGCTACGACCGGCTAAACCGGAAGATTGCCCGCACTAACCGCAAACTTTCGCGTCAGGTAAAAGGCTCAAATCGCTGGCAAGCGACAAAGACCAAGCTGGCCCGCCTGCATCTAAAAGTTGCCAATATTCGCAAAGATTTTTTGCACAAACAAAGCACCAAGCTGATTCGTGAAAACCAAACGGTGAGCTTGGAAAATTTGAATGTGAAAGGGATGATGGCGAACCGCTGCCTTTCAAGGGCAATCAGTCAGCAAGGTTGGAGCCTGTTTCGCTCAATGTGCGAAGCCAAGGTAAAAACCTACAAGAACCGCATTGTTTCTATCATCTCTAGGTGGGAGCCAACCAGTCAGACTTGCTCTGATTGCGGCTTCCGTTGGGGGAAGGTGGATCTGTCGGTGCGTTCTATTCTCTGCGTGAGCTGTGGCGCTGAGCATGATAGGGATGAGAACGCGGCAAAGAATATAGATCAGGTGGGGCAGGAGCTTGTCCGTACCGCAAAAACTCAGACGTTGAGTGAGTGTCAGTCTTCTCTAGAAGCAGTTCGCGATGATGCGTCTAGCCAACCGTACGAAGCAACGCAGCTAACACTGTGCTTCTAGCCGGAGAATTCCCGTCACTTTAGTGCGGGGAGCATGTCAAAGTCGTGACTATTTTATAAGAGCGAACCGCTATGCCAAAGTTTGTAATGTGGGGCACCTACTGCGAAAACGCATTGGAAAAACGTACGCCCTACCGTGAAGCACATCTCAAGGGACTCACCGAGCAAAAAGCCAGAGGCATTCTGACGGCGCTTGGCCCCACTATGGACAACACTAAGGTATTTGGCACTTACGAAGCCGATAGCGAAGACACCGTGCGGCAGCTCGTAGAAGGCGATCCCTATTGGAAAAATAATATTTGGACTGAATACGCTATCTACGAGTGGAATCAGGTCTTTTAAAGATACTGAACACGCCTACCGCTATTACTCGCCCATTAGCTTTGCCTTGACTATTTCCTGTACCTTACCGCCATCAGCCTGACCCTTCAGCTTTTGCATTACTGGCCCCATCACCTTGCCCATATCGCGCGGGCCGCTGGCTCCTGTTTGGGCGATCGCCTCATCCACCGCCGCCGCTATATCCGCATCCGAAAGCTGAGCGGGCAAATACTCCTCCAAAATCACCAGTTCCTTCGCCTCCTTGTCCGCCAATTCATCGCGGCCCGCATCGGTAAACTGCTTGATCGAGTCGCGGCGCTGCTTGGCCAACTGCATCAAAATCGCCATTTCTTCCTCCTCGTTCAGCTCTTCGCGCCCCTTCGCTCGAATCTCACTTTCCTTTTCGATAATCACCTTTTTAATACCGCGCACGGTCTCAAGACGCAGCTTATCCTTGGCCTTCATCGCCGTTTTAATCTCATCGGAAACGCGATTTTTTAAGCTCATTACTTTGGCTCCCTAGTGGTTCGTAAAAATAAAGGAGGACCTGCGACAGCCCTCCCTTTGCAAAAGATGTTCAGCGCTCGAACTTGCAGTTTAGTATTCGGGCACCGAAGGATCGATCTCCTGGCTCCAAGCCGCAATCCCACCTTTCACATTAGTCCCTTCAATCCCAGCTTCTTTCAAGATCGCCAGCGCTTTAGCCGAACGACCGCCCATCTTACAATGCGCGATCAGGTTATGGCCGTTTAGCATCGCTTTGAGCTTCACAACGCCATCGCCGTTTTCAATCTCACCCAACGGAATCAGCGTCGAGCCAGGAATACTGGCGATTTCGTACTCATTGGGATTGCGCACGTCTAGCAAGAAGTAGTCGTCTTTATCACTGTCGAGTAGTGCCTTCAGCTCACTCACAGACATTTCATTCAGCGCCGCCTGATTCTTAGCTTCTTCTTCCGCAGCTTGAGGAATACCGCAGAACTGATCGTAATCAATCAGCTTGTCGATAACGGTGCGATGCTCTTCTGGCGGCTTGCGCAGCTTCAGCTCTCTAAAGCTCATGTCTAGCGAGTTGTACACCAGCAGGCGACCGCTTAAGGTTTTGCCCTTGCCCAAAATAATCTTGATGGTTTCGGTAGCCTGAATGACCCCAATCATGCCGGGGAGAATGCCCAACACACCGCCTTCTGCGCAAGAAGGAACGAGGCCCGGTGGCGGTGGCTCGGGGTAGAGGTCTCTATAGTTAGGCCCACCTTCGTAGTTAAAGACGGTCGCCTGACCTTCAAATCTATAGATAGAGCCGTAGACGTTGGGCTTATCTAGCAGGACACAAGCATCGTTGACTAGGTAGCGCGTGGGAAAATTATCAGTGCCGTCTACCACGATGTCGTAAGGACGGAAGATGTCGAGCGCATTGTCGGAAGACAAACGCACTTCGTGTAGGTCTACCTGGCAGAAGGGATTGATTTCTAGAATACTGGCTTTGGCAGACTCAATTTTGGGCTTGCCGACCCAGGAGGTGCCGTGAATGACCTGTCGCTGCAAGTTGGAATGATCGACCACGTCAAAATCGACGATGCCGATGCGTCCGACGCCTGCGGCTGCTAGATAGAGCAGTAGGGGCGCGCCCAGTCCACCCGTGCCTACGCAGCAAACGCTGGCGGCTTTGAGTTTCTTTTGGCCTTCGAGACCGACTTCGGGGAGGATCAAATGGCGCGAGTAGCGTTCGTACTCGGCCTTACTCAGTTGGATTTCATCCAGGTTGGGATTCAGCATGGTTTTGCAACGAGAGACAGCTCGGTTTTTTGCCGGTGTCGGAAAAGAATATATCGAAAGCAAGCGTTTGAGGAAAAGCTAGCTACAAAGCAGGCCAGAAAAGCGCTGGAGAGAAAGGATTAAGCCGAAACCGGCATTCGATCTCTGGCCGCTGAGGGCGAAATCCGCATAGTTTCTGACTGAAACTGACGCTCAAAGTCTAGCGCCCAGTTCTGGATATCGACAGCTTTTCCTTTGCAAACGGACACAATGACGTAGGCGTAGGCGGGCCATGCTTGGGCGCGATCGCACTCCGAAGGCACCGCCGCTTTATCGGGATGCGAATGATAAATCCCAATAATACTAAGTCCTTCATCTCTCGCTGCTTTCTGGACGCGCAGCATATCTTTGGGATCTATCCAATAGCGCCGCTGTTTGGTCGTATGTTCCGGACGGTCTACATTAGATTTATCCGGAGTCCATTCGTTAGTTAGCGAGACTATTTCGACGACTGACTTCAGCGGCTCGTCATCAGAGGCCGTCAGATTGCCTACTATCAAGCCACAGCATTCTTCTGGATAAACCCGCTCGGCGTGGGCCTCCATAGCTGAGATTTGCGATCGCGATAGCAATAAGACCACAGGAGACTCGTGTCGAAACAAACAAGTATTAAATTCTATCGCATGGGCTACGTAGCAACTTTGAAATCTTTCAGGAGCTGATCGACTACTTTGTCCATGGCCACCGAGCGCGAGGCTTTGAACAGAATGCGATCGCCCGCCCCCATCTGCTCCTTTATATACACAGCCAAATCGTCGCGGTGCTCAAACGCCCGAGTTAAAACCGAACCCGCTCCAGCCGCCATCGCTTCAGCTTCAGGCGGATCGGCCAGAATTAACAGTTGGTCTAGCTTTAGGTTTGCAACCGTCTCGCCCACCTGTCGGTGCAGCTCAATGGACTGCTCACCCAGCTCCTTCATCGTGCCGAGCACCGCGATTCGACGCGTCCCCGGCTGAGCGGCTAAAAGCTGAAGGGAAGCGACCACTGCTTCGGCTCCGGCGTTGTAGGTTTCGTCTAGTAGCCAAATATCGCCCGGTAGTTTGTGAGTTTGGGCGCGGCCTGCGGGCATAGAAACGGCGAAACCAGCGGCTAGTTTTGACCAGTCCAAATTCAAGACTTTTAGGGTGGCGATCGCCCCCAACAAATTCAGCGCATTGTGTCGTCCCGGCAATGGCAGCGGGATAGTAACCCCCTCAACCATTAACCGATCTCCAGACCAATCGCCCCGCACATCACCGCTGTCTAATCCGTAAGTGATCGCACGACCCGACCAAACCTTACCAGCAGTAGACATCAGCAGCGCATCGTCGCTATTAAGAACGGCGGTGCTGCCAGCCGGGAGTTCTCGCAGGAGTTCGCATTTGGCTTGGGCGATCGCCTTGCGCGATCCCAACCGGCCAATATGAGCCGTCCCCACATTTGTAATCAGGGCGATGGTTGGCTCAGCAATTTGAGCGAGCAGCGCAATTTCCTCTAGGCCGCGCATTCCCATCTCTACCACCGCATAATTATGCTGAGTGTCAATACCTAGCAGCGTTTTTGGCACCCCAATTTCGTTATTAAAGTTAGCCTGAGTCTTTAGCACCGCGCCAAACTGTCCCAAAGCTGCCGAGACGATTTCCTTCGTCGTCGTTTTGCCCACCGAGCCGGTAATGGCAATCACCGGAATATTGCACTGCTGCCGCCACCAACGGCCCACCGCTTGATAAGCCGCTAGCGTGTCGTCTACTTCTATATAGGGAAAATTTGTCTCGGTGGGCAAAACGCCTTTTCGGGTGATGGCAGAGATCGCCCCCTTTTCTACCGCCTGCTGCGCAAAAGCATGGCCGTCAAACGTCTCGCCTTCTAGCGCAAAGAATAATTCGTTAGGCTGCACCGTCCGCGTATCAGTTGTAACGCCCACGACAACTGTCTCTTTTTTATCAGCGCAATGATGCGGCGTTGCCGACAGCAAATCGATCACAGTCACCAAAGGTGCACGAAAACCAGTCATTTATTTACCTGCCATCCATCTACGATCCCCTCGGGCGTATGCCGATAATACCAACCGCGTGGACTCACTCAATCCTCATCCCTCTGCCAAAAGTGATGTACAAAAGATCAAACATAAATTGTTGATATGTTTTTGAGTCAGTAGGGCAACCTTTGTTTGCATATATATCATCGGAACTTGATGCCACGATTGACATCATTAAGACCTGCTCAAAACGGTAAAGCGTTACCAAATATAGGCTACAGCCCCTTTGATTGCAGTCCATCAACGGCTGTTTGAGGTACAGTCCTCAAGCTATGGCGATCGCCCCCTCCTGATCTAAATCTTACAAAAAGCTTCACCACCCGCTGAAAAATGGTTTCGAATAGCCGTCCCGCCACCCAAAATAGCTCCTTTAGCTCGCAGCCATCCGTCTCTACTCGGATTGCCGACTCCTACAGCGACAATCTCATAGACGATCTTTTTTCAGATGTAGATCGGATTTTGGAAGGCGACCTGAGCGGCTATATGACGGTGGTCGGTCATAAACCTAAGCCGATTAACCCCTCAACCCGCACCGTTACGCTGCCAGATGACTTTGCACCTAGCAGCGCCGCCGAACTTTACCGCGCCACAATGTCCGCAAACGTTGGATCGGCTAATGTCGAATCGGCAAGTCGTAGAGCGCCCAGTAGCGAAACCGTCAGTCACGCTCAAAATGCGGCCTCTCACAAACTGGGACAGACCTCTCTGCGTCCGCCCGCTCCGCCGATGAATCCTCGGTACGGCGGCAGACCCGTCACCGCTGTTCAAAGCACTCTCGTTGCCCCAGTGATGACGAGCAGAATGCCTCACCCAGTCACTAACGATCCGGGCATATACGATGCGGTGATCAGGCCACAGCCAGAGACTGTACAAACGCTCCCCAACTTTGCCTACACCGATCCGATGCCCGAGCTAATGCTCGCGCCGATATCGCCTAGACCCCCGCAAACTATCTTCGAACCGCAAAGGAAGCCACAGTCGCAGTCGGTTTCTTTACCGTTCTTACTCGTCGGGGCAGCCAGCATTTCTGCCGTCAGTACGCTAGGACTCTGGACACTCGGACAGAGCGAACCCGGACATGGCTGGCTACTTTCTTTAACCAAAGAAGCCGCCGCTGCCGAAATTCCCAACAACTCGGACGATGAGTTTTTAGCATATTTGCAGCAGTCGTTGACCGTCATTAGCACCCGTCAGGCAGAGGCTCAGCAGCTATCTACCGTGATTCCGGTCGCGCAGGCGTCAACGCTGCCAACCACCGTACCCAATACGAATGCCGCCCCGCAGATCGGAGCCTTGCCAAATCTTCCTGGTATAGCTCCTACGCCCAACGTGATTGAGCGAGTCTTTGTGCCGGTTTACGAAAACAAGGCTGAGACCAAAGTAGCGAGTAAGCCTTTGCCCAACGTGACGTTGCCTGCGAGAAAGGCAAGGCCCAATGTACCCGTGCCCGCAGCGGTGGCCGCCGCTGCCGCTATTCCTCCCGGTGCACCCGCCGCTGCCGCCCCTTCTGTGCCCATTGTGCGAACCAACTCGCTGCCAGCTCCCAGGTCGGTAGCTGCTGCGCCTACAAACGCCGCCGCCGCGATTACCGACGTTACGCCTACGTCTGAGCATGTTCTAGTCGGCGTGCTGAATTTGGGCAGTCGCTCAGCGGCTTTGTTTGATGTTGAGGGCAGTTCGCAGCGGGCTTATGTGGGCGATCGCATTGGCCTTTCAAGCTGGAACTTAGTCGCCGTCAACGGTCAAGATGTGGTCATTCGCCGCGATGGAGAAGTCCGCTCGGTCTATATCGGTCAGAAGTTCTAGGGTCAGAAGTTCTAGGGCTGAAAATTCTTAGCAGCTCGCTGCTCTAGACGCCAGCCGGTTGTCTTATTATAGGAAGGTGATCGCTATTATCAAAAACCGGCTGACGAGCAGCAATCTGACTTCATGAGCTTATTCGACGACCTGAGCAAATTTCTAGAAACGCGGCTAGACGAATTTTTGCGAGCAAACCCGCACCTAGAGCTGCGAGCTTTAGAAGATCAGCTACGCGGACAGGAAGAAGATGCGATTAGGCTAGTGGGCGATTTGAAGCGACGCGAAAAGCAGCTAGAAGACAGCATTTTAGAGACAGCTAAAGATATTCAGCAGTGGCACGGCAGAGTCGAAAAGGCTAAGGCCGCGAATCGCCAGGATTTAGTCGGCCCCGCACAGGAAAGAGAAGCCGCACTGCTCCGTCAGGGCAATCACCTCTGGGGTCAAATGAAGAGTGCGAAAGACCGCATCGAACAGACCAAGCAGCTACGTGAGCAGGTAAAAGACAAGCGGCAGGAAGTAAAAACAAAGATTGCTCAGGCAGCGACAATCCCCAAGACAAAGACGACCGACTGGGGAACGGCTGGATGGAATCAAATTCCCTATGGATTCAACCAACCTGGCGACCCTCTAGACGAAAGCTTTCGCCGTTGGGAAGCCGAAGAAGAGCTGAAAGAGCTAAAGCGAGAAATGGAGCGTTAAAGCTGAGTAATTCATCGCGCTTTACTGCCAGTCACCAGAAGTCACATCAACAGATTCTCCATTTGTATTCACCACCTCTAGCGGTAGACTAGCTAGCTCGTCGGAGCGCTCGAACTGAACGACTTGCATTCCAGTCGCGGTCGGCTCAACGGTCATCACGTAGCGATCGCCTTCCCACACCAAAGATTTCATTTGATGATTGAGCAACCAGGCTTCCGCGCGATCGCCTGCATTGATCGCCATAGTCGTCTCAGGGGTATAGCAATTTTGCATTTCCGCATCGACCGACCATAGCCCAGTCAAAGTCACTGGTTCCATCCGAGCGCTTAGCCCGTAAGTGGTAAAGCTCACTACCTGGCGCTCCCAGGACGCAGCTTTCGAGCTGTCGCCCTCTATAGCCATTGCATAACGAGGATCTTTTTCTAACTGCTTAGACTGCTCCTCGGCGCTAAGTCTTTGCCAGTCTTCTACCGCCGCGCAGGTTTCAAATTCCACCGCAGAAGAATTCTCACTCACTTCTTGCGCGATCGCTTCTTGAGGCCCCGACTCGTTAGCCAGCCAATTACTCGTAGACTGTAGCGGGCCACAGGCCACTAAATAGGCTCCTAGCACAACCGTCGCCGCTTGGCCCACTCGTCTAACCATTCCCTTACGCATTTCTCTTCCCTTCTGTCTCTTTATCTTAAAAACGGTGTATCTAATTCCCGAGCGAAGCGTCATCTTCCTCGCGGCTGCTAATGTTCGAGCGCGATCGCCATACAGCGACAGACAACAAACCTACGGAAACTTTCACAGCGACATCAAACAGACTCTGAACAAAGATTCAGACTCGCAGTAAATCCTGATCGTCTGCTCGCAAAACAGACCTTAAAATCTTCTACCAAGAACAAATCTAGCGCATTATTATCAAGAAAAAGAGAAGACAAAAAATGCGCTAGAAGCTCAAGCTAGATAGGCTCCCGGTCATAGCTAATAACAAGGTTGTTATTAGCAGTTCTATGACGACTCAATAAGGGATGGTTGATTAGCGTTTAGCAGGTGCTTTCAGCCAACCTTACTCAGACAGCGCTTTAATTTTTCTTTCGCTTTTTTTCACTTTTTAATCAGGCTTTAGATCGGCTTTTCGCACAGTCACCAATCCGTGTCGGGTGGGCAATTGTGAGATGTTCAGGAACTCAACAGGTTCATTATCCACGAGTGCGTTCTTTTCTCAAACCGGCATCAGGACAGTTTGCGAAAAATGTGGTAACTGGCTGAAATATAAAGGAGGTCTAAGTATTTTCAATCCGTTTAGTAGCAAAAATCACTCGTACAGTCGGGCCAGATCAATCGCTTTATGAAGGCTTTAGCTAATCAGGTCGATGACTGTTTTGGGTGGCGCAAACAGGCTTTGCAGTCTTTGCAGGGTGCTTCCCCCCGAATAGAACAAATCTCCCTTGCCCAAAAGGTTGGCCGCTGCGCTCTTTTTGCCGCCCAAAATAATGGCAGAGTCGGCTTCGCTGGCCGTTCGTAGGGCCACTCTTCCCGGTAAATTTGAGCGAATGAGCGGGGTGACTACTCTGGCTTCAGGCCGTTGGGTGGCAATAACGAGGTGAATACCCGCCGCCCGCGCCATCGCCCCTAGTCTTTGAATGCTCTGCTCTAGCGCTTTAGCCGTTGTCTTATCGGCCATGAAGTCGGCATATTCATCGAAGATACAGAGGATGCGCGGCAAGGGCTGGCTGGCCTTTTGGTTGTAAGCAGACAGATTGGCGCATCGGGCGTTTTCGAAGCGTTGGTAGCGATCGTCCATTTCGATGACTAGGCGTTCCATTAGGGCGATCGCATCTTCTGTCGTTTTTACAATGGGTTCGTAAAGCCAGCGCATGTTTTCAAATTCAGGAAAGGTGACTCGTTTAGGATCGACTAACGCTACCTGGAGGTGCTGGGGATCTTGTTTGATGAGGAGGCTGAGGAGGAGCGATCGCAAAAACTCACTTTTGCCGCTTCCCGTCGTCCCGCCCACCAAAAAATGACAGGTATTAGGATCGGACAAATCAGCCTCTATTAACTGACCGTCTAAGTTCACACCAATTGCAATTTTGGCAGTGGGATCGTTTTGCACAGAACCAGAAACATAATTGCGAAAGAACGCCGTTTGCCGGTCGGGGCGAGGCAAATCCACGCTGATGTAGCCCGCCTGAGGTGCCATCAACGGCGCGTTGGCTAAACCCAAATGAACGCGCAAATCGTCCTCAAATTTGAGAATAGTCGCGACGCGAACGCCCGCATGAGGCTTGAGCTTGACGCGAATGAACGCAGGGCCAAGCGCTGAACCTAGATAATCGACGCCAACGTTAAAGGCTTGCAGCGTTTCGACTAGCTGCCTTGCCAGACTATCGGCGGCAGGCGTAACGCTCATCGGCTGAGCGGTGGGTTTTGCCGGTGGAATCGGTGCGGCCTCTTTTGGCTCAACGCTTGCACCTACTTGTAAAGGAACTGAAGCATCAACGGTAAAGCTTTCTGCCACAGAGCCAGCGAGTAAAGGCGGCGTATCTTCCATAGGCGCAGGATCGGGTAGGAGACTTTCGGGGGTCGCGACTTCACTTGTCTCGAAATAGGTCTCACACTTGTTTCGCTGCGGGCACATTTCGCAAAGCTGAAGGTGTGGCGTTTTAGGCGGTGGATTCGCACCGGGCGGCTGCCACGCTAGCCATGAGCGCATTTGCTGTAGCTTGGGCGGAATGAGCTGATGCACCGACTGTTCTAACTGATCCCAAGAATATTCAACGCCTTGCCAGTCGGGTAATACGCTATAGACAGCGGAGTTAATATTGACCTTGAGCTTTTGCTTGAGCATGTAGCTATAAAGCGCCACCTGTGCGAGCTGTGCAGCCGGATCGGTGGCTTGATAAGTCTTGTATTCCACCACGCAAAGCCGCTGTTTCACAAAGTCATAAACTAGGCTATCGAAGCGACCTTTCACGAGCTGTTTCTCACCGTTGGGCAAATCAAACTCGAACTTCACCGCCAGCTCTTGCGCTAGAAACGTCTTGCGAATCACATCCTGTGGCTCGCAGATTTGACGATTGCTGACTAGCAGCTCTGCCCAGCGGCGAATGAGTCCGGCAATGCCTTCCCAAAGCTGATTGAGGCTAGCTACTTTGTGGGGCGTGGTTTGAATCGTTTTTTGTACGAGTGGAAAGAAGACGGTGCGATAAAGCTGCTGCTGAATTTGCTGCGCGATCATTTCGGGATTGAGCTGGGTGGCAGATGGGATGAGTAGGGCGGCGATCGCCCCATCCGAACAAATCCGATCCACGCACTCATCACACAGCTTATGAAAAGCCAGCCCAATCCCACCGCCCACCGACTTCGACGCTCGAAACATCGTCATTCCGCCTTCGTGATGACCCAAGTACATCAGCCGAGGACACTCGAAAGCTACCCGCACCTTAGTGACGCTAAGTGATTTAGGCGATTGGGAAGAAGAACTCATAACACGACTAAGCCGGGACGTAGCAAAGGAGCTGAGCCTCTAAACTAGCATTCGGATCTAGCATCTGTATTTTCTGCGCATCGCAAAGGTCATAAATCACTCTCTGCATATCTTCAGACTCTAGTGAAGGCACCCGCTCTTCCGCACTGCTCATCACAGCTTGCATCCCCATCATGGACTGCGTAGCCATCAGATTCAAAATGTACTTCCGCGCCGCCTCAATGTCAGCGGAGTCTGGGCCAACGTGTTCGGTGGTCTTAGATTCAGACTCTTCAATCGCAACGACACCTAGCGTTTGAAGCAGCTTGCAACCAGTCAATACATCAGACTCTCGAATTAGCGCTTGCAACTGAGCGATATCTGGCGTTTGAGAAGCGATCACCAGCTCACGACTAGCCGCAGCATTGACCAAACGATGATAAGTTTCCAAATACTGCACAGACTCCAGATCCGTCTTGATATGGATACGATTATTCCCATCAAATATCTCTTGGAATAGTTGATATCCTCTGTTCTTATGCGTGCCAAGATTAGCCGCTCGAATCAGATAAAGGCGAGTGCAAATGCCTTTATCCAACATCTTTTGGCAAGCTTTCATTACATTACAAAAAGACGTAAGGCTGGCATCTTCTGTCCAGACAATGCCCGCTTTAAGACCCTCTTTGCGATGAGCTAAAGAATAGCTTTTATAGGTAGGGCTAGGTAGCACACCAGAACGAAGCTCTGGCGTTGCCAGCGCCTCCAATGCTTCTTGCAGGCGGCGAGCCAGCTCAGGAGAGGAAAATTGGGCAATCCGGCTCAGTTGCTGCCCTGTTTCTCGAAATTCTTTCTGCCAGGTGAGTTCAAAACCCGCGACATATTTCTCGTCAGAGATATCGTTAGTAGGCTCATTAATATCCTTCTCTATCGAATCAGGCAGCGTCCCCTCTTTCTTAAAGATGCGAATTAGCTCCTCAGCTAATATCAAAGCCTCACGGGGCGCAACTTTGCCGCCCGGATACTTTTGCTCTAACCACTGCCGGGTAAGCGGCGCAATGCGAGAGGACGGTTTGGGGTGGGCTTCAGCGTGGAGTGGCTGGAGTCGAGAGGCCCAAATAGCTTCAGCTTCGTCCAAATTAATCAGGCGTAGGGTTAGCTCATCGTCAATTCGATCTCGATCCGCATGGGCGATCGCCCCCCGATTCTCCCGCCAGTTGCTGGTAATAATGCTCACCAAAATCAAAAAGTTGCTGAGCTTCTCGTTATGAATAGTTGAATTAACGTCGAACAATGCCTGTAAGTCTGGCTTGCCGTCTGCTTTCTTTGGAATATTGTCCAGGTTGTCGAAGCAGATAACGATAGGCTGAGTTGAGTCTGCAATTTTGCCAAAGTTACCCAGCATCTTTTGAGCCGCATCTTCCGAATCTAGAGAACGCTTTACCTTCAGCGTTCTCAAATCCCCGTCGTCTAGATCTTCACCTCGCAGCCAGTCGGAAGCGACCATTCGCGTTTTAGGATCGAGCAATTCGTACAGCACGCCAAAGAATTCTTTGGGCTGATACAATCCGCTCCGAAAGCTGGCTCGCATGTCGCTCACAAAGACACTGCGCTCGCCCATTAAAAGCTTAGCCAGTCCGCCTTTTTTCAGCACCTCTAGCCCTTTCAGCCAGTGAATGAGCTGAGGATCTTCTTGCCCTGGTGGGGTTTCTAGCAAGCTATCAACCGTTTGACGCAGGATATGTCGCCAGATAAATTGGCTATCTGGCCAGGGGCCAACGTAGGCAAAGCAAGCTTTGTCGTTAAGCCGCCGCTTTAGTCGTCCTAGCAGATAGCTTTTGCCGGAGCCTGCGTCGCCTTGCAGCATCAGGGTACGGGTTTTGCGATCGCGCAACAGCAAATCTAATGTCTGCTCAACGCGATCAAGCACCTCCTGATGAATCGAAGAGACTTCTTGATTTTCATCCTGGGTTTCCTTCCAAAAGTTTCCAGGTCTAAAAGTGGTTGGATCGAACGGATTGAGACTCTGCTGAACTAATTGTTCAATAGATGGCACGCTTAAAAACTCTCTATATTTCTGACTGTATATTTAAAGGCTGAGGCGATATCGAATGAGAAAGACGGACTAAAGAACAGCAATAAAGAACAAAGACCTACCGTGATTTTGAGCAATCCCCGCTGATATTTGGCGATCATTATAGTCGCCCTTATCGTGCAAACTGCTCAACTCAATGCGGTCAGAACGTTGAAGTTCATACAACCGGCTATCCAGTTCTTCCCGAGTTAGCGGCGGCTGTAACTTTTCACGCAGGTGATAGATTGGCAAGTAGTTATCGGTGCCAATTAGTTGATCTAGCTGCTTAATCTGCTGTAAAACGGCCCCAGCGTCCGGCTTGGTTTGCGACCCAATCGGCATAGCGCTATTGAGCTGACTACCCGGCTGGCTAAGTGGTCTTTGCCCGTGAGGTTGGCCAGTTGGAAGGTTAGGTGAAAGACGTTGGCCAGGCGCCTGACTTGCACTCTCGCGCAGAAATTTAACATAGTTACCTAGCTTAGCTGCCGTAATAGTCCAGCTACCAATAGCCACATACTCCTCTCGCAAAAATTGTTTACCCTGAGCGCTCAGCCAAACTTCGTTAATCGCTGTTTTACTGGCTTTAATAAGTCCTCTCTCAGCCAGATTGCGAAGCAGCACCTGACGTTCTTCTGCGGGCACTTTCTTACCTAGCTGACCGGGTGAAGATTCCTTTGCGCCCACCTCCAATGCGACTAGCTCCTTTGGATCGAGCTGTACTGGCAAACTATCAGAATCTTTGCTCAGCAGATCTTTTCCAGGCCCAGCCGTTACAAACTTCAGAATCTCCTGGCTATTTTCAACAAAGCCTTTAGAGAGCAACTCCTTACAAGCCTTATTACGCTCAGACGCAGGTGTCTTGCTACTAGGCTTGATCTTTGTAATCTTGCTGCGATAGTCATCAAAATTTACTAGCTCTAGTAAAAACTTTAGCTCAATCGCTTTTAAGCTTGCCATACCTGCTCACCCACTTCACTTTGGAAAGACCTAAATAGTTTAATCAAACTTGATAAGTCTGAAGCTATTTTTACCTTTTCTTTGAGGTGTTCGGTGTGACTTCCGTATGGAACCGTTGAAGTTTCAATCAAGCAGCAATTTTGCTAACGCTTTATGCCGCTGACTGCTACTGGAATGCTGAGCTGCTGATCTAGAAAATCTCTGCCGCTCGCTGTGAGCCAAACTTCCTTGATGGCAACGCTGCGTACCTTAAGCATTCTGCGCTCTGCTAGACCGCGAATGAGTCGCTGGCGATCGCCCATCGGAATTTTGCTACTGAGCTGATCAGGAGCCATCGATCCCTTACAAGCTTTTAAAAGATTAAGTTCATCAGGCGTCACTGGCAGACTAATAGTATCGAGCGTTAGCAAAACTCGACCCGCAGGCGAAATGGTAAATCGTGAAACTTCGCTGTCGTAATGGACTAATTCGAGTGAGGCGAGCTTTTTACAAATGCGATCGCGCTTCGCCGCAGGCGTTTTCTCATTCGGACTCAGGTTTGCAATACCACTGCGACCGCCCTGTTCTTGCAACCGCCGCAAAAACTTTAGCTCTATAGTTTTCAAGTCAACAGCTTCTAAACTCGCCATATGCTGTTCGCTTTCTGGTAGTTGTGTACTACTTTAGTCCAATCTTTCGCCCACTGAAACGTTCCGCTCCCAAAAGCACCCGTCAACATAGCCTTGAATAGCCGGATTTTTCTGCGCGATCGCCAACCGCTTCTGCGCCAAACAGCAATACAGCTTCTCCTGCTCAATCCCTACATATCGCCGCCCCAACTTCTTCGCCACCACCGAAGTCGTCCCCGATCCCAAAAACGGATCGAACACCACATCACCAGGATTAGAACTTGCCAGAATCATCTTGGCAATTAACTTCTCGGGCTTCTGCGTCGGATGGTCAGTGTTCTCCGGCATCGACCAAAATGGTACAGAAATGTCTGTCCACAGATTAGACGGATGGGTGGCCCTGAACTTTCCCTGTTCGGTGTCTTGCCAGTCCTTTGGGTTTCCGGCGCGATCGCGATAAGGCGCACGAACCTGTCGCTGAAGCTTCACCGCGTCCACGTTAAAGGTATAGTCATTGCCCACTGTGCCAAACCAAATATCCTCAGAGGCATTCTTCCAATTTCGCTTTGCCCCGCGCCCTTTTTCCCGCTCCCAGGTGATGCGATTGCGCACCTGAAAGTGCTCAGCAAACACTTCGTAGATTGCATTTGAGGACTGCCAATCGCAGCACATATATATAGAGGCATTTGGTTTTAGCAGGCGAGGGAGTTGAGCGAGCCACGAGCTGAGCCAGTCTTTGTAGGATTTGGGCGATCGCGCCTTAAACACCGACCCATTAAAATCCTTGCGCAAGTTATACGGCGGATCAACAATCAGTAAATCTGCGAACCCATCCGGTAGAAGAGGCAGGGCATCGAAGAGATCTTGCTGAATCGTACTGTCCAACACCTCTAATACGGCCTGCGGTTCTATCAGACTCAGCAACTGAGAAGCATACAGATCGATTTCCGCATTACTTAGCGTCATGGTGCGATTGTTTGGCGCTCTATCTTTCATCAAACCACTTTACAGCTTACTTAAAGTCACTACGGACAGCTCGAATGAGCAATTGGAACCGCAAGCTTTAGAATAAGGAGATATCCCTTCGTCCATCACCCGCTCAGTCTTATGTTTGAAGCCCTCTCAGAACAGTTTGAATCCGCCTGGAAAAAGCTTCGCGGCCAGGACAAAATTTCGGAGGCAAATATTACCGAAGCGCTCAAAGAAGTGCGTCGGGCGCTGCTAGAAGCCGACGTCAACCTGGATGTGGTCAAGGGCTTTGTCGCCGACATAAAAGAAAAAGCCCAGGGCGCAGATGTTGTTTCTGGCGTCCGGCCCGACCAGCAGTTCATCAAAATCGTTTACGACGAGCTGGTGGAGACGATGGGTGAAACCAACGTGCCGCTGGCGAACTCTGAGAACAAACCAACCGTCGTGCTGATGGCAGGTTTGCAGGGTACAGGTAAAACCACCGCAACTGCCAAGCTAGCGCTGCACCTCAGAAAGCAAGATCGCAGTACGTTACTGGTCGCCACAGACGTTTATCGTCCAGCCGCAATCGACCAGTTGCTGACGCTCGGTAAACAAATTGACGTGCCCGTCTTTGAAATTGGCCCAGATGCGAACCCGGTGGAAATTGCGCGGCAGGGTTTAGCCAAAGCGAAAGCAGACGGCATTGATACCGTGATTATCGACACGGCAGGCCGACTGCAAATTGATACCGACATGATGGCTGAGCTGGCCCAGATAAAAGAAGTCACTCAGCCGGATGAAGTGCTGCTAGTCGTCGATGCGATGACCGGCCAGGAAGCCGCTACGCTGACGCGGACGTTTCACGACGAAATTGGCATTACTGGCGCGATTCTGACCAAAATGGACGGTGACTCGCGCGGGGGTGCGGCGCTCTCGGTACGGCGAATCTCTGGACAGCCGATTAAGTTTATCGGGGTTGGCGAAAAAGTAGAAGCCTTGCAGCCTTTCTATCCAGACCGGATGGCCTCGCGCATTTTGGGTATGGGCGACGTGCTGACGCTAGTAGAGAAAGCGCAGGAAGAAGTTGACATCGCGGATGCGGAGAAGCTTCAGGAAAAGATCATGTCGGCCCAGTTCGACTTCAATGATTTTTTGAAGCAGACCAAGCTGATGAAGAACATGGGTTCGCTAGGCGGAATTATGAAAATGATTCCGGGGATGGGCAACAAGCTTTCCTCCGAGCAGCTTCAGCAGGGCGAGCAGCAGCTCAGGCGCTGTGAGGCGATGATTAAGTCGATGACGATGGAGGAGCGGGAGAATCCTGAGGTGCTGGCGGGTTCGCCGAGTCGTCGCCGCCGGGTAGCGAAGGGCGCAGGCTATGCCGAAAAGGACATTAGCAAGCTGGTGACCGACTTCCAAAGGATGCGCGGATTGATGCAGCAGATGGGTCAGGGCAATATGGGTTTGCCTGGATTTGACGGCAGCTTTCCCGGTATGGGTGGCGGCGGTATGGGTGGCGGCGCAGGTGCCTTTGGTGGGCAACCTAAACCTGGCTGGCGCGGTGCAAGCGGCGGCAAGAAAAAGAAAAAAATCAAAAAGAAAAAGGGATTTGGTTCTTTGTAGCCAACTTCTGTAACCCACACTCAAACCACCCATGAAAAAGCTTTTGTTAACGGCCCTAGCGACCATTGGTGCGGCCATCGGTATTTGGAGTGGTTCGGCCCACACTGCCAGCGCCATTCCAGGCCAGCCCGTTAATGAAGCCAAAGCCTGGATGCAGGCACATCCGACATTGCGAGCGCTACCAAATGAGAGATTATCGCTGCGTCGGAATGACACGCCTGCTCGCCGGTATACCTTTCATGGCTCTATTTTTGGGCCTGCGGGTGGCTCTGGGCAGACGTTGCTGGAGCGCGGCCTCAATTCTGGGCCGAGGGTGGTGCGCTCGGAAAAGTTTACGCTGGTGGATTTGATTAATGGCGTGAGCGTTTCTAAGCTAGAGGATGCGCTGCGAATGCTGTATGGAGCGCAGGTGTTCGCCGACTATCGGCGGGCAGAGTCGGTGCTGGTATATTCGCCGGGTCGGATAGAAGATAGAGAGACGGCCAGATCGCCTAGAGCGCAGCTAACAGAGGGCGAGCTGTATGCCTATATTATTGAAGTGATTCCAGATGTGGACGGCACCATTCATACCGGGACGGTGACGGTGATGCTAAAAGAAGACGTTCCGCCGCTACAAGCAGCGTTAGAAGATAGAGAGACTGAGCGCAGAGAATTTATTGAGGAGCAGACTGAAGGGCAGAGCGATCGCGACCTAGAAAGATTGATACGAGGAGTTCGTCGTCCGGAGCGCTGATTCGATGAAAGCTGAAGTGTAGGTTAACACTAATAATGTGTATTTTCCTGATAGGGTTATGAGGTACACGGCTTTGCATCTTCTTCAATGGTATGTTGTAGGCTGAAGTATAAAGCTTCTCTCAAGCATCTATCAACGAGATTTCATGGATAAACTCCCTGATCTACTACTGAAGCTACTAGAAAATTCTTTTCTCGCTACATTATTTTCAGGCGTCGTTCTGATTATCATAAGTGGAGCAAGCAAACTCCCTTTGGTTTCGACACTATCTCCTTCAGTAAAAATAATTTTGCTGACAGTTGGAATTGCTTTGATAATTGGTAAGGATTCAGGTTTTTTTAAGAGGATAAATGGTGCAATCACGCTAGCCTCAA
>QBMC01000043.1 GCA_003242035.1 Nodosilinea foveolarum | reverse complement strand
TTGAGCTATCCTCTACCTTAGCTCTAAAGCATGAGCTTGTTTCTTAACGGCCCCTAAGGGGAAAGAAATACCTTTGGCTTGGAGAAGCTAAAATTCGATCAGGCAATAAAAACCTTTGGGAAGGGTTCTTACAGCTTTGTACGCGATATGCAACAGGTGACACTAATCAGAAAGAGGGCGGGTTATTAATATACACAAGAAGACGCAACACGAACCGTCAAATGACTGATTGGAAGAGCCATCTTAGGTCGAAAGAGTTACCCAAGTATAGTTTGGAACCCTGTCCAAGACGCAGGCTCTCTTTTTTTTCTATGCACAACCTCGAAATGTCGGGTCAGAAATTCCGCGTGAGGCACATGCCCGTTATGCTCTACTTTGAACCGAAAGATAAAAGTGGTCGAAACAGGAATAAATAAGGACAACCTCTAATGATGTTGGCTTCTTGCCCGCCTCAGAAATGCATATCTTTTTCACAACGTATGGGGCCTAGCTTACTTAGCTGATACTGTCTCTGACTCAGCTATTTCAACTTGTTTGACTTGAAGAACATAAATCGCTGCATTGTTTTCCTCCTAAAATCCCAAGTCTGCGATCGCACTCTCAGCCGCCTTAAACACCGCCGCATCCGTCATCTCTTCCCAAGTCGTATCGCCAATCTCCTTGTAGAACTTCGCATCATAAGGTCGAGTTTGAACCACAACTGGCATCGGCACTGCGTGGCCCAACAACAACGCCTGTTGCTTAGAATCTAATTTAGACAGAACAGATCGCAAGCTTTGCCCGCCCGAGACGCCGGTAAAAATTGCGTCAATGTCTTTTTCATCATTTAGCAAGGCCGTGATTCTTGTTCCTACTTGAGACATCACTTCGTTGTCGATTCCTGAAGGTCGCTGATCGACCACTAGCAAAGTAACAAAGTACTTGCGCATTTCTCTTGCAATGGTGCCAAAGATAGTTTGCTTGGCCGTTGCGGGATCTAGGAAGCGGTGGGCTTCTTCGATGGTGATGACGAGTTGGGTGGGGCGATCGCTCGGATTCTTACTCTGCAAAAATCTATCTGCCTTTCTCACATAGCTCGCATGAATTCTGCGAGCAATCACATTTGTCGCCAGCATATAAGAGAGCATATTAGACTGCGATCCGAATTCAATCACCACATGCTTACCCGCATCAATTGTCTCTAAGATTTGATTGACATAGTTATGTGGACAGCTCGCCCGAATATACTTCAGTTCCGCTAGCCGCGTCAGCTTGCGCTGCAAGGCCATAATCGAAGACTTGCTACCCATCTTCACTTCGCAAAACTCTTGTATCTCTTCATTATTTAGCGCCAACAATCGGTTAATCCAGCTATTGCCAAACTCATTGCGCAAAATAATCGCGTTCTCCAAACTGGCTTCAGAGAGATTCAGTTCGCGGCTAATTAGCATCAGATCTTCTACATCAATCTGGTCGAAGCTAATATACAGTTCCTGCGCATCGTAGACACCGCGCCGCTTAGTGGCCTCTGGGTCTAACGTAAAAATTTGCACTTTGCCAGGAAAAAGCTGTCGCAGTCCTTTTACCGTGCTGAACTGCTTGCCCTCGCTCACGGCCTCCCAGCCATATTCGGAGTGCATGTCAAAAATCAAATTGACAGCGGCCTGTTTACGAATAATGCCCGAGAGAATCAGGCGAGTCAGAAAAGATTTACCCGTACCCGATTTGCCAAAGATACCGTTGCTGCGCTCCACAAAGCGGTCGAGATCGATACAAATGGGCACATCCATATCAATCGGCTGACCGATGGCGAAGTTGCGACGGGTGGCGTCATCTTCCCAACCAAAAACGGCGCGAAAGTCTCTTTCGGAAGCGTCGTAAACCTGGCTGAAGTGACTGGGAATGGTCTTTACGGGCAGTAGCTGAATGGAAGCACTCGAATTTGCTTGGTAAGAAGCTAGCTCATTTGATTCAGGCTCACTCCGGCTTCGGCTACGCTCAGCCATCGCATCTCCCGAGGACTGAGCGTAGTCGAAGTCCGGCGTAAACATCAGCATCGGCGTTAAATCCACCGTGCCATAAGTTCCTGACCCAGCCAGAACTTCCTGCAAGAAAATATTGCTAGGCTCTGGCGGACTGGCGAGTATACGCTGGCTGGCTGTCCCTAAGGCCACGTCGGTCAGCATACAAAAGAAGCGCGATCGCACGCCTTGAACCACCAAAAATTTACCCACCCGCATCTCTTCAACCAACACATCTGGATGCAGGCGAACTTCTAGCCCTTTACTCAAAGAGCCTTGAATGACAGAACCCAGCGGACGCAGCTCGCGCATGTTAGACCCTTCGACGGTTGCCTTAGATGGGTTTATGGTAACGAAAAGCTGATATTTAGTACATGGGTTCTTTAAACTTTATCGAAATACTTAGAACTGAATGCCAACGCCGCTTTGAATCGCCGTTGCCGTGCCGCCGCCCTCTTCGCCGCCAATGGCAAAAATAGCGTTACCGAAAATCACTAAATTGCTGTCGGGCTTGGTGTAGTCCACGCCCGGTTGGATGACGAAGGCAGACTTGTCGCCCACGATAGATCCTTCGCTCGCAAAAGAAGCGCCTATGCCTACGTATACTTCAGTGTTGAAATTGAGGGGATAGTCGTAAGAGACGGTAGGCACAAAGGCAGAGCCATCGCCAATAAAAGCGGCACCCCGAACCGAAATTGGCAGCTCTAGAATGTTGTAACGACCGTTGATAACTAGCGCAAAGTCGCTATTGTCGCCGAGGCCAAGGCCGCCCCCAATCCCGACATAGCTACCATAAGCCGCTTGAGCGTTGGCGGGCGCTTGCACAGCCATCGCCATCGCTAAACCGCCTGCTACACCAGCCGCTAAGCCCCACCAATGTCTAGTCAACCGTTTACCAAAATCAGTGATCATCTCGAACTCCTCACAATTAGGCTCACAATTAGGTAAGTAGCAGGGCGAAAATCGTTAGATTTCATACCATACTTACTTGAGTAGTGCCGGTAATAACTTACCATGGGGCGCTAGTCAACAAGGCGATTGATGGGCGATTGATGCAGCAAAGTCATGAGGTAACGATGTCTAGCCGGTATTCCGCATCCCAGCCGCAACACCGTTAATCGTCAGTAGCGCTCCCCGTAGGAGTTCGCCTTTGCTGTAGCGCGATCGCACCCGTCCCGTCACCGCATCGTTGCCATACTCTCTCAGCCGCTTTAGCAACGCCACCTGTAAAAAGCTCAGCGGTACAATCGTGCCGTTTCGTAGCTGCACAGACCGCTGCAAACTAGGATCGCCATCTAGCAGCCGCTCATGGTTAGTAATCTTTAAGACCACTTCGCAGGTGAGGTAAAACTCAGCGGCAATCTGATCGAACATCTTTTGAAAATCTTCGCGCTTTTCGTCGCTGCTCAACTGGCTCACGTAGTGCTGTGCAATCTGCAAGTCCACCTTAGAAAGCGTCATCTCGACTTTAGAGATCACCATCTTAAAGAAAGGCCATTTGGAGTAGAAGGATCGCAGCAGCGTCAGATGCTCCTCTGGATTCTCAGTCAACAGCTCGCTCAGCGCCGTGCCTACGCCATACCAAGATGGCAGTAGAAAACGCGTCTGCGTCCAGCTAAACACCCAGGGAATCGCCCGCAGTCCATCAAGGTTACGCTTACCCTTACGGCGAGCCGGACGAGAGCTAATTTGGAGCTGAGAGATTTCTTGAATGGGCGTTACCTGATGGAAAAACTCAACCAGGTCAGGTTGCTCATAGATTAAGGCGCGATAATGTTCGCGCGATCGCACACTCAGCCGCTCCATAATCTCGTTCCAAGGCTCAATGCTGTCAAACGTGCTGCCCAAAACGCTGCCCTGAATCACCGCAGTCGTCACCGTCTCCAGGTTATACAGCGCCAAATCAGGCAGGTTGTACTTAGAAGCCAGCACTTCCCCCTGCTCGGTAATTTTAATCCGACCATTCACGCTGCGACCGGGCTGGGCCAGAATCGCCTCATAGGCAGGCCCGCCGCCGCGCCCGACCGAGCCGCCGCGCCCGTGGAAAATGCGTAGAGCCACCGTGTAGTTATCGGCGATCGCCTGCAAAGCCTGCTGCGCCTTATGAATCTCCCAGTTGCTGCTCAAAAAGCCCGAGTCTTTGTTACTGTCCGAGTAGCCCAGCATCACCTCTTGCAGCGCCGTTTCAGCCGCTTCAGGCTCAGCCTTAGCCGCTGCTAACGCCTCATACCCGCCCTGTAGCATGGCCCGATACAGCGGCAGTTCCCAAAGCTGCTGCATCACATCAGGCGCACGGCGCAGGTCTTCCACCGTTTCAAACAGCGGCACAATTTTAATCGCGCTAACGCCCGTAGCCGGATCGTAGAGGCCCGCTTCTTTTGCCAGTAGCGCCACTTCTAACAGGTCGCTAGCCGTATGGCTCATACTAATGATGTAGCTCTGGCAAATGCCGGGGCCAAACTCCTGATGCAGCCTGCGCACCATGCGAAAAGTCGAAATAATCTCATTGGCTTTTTCGGAAAAAGAAAGCTCGCCCGGAATTAACGGACGCCGAGTTTTCAGCTCACCCGTTAGCCATTCTGTTTTTTCGGCCTCACTTAGATCGTTATAAGGCTTATCTAATACGCCTAAATACTCAGCAATTTCGTTAATGGTATCGGAGTGATGAGTACTTTCCTGCCGCACGTCTAACTGAGCCAAATTGAAGCCATAAATCTCAACCTGGCAAATCAACTGCTCTAAATCTTGACAAACTAGCCCAGTCTCTTTTAGGTTGCTTTGAATGAGCTTTAGTTCGCGCAAAAAATCGTCGCCAGACTTATAGATATAGCCGCTGGCCGCGCTCGCTTCAGGAGTAACTTCTTGCTCTTGTAAATAATCGCCGTTGTAAAGCTTCTTAGAACGCGCTCTAGTTTCTAGCAGCCGCTCTTCGATGTAAGCCAGCTTTAGGCGATAAGGCTCCTGGCGATAGCGAATCGCCAGTTCCTCATAGATCCCCGGCATCTGAGTTTGATCTTCTTCTAGCGATTCGAGCAAATCGGGCAGCACTTCGCTCCAGTGCAGCGATAGGCTCAGCAACTCAGTCAGGTTGCGAACCGAATGTATATATTTGCCAATCACCATGTTGCGCTGGTAGTTAGCCGTTTTCCAGGTTACTTGCGGCGTCACCGAAGGGTTGCCATCTCTATCGCTGCCCACCCAAGAGCCAAATCGACAAAAGTTTTGCTTCGGCGGCGTCAACTGTGGATAGGTTGCTTGCAGGGCGCGGCAAATACGCTGATAGAGCTGGGGAATCGTATCGAACAGAACAACGTCAAAGTAGTGCAGCGTAAAGTCCACTTCGTCGAGTACAGACGGCTTAAACTGATGCAGCTCGTCAGTCCGCCACCACAGGCGAATCTCTTCAATGAGCTGTGCTTGCAGATCTTTAGCCTCCCAGGAGGAAAGTAAGCCCAGCGCTCTAGCTCCCTCTTCCTCGTTGTCTAACTGTCGCAAAATCGCCGAGATGCGCCGCTGCTTGTCGCGGATGGTGTGGCGCACAATTTCCGTGGGATGAGCCGTAAAGACCAGGCGCACGTCTAGCTGATTGAGCAAGCGCTGAATCATCTGGGGCGGCACGTTTAACCGCTTCAGCGTAGGAAAAAGCCAGTAAAAGGTGCCCACGTCTCTGCCAGTCGTCGTAGCGTCGCCCAAGCTTTTAGGTTCAGAGATCGCCTCACCCAGTGGATTGTCCCCGTTCAAAGGGTGTGCTTCAGTAAAGCGCTCAGGCAACCGACTCGACGGATGCTCAAGATTGGCCGAGGCCACCGCCGCATCTTCGTAAGCCGCCCGGTACTGCCTTTGTTGACCGCGCTGCTCGTAATGCTGCTCGACGATATTAATTAGTTGGAAGTAAAGCGCAAAGGCTCTCGCCATCTTGATAGCATCGTCTAGTTCTAGCTCTTCGATTAGCCGCAGCACCGGAGCCGCATCGGCAGCTTTAGCCTGACCGTCTGGGGCGCAGAGCTTGCGCAGCTTGGTTAGAAGTGCCACCAAATCAGGGCCGCACTCATCTTGGAGAACGGCTGTCCAGGTTTCTTCTACGCTTTTGAGTCGGTTGCGCAGCAGCCAGTCGTGAGGCGCGACAGTAGCAGAAATAACGGCAGCTTCGGATGCGTTGGTGAGGGTCGTGGGCACGGGTTTCCTTGAGATAGGGGCCTTTTAAAGAGAGGATCGAACTCATGCAGATAAGACGCCAAGGCAAGATTGACTCGCCATGATTGTAGGAGTTTTGGGGACAAGACGGGACGGTTTTAGCGAGGCAATATGACGATTTGAAAATATGGCGAGAAATTAGGGCGATCGCCCTACCGTTGGCAGACGGTGAATGGCAACTACTCAAAAATCGCTCAGATACGGCTTACAGCAAGCGCCAAGGTAAAATTGACAGGATCTTTAGCGCTGTGGCGTTTGCTCTGAACCTTCAAACGCCAGCTATTAAATGCCAGCTATTTCAGCCGTCATTTCATCAGTGGTAGGCTAGGCAACCGGTCGCCTCTAAACAATTCTTCGCTGGCCTGACCAAGCTCTACTAAACCATCGGCAACGATATAGCCCACGGCCAGCAAGGAGACTAGTGGCAGGCTACTAAGGCTGATAATGACTTCTGTCGCCACTGGAAACTGAACGCGGAATCGAGGAGAAGAGGGGATTTCTGACTGACGGAATGACTGCATAGCTTTGCGTATAAAGAGATGACTGCATACGTGAATAGACTGAACTTATCCTAAGTCTTATCATCTGCTATCTGGTAGCGATTAGCTAGTATGGAGCGGGTTCGAGCTGAATTCAGCCAGCTTCTTTAAGAATGTATGGGGTAATTACGCAAGCTGGATGGTTGAAACTGCACTAGGCGATCGCCTAATATTTACTAGTGTAAAGTGCACAAACATACCCTAAAATGCAGCGAGCGCAGGAAAGTTCTAGCGATACCCCTGTAAAATGAGCGACTGAGGGGCTTATCGGTAACTGGCCATTAGTCGGCTGAATTTGCGATCGCCGCTGCGTAAGATTTAATTGAGTGCAGCTAAGTTAATCTCGCTATAGATATCTGTATTCTAAGTCTGCTCTCTACAGAGATGTATGTTGGGTCAATCTTCTAAACAAGCTGAAATCGATCCGGCTGCTTTACTTCCCTGGCTGAAGGAGGTTGTCCTGCGGACAAAGGACAGTCGCACAACGGATGTTAAAGTGCGACTGCGCGGCAATATTTTGCATGTTTTGTGCGAGTCACTATCAGCAGAGCTGCCCAAAGACTACGTGCTGATGCGATTAGTGCGATCGCTCATGGAGCCTGACATTAAAGCCAGACTCGAAACAGAATTTCCCGACATTCACCAAATTTACGTCTACAACCGGCGGAACCAGGAAGCCAAGCCAGTCTGGAGCGCACCTATTTATCTCAACCGGCTAGAGCGGCAGCTAGGGCGGCTGGTCGAGGGCGCAGAAGACAGCAAAATAGCCACCCAAATCATTCAGCGCTCAGCGCTACCGGCCTCACCAGAACAGCTCTCAGACATCAGCTTGGCCCGTCAAGGCGATTCGGCAGCGATCGCCCGATACCTCAGCGAAGCCCTCAGTGCGCTCAACGTTGGCGTAGCGGTCAGCGCTAGAGTCGTCCCCGGCAAAGCCCGACGCTCTAAATCCGTCATTTCCGCTCGCAACGGCCATTCAGACGGTGCTGAGACCGCAGAGATCGACACCCAGACAGAGATAGCAGATAGTCATTCATCCCAGTCCGCCTTGAATGCTGATGCAGAAGCGGCCGATGAAAACGCGAGTGATCTCGTTTCTCGGCTGTGGATTTTCTGCTCAGCCAGCTACAGCCCCGATCCGCTACTGATTGCCGAGCCAATTGCTCAGCGGCTTAGGCAGCTACGTCTACATCAATTTCAAGATGCGGTCATCACCATTCAGGTCACCGGAGAAGCCGCTTCCGATTGGCGACTGCGCGTTGACTTAACGCCGCCCGAGGAAATGCTGTGGGAGTGGGTGCGCTGGGGCGATGTTCCGGCCCTTGCCAAACTCGCTAATTCAGTAGCCAAACGCTACGGCCTCAAACTAGTTGCAGAAGTCAAGCAGGCTACCCTCCACCTCATTAGCTATCCTATTCGTCAGGCGAATCAACCTGGCCCAGCTTCAAGCACCCAGTCCTCGGCGCAACTTAACGTCAACGATCTCGTTCAAGAGATATCCAGTCTGCTAGTCGGCATTGCCCCGCAAGGATTGGCCAGAGCCATGCTCTACGGGCCGTCTACCGATGACATTAGCCCGGAGTGGCTAAGGGGAATCGATTTACCGGCGGCGACCCAGCCGGAGCTAGTCGAGTCATCGGCGATGTTGGCGGCAAAAGGAAATATGCCTGCTCTGGCTTATTGTTTAACGCGATCGCTCAACCCCGACATCAACGAACAGCTCAGCTCTGGCGGCATTCGCGTACAGCTTCTACTCAAAGACAAGCTGCTACATGTGATGACAGACGGCCCGGTATGTCCACCCAAACGGGCGATGGTACCGCTCGTAGATCAAACGCTAGAACCGCTGGAAATACCCGAGATTGAAGGCGTTCGGCTGTATGGTCGGCGAGCCGGTCAAAAGCAGCCGATTTGGAGCCACAGCCGCGACTACACTTACCGGGCGCGAATGGTGCCCGAAGCCCAGCCAGAATTTGCGGCCTCAGAAGCTTACGCAGGCGAGCTAATCACGCCCGTGAGCGATGAAAGCCTGACCGGACAAGACGGCACTGAGCGCGAGATCAAGATTGGAGTCTGGCTGCTTCAGACCTTGCGGTATGCGCTGGTAAAGAGTCAGGCATTTTCTCCCGCAGAAGATATCGGCACTTTAGACGCCAGAACGCTGCCCTCTACCAATTTGCCCAGGCCGTTTCAAACTGAAGGGCTATGGATGGCAGCGATATGGGGAGCGGTCGGTTTACTCATCGCGGTTCAGTTTGACTTTATGGTAGGCCGCGCCTTGTTTCAGGCGGCGGCACCTGAGGTACTCGCAACCGAAACGAATTTGGCTAAAGGCGACGGCCCGGAAGCAGGCGTAGAAAACGTCCAGCCCAGCAGCTTTAATGAAGAGCTAGCAGGGCTGGACTGGAATAACCCTGACAATGACCAGACAAACTCAGAGGAGACGTTTGCGCGGCGAAATCAGACCCCATTGGGCGATCGCGATTTTACCGCTTCGGCCATTGACGACAACAAGCTGATTTACACCCCGCAGCAAGATTTTGTTTCGACCTCAGCGCTGCTAGCAGGCTCTACGCTGCCCTCCTTTAACAGCCAGCAGCTAGACGAAAAACTGGCGCTCTACCGGCGGCGAGTCGCCCAGTTTGGCCCGCCAGACGTGCTGGTCATTGGCAGCTCTAGGGCGCTTAGAGGCGTTGACCCAGCCGCCTTGCGTCAGACCCTAGACGAAACCGACAACGCAGGTCTAAGCGTTTTCAACTTTGGGGTAAATGGGGCAACTGTGCAGGTTGTAGACCTAATCGTGCGGCAACTCATCCCACCCGATCAGCTACCGCAGATAGTGGTCTGGGCAGATGGCGCGCGGGCCTTTAACAGTGGCCGCACAGACGTTACGTTTAATGCGATCGCCTCATCAGAGGGCTATCGTCAGCTAGAAGCCGGTGATACCACTGGCGGCATAGAAGACCTGGCATTGGGTAGTTTAGCCGATTTGCTTAAAGTCAAAGTACAGGCCGCCGACCGACAGCTCAGCGATTTTCTGGGGCAGACGTCATCAGCCTATGTCCACCGAGACAAAATTCGAGCGGCACTAGGTCAGGGCTTGGGGGGGGCCGTACCCACTTTTTCTACAGAGCCGCCAAGCACCCAAACCGGCGACACGCCGACGGGTCTACCGAGCGAAACCAGTCTGGTTGACTTTGATGGATTTTTGGCTTTGTCTACGCGATTCAATCCGGCCACTTACTACAACGACCACGCCAGGGTTGCGGGCGCTTACGATGGCGATTACAAATCTTTCCGAATGAACGGTAAACAGTCAGCCGCCCTGTCAGCGCTGCTCCAGTTCTCAGACGAAAAACAGTTGCCCATCATCTTCGTCAACACGCCGCTCACCGACGAGTATTTAGACAGTCGCCGCTTTACAGCCGAGCAAGAATTTCAGCAATACCTGACAGAAGTCGCCGCGCTCAATGCCGAATTTACCTTCCGAGACTTAGGGAGACTGTGGCCTCAGCGCTACGACTACTTCTCCGACCCTAGCCACCTAAACCGCTACGGAGCCTATCAAGTGTCTCGGCGATTGGCCCAAGATCCGCTGATTGATTGGCCGGAGGCTCTACCCACCGAAGAGGGTGGATCGTAAGCCATGAGCCTTGCAGTGATAGAGTGCTGTTTGACATTCACGCCTACCTCTCCCCTCCTGATCGTCATCTGTTATGACTCAGCCGTCTATTCTCTACGGTCTTTTTCTACTGATTGTGGTGACCCTCTACTGGGTGATGCCCAATCGTTCCGATAAGCTGTGGATTATTTCAATCAGCAGCCTACTCTTTTACGGATCTTTGCAAGCGCAGTACGTGCCGCTAATGCTAGTGCTGGTGGGGCTAAACTTTACGCTGGGCAAAGCGATTGGCGCTCCGTTAGACTGGCGTATTCCTAATGAAGCTTGGCAGTACGAACAAGCAGATTGGACAAGAAGACGGACAAGGCTTCTGGTACTGGGCATCACCCTTAATGTGCTCCTGCTTCTAGGATTTAAATATTTAGCCCCTACGGTCTCACTCTTCAGTTTAGAAGCAGCCGTTTGGCTGATGCCCTGGGGACTCAGCTTTTTTACGTTTGAATGCATTGCCTACCTGGTCGATGTGTATCGGGGGTCTCCTGCTTGCGATCGCCTGCTAGAATTCGCCGCCTACAAGCTCTTTTTTCCCAAGCTGCTCTCTGGCCCGATCACGCGCTTTCATAGCTTCACCGGACAGCTTAAAACCCTTTCTTTGCCACCGTTGAGCCAGAACGTAGAAGGACTGTGGCTGATTGCCTCGGGCGCAGTTAAAAAGCTATTAATTGCTGATCGCATCGGTCTGTTAGTCAATTTGAGCGCTGGCAGCTTGCCCAGAGCCGGGAGCGGCGATATTTGGCTGCTGGCATTTGCCTACGGACTACAGCTCTATCTAGACTTTAGCGGCTATGTCGATGTCGCCCGAGGCAGTGCGCTACTGCTGGGCATTAATCTGCCGCAGAACTTCAACTTTCCCTATTTTTCGACTAGCATTGCCGCTTTTTGGCGACGCTGGCATATTACCCTGGGCGACTGGCTGCGCAACTATCTCTACTTTCCTTTGGGCGGCTCTCGCAACGGTCTGGCCAGAACCTGCATCAACTTAATGTTGATTATGCTAATTGCTGGGGTTTGGCACGGCGATCGCTGGGGCTTCATCGTCTGGGGTGCCATCCACGGACTCGCGCTCATTGTCCATCGCCTGAACATCTCACTCTCAGAGCGAGTCAAGCCCTTAGCCGTCTTTTGGGCCAGTGTTCCAGGCATTGTAGTAGCTTGGGCCATTACAATGCTCACCGTATTCTTTAGCTGGATTTTCTTCCGTCTGCCCAACCTCAGCGATGCGGGCCTAGCCATGAGCCACCTGTTTGGCCACTCCGCCGACATCCAGTTCGCACAAAAGGTCTACTACGAATCTTCTGGCTTAAGCCGCCCGCAAATTGTCCTCATGCTCGTGGGACTAGTCGGGATGATTGGATTTACCTACGCCATTCAACGCGGCCTCAAATTACAAATTAGCTGGCCCATCAAAGTATTCCTGCTGCCTATCTGCTTCTTTCTAGCCTGGGTACTCGCCCCCGCTGAAGCCGCCCCTTATATTTACTTCGACTTCTAGCGCTGGCTTTAATCACCATTCGATGTCATTTCCAGCCTTAGCTTTTGACTCTAATTTTCTAGCCTTAATTTATCGGCTTTATATTTTGAGAAATGTAAACTATCAGCCTTACTTTTTAATTTTTGTATAGAGGCATAAGCAACTGATGGCGATCGCTCTCTACCATCAGTTGCTTAACTTCTGTCTGTTTACCTTGTCCTCCAAACACTTAAACCCATGTCGCAAGAGCATTTGAGTGATTTTCGAAATCCAATTTCTCGCCAACAGCTAATTGTTAAGTACTCCTTAAGACAGATGCTTAGTTTATGAGAGACCGTTATATTTAATTAAGTCGGAAAAGAAAACGCCTCTTTTTGGGTGGTACATCTTTCGGCAATACGTACCTAACTACTTCGGAATAATAAAAATGACTACTACTCTACAGCAGCGCCAAAGCGCTACGTTGTGGGAGCAGTTCTGTCAGTGGGTTACTAGCACCGACAACCGCCTCTACGTAGGTTGGTTCGGCGTGTTGATGATCCCTACATTGCTTGCTGCTACCGCTTGTTTCGTGATTGCGTTCATCGCAGCCCCTCCCGTTGACATCGACGGCATCCGTGAGCCTGTTGCAGGTTCTTTGATGTACGGCAACAACATCATCTCTGGTGCAGTTGTACCTTCGTCTAACGCGATTGGTCTTCACTTCTACCCCATCTGGGAAGCTGCTTCACTCGATGAGTGGCTTTACAATGGCGGCCCTTACCAGTTGGTAATCTTTCACTTCCTCATCGGCATTTTCTGCTACATGGGTCGTGAGTGGGAGCTTTCCTACCGCCTCGGTATGCGCCCTTGGATCTGTGTTGCATACTCTGCACCTGTCGCAGCGGCAACCGCAGTCTTTTTGATCTACCCCCTCGGTCAGGGTTCATTCTCTGACGGGATGCCTTTAGGTATTTCGGGTACGTTCAACTTCATGCTGGTGTTCCAAGCTGAGCACAACATCTTGATGCACCCCTTCCACATGTTGGGTGTAGCAGGTGTGTTTGGTGGTTCCTTGTTCTCGGCGATGCACGGTTCACTCGTGACATCTTCCTTGGTGCGTGAAACCACTGAGACTGAGAGCCAGAACTACGGATACAAGTTTGGCCAAGAAGAAGAGACCTACAACATCGTTGCAGCCCACGGCTACTTCGGTCGTTTGATTTTCCAATACGCGTCGTTTAACAACAGCCGTAGCCTCCACTTTTTGTTGGGTGCATGGCCAGTTGTCGGCATCTGGTTTACCGCTTTAGGTATCTCGACGATGGCGTTCAACTTGAACGGGTTCAACTTCAACCAGTCGATCATCGACTCACAGGGTCGTGTGATTGGTTCATGGGCAGACGTTTTGAACCGAGCAAACTTGGGTATGGAAGTAATGCACGAGCGCAACGCTCACAACTTCCCGCTGGACTTGGCTGCTGGCGAAGCTGCACCTGTAGCTTTGAGCGCGCCTTCCATCGCTGCCTAGTTGATGGTGTGAATCCTTTCTTCAGACGCCTAGCGTTCTGATTTAAGTTTTCACATAGAAGAGCGTCTCCTCCGGGGGACGCTTTTTTATTGGGAATTTTTATTCAATTGCCGCTTCTGGCAATATCAGCATGGCATCGCCAAAAGAATAGAAGCGGTATTTTTGCGCGATCGCATCCTCATAAATCGCCATCAACCTTTCCCGACCAATCAAAGCGCTCACCATCATCAGCAAACTCGACTCTGGCAGATGAAAATTCGTAATCAAACCGTCAATCACTTTCCATTGATAGCCGGGATAGATAAAAATATTGGTTCTGCCATTGAACGGCTGTAACTCGCCGCAGGCCGCAGCCGCTCCTTCCAAAGCCCGAGTAGAGGTCGTCCCTAACGCAATGACTCTGCCACCTTTAGCTTTCGTCTGACGGATCTTTTCGACGGTTTCGGGCGAGACCTCGATTCGCTCCTCGTGCATCTGATGCGTTTTGATATCTTTGACTTCTACCGGACGAAAAGTGCCAATGCCCACATGCAAGGTTATTTCAGCGGTTTGGATGCCTTTGTCTGATAGTTCCGACAGCAGGCGTTGGGTGAAGTGGAGTCCGGCGGTGGGGGCAGCGATCGCGCCCTTTCGCTCGGCAAACACGGTTTGGTACTGCGCAGGCAAAGACTCAGACTTAGTAATATAAGGCGGTAACGGCACCTGACCTAGCTGATCGATCAACTCCTCTATCGGGGTCTCTGCATGTTCGCCCTGCGCTTCTAGCCGCACAATTCGCCCGTTAGTCGCATCATCGCGAGTCTCGATGTAAGCCCGCATGACTGGATTATCAGGGCTGCCAAAGATAACAACGCTACCTGGTTGGAGTCGCCTACCGGGTTTGACTAAAGCTAACCAGCGCTGGCTGCGTCTCTCCCCTGTAGCCTCGCTCTCTTTCGGCTCAATTAACAAAACTTCAGCTACGCCACCACTTTGTTTCTTTCCGAACAGTCTCGCGGGAATAACTCGCGTATTGTTGAGAATAAGCAGGTCATGAGGCCGCAATAAATCACTCAAATCGTAAAAATGTCGATGCTGATGGTGATGACGATTCACCACTAATAGTCTAGCGCTATCCCTTGGCGTTACAGGGTTTTGCGCGATTAGTACGGCAGGTAGCTCGTACTGATAGGCGCTAAGCTGACTGTCCGATTGTGGGGTCGAATGACTTTTAAGATCTAACGGGTCGGAAGTCATCGCCTCTCGATCTGGAATGCTTGTATTCTTGTGTGGATTTAGAGATGAGGCTTCTGATGGACGCTCTGCCATAACGCAATCGGGTATATTCTTACAAAAGAGATTCAGCCGGGGCTGCCAAAGTGTCAGCTAAGGTTGACACGGTTTAAGACGGTTTAAGTTAGACAGATCTGCAAGCAGAAGAGCCTTTGAGTCAGTAGTTTTAAGTTCGTCGGCGTTGGGAAAAAGGCAAACCGGTCGAAATATACTCACCGAAGCGCCTTCTCCCGAAATTACAAAGACTGTAGCCCCCATGAAATCTAGATAATGGAATACATCTACTACCTAACAAATGCCAGCTTAACGCTGCGCGTGGTGGAACGTTTACTTTATGTGAGCGAACTGCCGCTAGAATTTATGACCGTTGTGCATCAGATGAGCGGCTGGATCGTTAAGGTAAAGCTGCACGAGAGCGCTACGACGACAGCGCAGCGAAACTTTTCAGCCTTTTTAGACGAGGTTGGCACGGTTTACGAACCCGGCATCCGCGTCAGGATGGCGCTGTGGGGTTTGGAGATGGGCCAATCTGAACGAGACGTGATGCGACGATATCAGGTAGCGGTCGTTTCGCACGGCAAACCCGACCGACGAGAGATTGAAGAGTTTCGCGAACAGTTTGTGACGGGCTTAGGCTATTGTCCAGAGACTTTGGCGTAGGTACGCCTGAGACGGTTTTTTGTAACAGGTGTTCAGACTAAAACGCATCTGAAAGATAGGTCTGTAGCTTCAAATATTTTGAGCTGTTGGGAATAGACAACACTAGCTTTTGCTCTAGTGCGTTTGGCTCACCAGCATGACAGCTTACGAGCGCCACGTCGAAGCGGCAGGGCAAATCGCCTAAATGAGGATGGCGAACTAGGAAATAGCGGGCGGTGGTGCGAATTTTGTTTTGCTTGCTGCGCGTTAGGGCTAGTAACCCATTGGCATCCCAGTTGCCCTGGCTGCGGGTTTTAACTTCTATAAAAGCCAGCATTTCGCAGCGCAGCTTACCCCGACCGCTTCGGCCTTTGGCAATTAGGTCAATTTCACCAAAGCGGCTGTGCCACTGCCGATGCAATACCTGACAGTGCTGTCTATGCAGCCAGTCGCAGACGAGCTGTTCACCCAAGTTGCCCAGCTCCTGATTGCCAAATTCCGTTTGCATAGCGGTGAAGGCACTGTCGTCAATGTGCGGCGTAGGGGAATGGCTATAGGTTTCCCGATGGAGTCATTAGCGCACGTTATAGTCCTTGAACCCAGGGGACGCTGGCTAAGTCGGCAAAGTTTACGCTGCGCTCTTTTTCTAGCTCGGCAATGCGGTGCTTTTCGGCGAAGATTTGCTTTTGGTACTGGGCATGTTTGTCAGGCGTGGCTGAGAAGTCACCGCTTTGCCAAAGCTTGAGCAGCAGGCGGTAGCGTTTTTCGCACATATTTTTTTCCAGGCAGGCGATCGCCGCTCGAATCACCAAGGGCTCTCTAATCACGTCTAGCTGAGTTTTGTCATCTAAGTACAGCAGATGGTTGACCAAAGACAGCGGGCCAGTAGACTCAGAGGAAAAATTGCGTAACGTTTCTAAGAGGCTCTGCACCGGCTCCTTGCCGTTATTGGGTGCGGTCTCTTTTTCCGCCTGGTTCAGCTCGATCACCATCCGCCAAAGCGAACGATGGTGCGAAAAGCTGAAGCCTAAATCGCGCAGATCTAGCCCATCGACAATTTCTTGACGATGCTTTGGACTGTGAATATAAATACGCAGTAGGGCCGCTTCGGCTTCTTCTAAAAAGCTGCGGTTGAGAATTTGAACATCGTTGGCAGTGGGTTTCTGCTTGCCACCGGGGGTACGGCGGGCGCGGCGGACCTGAGCCAGCAAATTTTCAGCTAGCAGCGGCACAATCCGACTGTCACCCTGGCTGAAGATTTCGGCGCAGTGACGGATGTAGTGGGTGCGGGTATCTGCGTTGGCGATGTTGCTCAGCAAGCCAACAACCGCCTGTGCAGTTTGCTGAAACTGATCGGCCTGCTTGAGATCTTGACCTGCAATCAGATTGGTGATTTGCCAGTCTAGCCAGAGTGGGGCTGCTTTTACGAGTTCGTTGTAGTCTTCTACGGGGTGCGATCGCAAATAGTCATCAGGATCTTTCCCATCTGGAATATTCAAAACCCGTAGCTGCACATCGCCCCGGTAGGCCATATCTGCAACTTCTCCAATCGCCCGCTCAGCGGCTTTAACCCCGGCAGCATCGGCATCGAAGTTGAAGATAACTTGTTTAGATTCGGTATAGCGCAGCAGCAGCTTTACCTGACCGGCATTTAGCGCCGTACCCAGTGAGGCCACGGCGTTGGTAATGCCTGCGGCGTGAAGGGCAATGACGTCGAAGTAACCTTCTACGATAATGGCGCGATCTTGTTTGGCGATCGCCCCTTTCGCCTTATCCAGTCCATAGAGCGTTTTGCCCTTATCAAACAGCTCGGTTTCTGGCGAGTTCAAATATTTTGGCTTGGCGTCGGCGGTGAGTCCTCTGCCGCCAAAGCCAATCAGCCGGTTTTGGGCGTCGTGAATGGGGACGATGATGCGATCGCGAAATCGGTCGTAATACCCGCCGCCGCCCTTACGCGGAATAATCAGTCCAGCCTGCTCAACTAGCGTCACCGGATAGCTCTTTTGCTCGACTAAGTAGCCATACAGCGTCTGCCAACCTTCGGGCGCATAGCCTAGCTGAAACTGCTTGATCGTCTCGTCGCTGAGCTGCCTTTCTGCGCGTAAATAAGCCAGCGCCTGCTTACCGTCTGGCTGAAACAGCGCGTGCTCGTAAAACTTGGTGGCTACGGCCACAATTTCGTACAGTTGCTCGCGTAAAGTGAGCTTGCGCTGTAGCTCCTGTTGCTGCGCTGGTTCAGTCGTCTCTACCGGCACCTGATAGCGCTTAGCTAAGTCCAGCACCACATCTGCAAAGGAGCGCTGGTTTAGCTCCATCATGAACTTGAAAACGTTGCCGCCCGCCCCGCAGCTAAAGCAGTAATAGAACTGCTTGGAAGGACTCACGCTAAAGCTGGGCGACTTGTCATCGTGAAACGGACACAGGCCCACAAAGTCTTTGCCCTGCTTTTTCAGCACGACCTGCTCGGACACGATATCGACCAAATCGGCGCGATCGCGAACGGCTTCAATCGTATTGGGATGGAGGCGAGGGTTGCCCACAGCAGTCACACACTCATCGACGCGCTTATTTACCAGGTGCCTTGTATTGTAGGCCGATTTTGAAGGCTGAGAAAATGCCAGACGCTAGGGTTAGCGGTTTTTGTAAATTTTCGGCCAGCAGCAGCGCTAAATAAGCTTTAGATCAATCACCGATGACCTACTCATCTGAGTTATTGTCATCCTCCAATCGGCCAGGAAGTGCCGCCATCGCGACCTCAACGGCTCTAGCCGCCGCTAGAATATCTTGCTCCGCGCCGCCCAAGTACAATCGACCAAAGCTGCCCACCGCCGAAATTTGAAGGATATTGATAAAGGCCGCTTTCTCGGCTTCATTGGCTGCTAACGCTGCATAAGCTGCTGGCTGACACTCCATTACATACAGGGTTTGCCCAGCCATAATCATCTGGCCGCGACGGGTGCGGTTAATGAGCTGTACGTGGTGCGGATCGAGATTGCGAATGACCTGATTGGACATTAGCTCTGGCTTTAGCGAATCGCTTTGCTTGAGTCCTAAATAGCTTAAAATGGCTCGCCCAGCGGCTTTGACTTCACCCTGACTGCCATGAATTTCTAGCAGACCGTACAGCCGCTCTACGACTTGCAGCCCCGGTCTGACCACTGCCGACTTTAGCGCCACATCGGTAATCCGGTTAATTTCGATGCCGGGAGAGACCTCAATCCAAAGAGAGGCATCGCCAGGTAGCGGTAAGAACCCAATAGAAACGGTGCCGATGTAGGCCGCGTGCTGGGGCTGAAGGTTATCTAAATAAACGTAGCTACGAAGTTCTACACCCAAGAGTTTGTGCCGGAGGAATTGCCGGGGATGAGTTGAAAGTTTGAACTGAAAGTTTATGAATGCGCGGTGAAGCGGCCTGAGCTAATACTCACGCTAAGTTTATAGTATGCGTTTACTGGGCGGTTTGTATGGATTTGTCGTAAGAACTACAGGGCTATCTGTAGATGTACGGAGTTGCGTAAATCTCTATGAAGGGGTGATAAATAAAACTGACGGATTAGCGTCCTTGTTTAAAGACTCTTTGAGGTGTGATTTAAACCTCAGTGTTGCATAAACAACTAAATTAGTTGATATATACAAGGTGCGAGCATTTTCTTACGATTTTGCCCGTGGTGTTTGGCAGCACTTGAAAAGTTGGCTACTTATACGCTCGCGGGCGATCGCGTAAACATTGAAAATGTAGAGACGTTCCTGAATTTCGTTCTTTATTTTTAACTACCTATTATGCGAACACGTACAAGTTCTCAGACTGCGGATGTTGATAGCGACCCGATCAGCGATTTGGACGGGGATGATATGGACATGATGTGTTTGGTTTATCCCGATGGCAGCACAAAAAAAGTTTCGACCCGGCAAAGCCAGTCTAAGGATTAAAATGCTCGGACAGCTACGTAAGGCAGGATCTGCTCGCTTACTCAATAGTTTTTTACATCGGGGCTGTGCGGTGTGCGATCGCCCCACCCCAAAATCCTTCTGCTTCGACTGTCAGCGCCAACTCCAAGATCAAATTCGCAATCGTCCTCAGATCAGTGCCTCATCCGAGCCATTATTTGTAGAATCACTAGGCGCTTACGATGGCGTACTTAAGCGAGCCATCCTATCTCTTAAGTACGAAAACAGACCTGAGGTAGCTCAGTTTCTGGGGGCCGTATTGGGTCGGCAGTGGATTGAGGCGGCCCGTTCATTACCCGCAAAGCCACTCTACGCGCTCCCGATTCCTCTTCATAGCGAAAGGCAGCGGCAGCGCGGATACAATCAGGCAGCATTGCTAGCGCGTTCGTTTTGTCGGGTGAGCGGATTGACGCTGCTGGAGAATGGATTGGTGCGATCTCAAGCCACGGTGCCGCAGCATCAGCTAGGGATTGAAGCTCGTCAGAAAAACCTTGAAGGTGCTTTTGCCATCGGCAAGTCGTTGCAGCGACGGCAAGCAAAAGCAGGCTCTCTTGGCGTTGTGTTAGTAGACGATATTTATACGACTGGAGTCACCATTCAGAGTGCCGAAAAGGTTTTAAAGCGCTCTGGCATATCAGTTCTTGGGACTGTTGTAGTGGCCAGAGCTTGAGCTTAATCTGAAGCGGTCTGGGTAACGGGCGTGGCTGGACAGTCCAGGGACGAGAGCGTGACCTGAGCGTCTAAGCCGGTAATCTGCGAGAACTGGCTGGGCGTTAGTTGGTGATGCAACGATCTGGCTGGCGCAGGTTCTAATTGCCATTGTTTCAGTCGCTCATGGGCTTTTTCTAGAAAGGGAATGCCTTTTTGCATGGGCACGTTCAGCCAGTTTTTGACTAACGTTTCAACCAGGGCAAGCTCGATCAGCCCGTGGGGATATTGTGTGAGCAGGTCGTCGAGGTAAGCATTGAAGGGCGCTAGTTCGCCGCTCCCTGTGAGTAGATAGCTATCGACGATATGCTTGATGCGCTGCCGTCCGATGCGCTGCTGTACTTCCATAATGCTTTGAAGGTATGCCTCAAAAAATCCTATCTTTTTTATGGACATTTATTTAATTTGCTTTACATAGCGCAAGATGAACAGAACGATGTCGCGATTATTAAAGACTTAAGTTGATGGATGTAACGCTGCTGCTTCGCCAGTGCCAGTTGATAGATCGCGAGCCGGGGATCTGGGTGGATGTTGCGATTGATCAGCATGAGATTGTGGCGATCGCACCAGATTTAGCCGTATCTGCACAGAAAACCCTGGAAGTGAACGGCAAGCTGGTGAGTGCGCCGTTTGTAGAGTCGCATATTCATTTGGATTCGGCGCTGACAGCGGGAGAGCCGAGATGGAATTTGAGCGGGACGCTGTTTGAGGGGATTGATATTTGGCGCGATCGCAAGCAAAGCCTAACGGTTGAGGATGTCAAGGCGCGGGCGATTCGAGCGCTGAGACAACAGGCGGAGCACGGGGTGCTGTTTGTGCGCAGTCATGCGGATGTGAGTGAGGCAAATTTGACGGCGCTGAAGGGATTGCTGGCGGTGCGCGAGGCGGTGAAGGACTGGATGACCTTGCAGGTGGTGGCGTTTCCGCAGGATGGGCTGTATGGCAGCGAGCGAAATGAGGCGCTGATGGTGGAGGCGCTGCGGCTGGGGACGGATGCGGTAGGGGGAATTCCGCATTATGAGCTGACGCGGGAGGATGGGGTGCGGTCTGTGCATCGGATTTTTGAGCTGGCGCAAGAATACGACCGGCTGATTGATATTCACTGTGATGAGATTGACGATCCGCAGTCGCGGTTTTTAGAAGTGGTGGCGGCTTGTGCGATTCGCAGTGGGCTAGGGCCAAGGGTGACGGCTAGCCATACGACGGCGTTTGGGTCTTATAACGATGCGTATGCGCTGAAGCTGATGGGGATTTTGAAGCGATCGCAAATCAATTTCATCGCAAATCCATTAATTAACATCACGCTCCAAGGACGGACAGACACCTATCCGAAGCGGCGCGGGGTAACGCGGGTGAAGGAGCTTTGGCAAAGCGGGCTAAATGTGAGCTTTGGTCACGATTGCATTCAAGATCCTTGGTACAGCCTGGGCACGGGGAACTTGCTAGCAGTAGCAGACATGGGAGTGCATGTTTGCCAGATGACGGGGCGAGACGAAATTAATGCTTGCTTTGAGATGGTGACCGGGGGCGGAGCTAAGACTCTAAATTTAGGGGAGAACTATGGAATTGAGGTCGGTAGACCGGCGAATTTGATTGTTTTGTCAGCAAAAGACCGTTACGAGGCCATTTTGAACCGTTCCACAGTCCGATACGTGATTTCTAAAGGGCGCGTTTTAGTAGAAACCCACCCCCCACAAACAACCTGGCACCCGTAGGGGCGTACCGCTGTACGTCCACCGCTATTAATGCAGGCTGCGGGCCTTTGCCTGGTGGTCTATTATGAAGAGATATTTTCGCGCGTTTCTACGGTCTTAAGTCTCACCTATGCCTTCTTCTAAAAAGAAATCTACTCCTGATAAGTCCGCGACAGATGCGGCGGATAGCTCGGCGGCAAAAGCTAAGAAGACGGCGGCAAAAGCTAAGAAGACGGAGACAAAGGCTAAGACCGCTAGCGCTAAGACAACGGCTAAAGCGACCAAAGCTAAGGCAGCGACCACTCAAGAAGAGACCCCTCGGAAATCGGCAAAGGCCAAACCAGCGGCTCACGTGGATGCACCGGAAGAAGAGATTCGGATTGGGAAAACGGGTGGGATTGACCTATCGGATACTAAGAATTTGATCCGCATCAGTGGGGCGCGGCAGCACAACCTGAAGAACATCAGTCTCGATTTACCTCGCGACAAGATGATTGTGTTTACCGGGGTGTCAGGATCGGGTAAGTCTTCGCTAGCGTTCGACACCATCTTTGCGGAGGGACAGCGGCGCTATGTGGAGTCGCTGAGTGCTTATGCGAGGCAGTTTTTGGGTCAGGTGGATAAGCCTGATGTGGATGCAATTGAGGGCTTAAGTCCGGCGATTTCGATTGACCAAAAATCGACTTCGCACAACCCGCGTTCGACGGTGGGGACCGTAACTGAGATTTACGACTACTTGCGTTTGCTCTATGGTCGGGCGGGGCAGCCGCATTGTCCGCAGTGCGATCGCTCTATCGCCCCCCAGAGTATCGATCAAATGGTAGATCAGGTGATGGATCTGCCGGATAAGACGCGCTTCCAAATTCTGGCTCCGGTGGTGCGCGGGAAAAAGGGGACGCATCAAAAACTGCTGTCTGCGCTAGCGGCGGAGGGCTTCGTGCGGGTTCGGATTAATGGAGAGGCCCGCGAACTAGGCGACAATATTGAGCTGGATAAGAATAAAACGCACGATATTGAAGTTGTTGTTGATCGGCTGGTGAAAAAGGACGATTTGCAAGAGCGGCTGGTGGACTCGCTTTCTACGGCGCTAAAGCGCTCGGATGGGATTGCGGTAATTGACGTATTGCCGGTGCGTCAGGAGGCTGCGGAGAACGCCAAAGAGAATAACGGAGGGCAAGCGACCCCGGCTCCCCCGAGCGACATTATCTTTTCTGAGAACTTTGCTTGCCCTGAGCACGGGGCGGTAATGGACGAACTTTCGCCCAGATTGTTCTCGTTTAATTCGCCCTATGGGGCCTGTCCTAATTGTCATGGATTGGGAAATTTGCAGCGGTTTTCGGCTGATTTGGTGGTGCCCGATTCGAAGTCACCGGTTTATGCGGCGATCGCCCCCTGGTCAGAAAAAGACAACACCTACTATTTCTCTCTTCTCTACAGCGTGGGGCAAGCTTTCGGCTTCGAACTTCAGTCTTCTTGGGAAAGCCTTGCTGAGGAGCAACAACAAACTATCCTTCACGGCTCCAAAGAGAAAATCTACATAGAAACAGATTCTCGCTACGGTAAGAACAAAGGCTATCATCGCCGTTATGAAGGCGTATTGCCGATGCTTCAGCGGCAGTATCAAGAGTCTTCTTCGGATGCTTACAAACAGAAACTAGAGAAATATCTGATCGAGCAGCCCTGTGAGGTTTGCAATGGCGCTAGATTAAAGCCAGAGTCTTTAGCGGTTAAAATTGGGCCATACAACATCAAAGATTTTACTAGTGTCTCTATCCGAGAATGCCGTGATAGAGTGTACGAACTTGTGGGTGAAAACGGGGAGTCTCCTCAGCTTAGCGCTCGCCAGATTGCCATTGGCGAACTCGTGCTTAAAGAGATTAAAGCGAGACTCACGTTTTTGCTAGATGTGGGCCTTGACTATCTCACATTAGATAGAACAGCCCGTACGCTATCGGGCGGGGAAGCGCAGCGCATTCGACTGGCCACCCAAATTGGCGCAGGACTTAGCGGTGTCTTGTATGTATTAGACGAGCCGAGTATTGGCCTCCACCAGCGCGATAATGATCGCCTGCTAAAAACGCTCGACCGGCTGAAAGGTTTGGGCAACACGTTAGTGGTGGTAGAGCACGACGAAGATACCATGCGAGCCGCCGACCACATCGTGGACATTGGCCCAGGCGCAGGCATTCACGGCGGGCGAATTGTGGCGCAGGGACAGCTAGAAGATATTCTTAATGCCGAAGAATCTCTGACTGGCGCATATCTGTCGGGTCGTAAAAAGATCGAGACGCCCACAGAGCGCAGACCCGGTAATAACCGCAGCATCCAAATTCGTGATGCTCATCGTAACAACTTGCAGAACATTGATGTAGACATTCCTCTGGGTAAGTTTGTTTGCATCACGGGCGTCTCTGGCTCCGGCAAATCCACGCTGATTAACGATTTGTTGTATCCGGCCATTCGCCATTTCTTCGGCAGCAAAATCCCTGAGCCAAAAGAGATGGAACCGATTAAAGGTTTAAAGGCGCTAGACAAAGCCATTGTGATTGACCAGTCTCCGATTGGTCGGACGCCGCGCTCGAATCCAGCCACTTACACGGGTATCTTCGACGTTGTTCGAGATTTATACACTGAAACCATCGAGGCAAAAGCGAGAGGCTATAAGCGCGGACAGTTCTCTTTTAATGTGAAAGGCGGACGCTGTGAAGCCTGCGGCGGGCAAGGCGTAAACGTAATTGAGATGAACTTTTTACCAGACGTGTACGTCGAGTGCGAGGTGTGTAAAGGCGCGCGCTACAACCGAGAAACGCTTCAGGTGAAGTACAAGGGAAAGAACATTTCTGATGTGTTGCACACAACGGCTGAAGAAGGACTGGAATTCTTCGAGAACATCCCTAAAGCGGCTAGCCGACTGCAAACAATGGTGGACGTAGGGCTGGGATACGTTCGCTTGGGGCAAACTGCGCCTACGCTTTCGGGCGGTGAAGCGCAGCGCATGAAGCTAGCTAGCGAACTGGCGAGAAGATCGACGGGTAAAACGCTGTATCTGATTGATGAACCCACAACCGGCCTCTCTTTTTACGACGTGCATAAGCTGTTGGATGTGGTGCAGCGTCTGGTAGATAAGGGCAACTCCGTGATTATGATCGAGCACAACTTGGATATGATTCGCTGCTGTGATTGGGTGATTGATTTGGGGCCTGAAGGGGGCGATCGCGGTGGCCAAATTATTGCCCAGGGCACGCCCGAAGAAGTTGCTGCCGTAGCAGACTCTTATACTGGTAAATACCTGAAGGATGTATTGGCGCACCATCTGGTGAACAAAGATAGTTAGGTAAAAGGCTATGGTTCAGACTCCGCTAAAGACCCAAAAGCTCTCTCTTCAACTACCCGAAGAGATTTCATTACAGGTGAGTCACGAGCAGTTTGAGCTGCTGGCTGCTGCCAACCGTGACCTGAGATTAGAAAGAACGGCTACTGGAGGCTTAATTGTGAATCCACCTACAGGCTGGGAGACTGGGGAACGAAACTTTAGCATTCTTGGACAGCTCTTTACGTGGCATACGGCTCATTGTGAGTTGGGGAAAGCCTTTGAGTCTTCGACTGGGTTCCTTTTGCTTAACGGGGCTACTCGTTCTCCGGATGCATCTTGGATTAGCCAGGAAAGATGGGACGCTCTAAGCCCAGAGCAAAAGCGAACTTTTCCTAATATTTGTCCAGATTTTGTTATAGAACTACGCTCTGCCTCGGATGCGCTTAAGCCTCTTCAGGAAAAAATGAAGGAGTATATGGACAATGGCGCTAGTTTAGGCTGGTTGATTGATCCCAAAAGTAAGCAAGTGGAGATCTACCGAATAAGGAAGAAAGCGGAAGCGCTATCTATGCCAACTGAGCTGTCTGGAGAAGCTGTATTGCCTGGTTTTGTTTTGGACTTACGTCAAATTTGGACTTAACTATGATTGCTAGCTCTAAGCCTTTGAAAATGACCGCTGAAGAATATTTAGAATGGGAGTCCCGACAGAAGCTTCGCTATGAGTACTGTGACGGCGAAGTGTTTGCTATGGCAGGCGGCACGAAAGGCCATAACCGATCAGCGCTCAATTTATATGGAGCATTGGTCGATAAGGTAGACGCAAGCGGCTGTGAAATAAATACATCGGATGTAAAGGTACAGGTTAAAGGAGGGCGCTTTTATCGCTATCCTGATTTGGTCGTTAGTTGTGACGAAAGGGACAAAACTAATGATACTTTCTACAAGTTTCCAAAAGTAATTGTAGAAGTGCTTTCCTCAAGTACTGAAGCGGTAGATCGCGGTGAGAAGTTTCAGGAATACAGGCAGATTTCGACGTTGGAAGAATATGTGCTCATTAGCGCTAAGCAGATGCAGGTGGAGTGCTTTCGTCGTGGAGAGGGCCGAATGTGGCTATATTTTCCGTATAAGGTGGGGGAGATAGTAGAGATCGCAAGTATGGGCGTTGAGCTGCCGATAGAACAGCTTTATAGGAATGTTCAACTAGAGCCTACTAAAGAGGAATGAGAAATTTTGTTTTGAAAGTTCCGTGTGAAGTGAGGGCGAGTCGGTGTGTCCGCATTGTGGCAGAAGGTATCGCTGCGCTAATTACCGACACCACAAAATCAGGTAGCAGTAGCGCTATCGGTAGTGTAATAAGTGGTCTGAAGAACAAAAGTAAGCAGGTTAGGAACGAGGATTATATAAAATCCATCGTTCCAGATACTAGAATGGGATGAATTC
>QBMC01000042.1 GCA_003242035.1 Nodosilinea foveolarum | reverse complement strand
CTAACAAAACGCTACCTATTGAGTATCCTGCCTTTTAGAGTATGCGTTTGCCCTGTTAGGGATTGAAACAAGCGAAAGGCCCGCACTCCGCCCTCACGGTTTTGTCGCAAAACCAACCAAACCCTCTTAGGGATTGAAACCAGCTATTTCCTAACCGGCGCACCCAGTTTAGTCGTCGCAAAACCAACCAAACCCTCTTAGGGATTGAAACAATCAGAATGCAGCCCAGCCCTGGCCCTCTCGCAGGTCGCAAAACCAACCAAACCCTCTTAGGGATTGAAACAATTCTAGGGCTTCGGGCGAGGTCGCTCTTCTGAGTCGCAAAACCAACCAAACCCTCTTAGGGATTGAAACAAGGAGCGCTAGAGTCTCCGCCGCTGACGCGTCTGCGACGTCGCAAAACCAACCAAACCCTCTTGGGGATTGAAACATCTTCAATAAAGCGATTATCTTTTAATGGGTTCCGTCGCAAAACCAACCAAACCCTCTTAGGGATTGAAACCAAACGCACGATTTACGATCAAAGCGAGCTTAAAGTCGCAAAACTAACTAAACTCTTTTAGGGATTGAAACACTTGTAGTGAGCAACTGCGTTTATCCAAGCTTATGCAGTATTCTAGGTTTGGAGGGGTAAAAATGAGGATGTCAGATGAAGCTACGTTCGATAGAGACTACACCTAGCCCGAACTGTATGAAGCTCAATTTAAACGCTTCGGTGAGCGATAAACCATTAACGCTGAGCGTGGGGGAGGTGGCGGCAGACACGCCTGAAGTCTTTCAAAATTTGCTTGCCATTGCTGGAATACAGTCTGTTTTCTTGATGGGAGACTTTATTACGCTCACGCGGCGAGGAAATGTAGATTGGCAGCCTATTTTGGTAGCCGCTGGCGATTTGTTGGGGATGGCGGAAAATGCCGATGCTGGTTTGAGCGATAGTTTGAAAGCCGGAAAACCCTCGCAGAGTGCTACAGCGGATCGGGATTTTGGTCAGGTGGAAGTGGCGATTCAGATGTTTCGAGGGATTCCGGTGCAGGTAAGGGCGATCGCGGGCAGCGAGCAGGCGCGGGTGGCTTTGCCCAATCGGTTTAATCAGGCATTGCAAAGGGCAATTGTGGCGACTCAGGCAGATTATGTCGCTGAGCGGATTTGGTCGCCCTATCAGCCGCAGTTTGGTAATCCGAATGAGATTGCTCAGCAGGTTGCCGACGAGCTAGATAGCCTCACTAACGAACATGATTTAGCTTTGTTAGAAAAGGCTGCTGTCGATCCTGATCAAAGAACAACGGTTCAAGGGGAAAAGCTTTCGCAACAGTCACTGCTCGCAGAGCTTAAACAATCTGATTGGAAGCGTCGATTAAAAGCAATTCAACAAATAGAGATTGACGCCGAGACTTTTCCGGCGGTGGTTTTAGCTTTGAAAGATAATCGCAACGCAATTCGGCGCTGGGCGGCGGCGCTTTTGGGCGCAAGCGAGCAGGTGGAAGCGGTAGAGCCACTGTGTGAGGTGCTACAGAACGATGGTTCTGCAATTGTGCGGCGAACGGCGGGAGATGCGCTGAGCGATTTGGGGGAGGCGTCGGCGATTGCAGCGATGGTTGAGGCGTTGCAAGATCAGTCAGGGTTGGTGAGATGGCGGGCAGGTCGGTTTTTGAATGAGGTGGGCGATCGCCCTATCCTACCCCAGCTCATCAAAGCTGCCGAGTTTGAAAGCGAATTTGACGTGCGGGTAGAAATGCAGGCCGCTATTGATCGAATTCAGGCAGGCAAAGCTTCTCAGCTACCGATGTGGATGAGAATCAGTCAGGCTAAGTAGTTAAATTGATTATTGAATGGGTCAACGGCTTGGGTTAAGGCCCACGATGCTGAGTAATTCTATCGGACTCATTGCTATGAGCTGGTCTAGCATGGCTTTATTCTTTACCAGTAGAGAGCCAGCAAACCCTAATGAGTTGACGGAGATATTGGCGTATTTTTCCTGGCTGCGGGGGACGAGCATCATCCACTCGCGAGTACAGAGAAAGTTATAAGGTGCTGTTTGGGTTCCTTGCCAGTGCTCGCTGATGATGCCAATGGCGTTGAGTAGCTGGTGGTAGTTTTCTAAAATTTGCTGAGGGCTGGGGAGCGTTTGCCAGCGGAGAATGGCGTGATGGTAGGGGAGGAGGGGCGATCGCCCAACAACCCCTTTTTTTAAGGGCGCGATCGCTCTCTCTATTGGCACCGACTCACCTGCTGTGGGCACCACCTGTAAATGCTTGTGCGGCTGGCTAGAGCCTGCGACGGTTCCACCGTTAAAAAATCCCAGTCCGTCTACTTCCAACAAACACTTTGCGAGTGCTTCAAAATCCGCAAGATTCAGCCAATTTTCCTGCGACTCAAACGCTTTAGTCACAATCAGAAAGTGATGATCAACCACGTTGAATTTGTTGAGAAGACACAGGTGCGTCTCGGAAATATCTGTGACGTAGAGATCTTCTTCGTAGGGTAGAAACGGATTGTCTGGCTTTGTTTTACCTTGTTGTTTTTTAGCTTTTTCTTTTTTGGCAAGATTAGCTAAAACATAGACTTTGAAAGGAATCCCGCCGGACTCTACTGTCTCGGCAGTGGTGTTGATAGACTTGAGCGAGCCAGTCTTTTTGCCATGTTCTGCTTGTGCCTTTAGCCTGAGCCAAAGACTGCCGGATTCCCACTGGACTTGTCTACTCATTTGAAATAAGCGTACCGCACTGGGCCTGCTGCCGCAGAAGATGATCGCACAGCACGAGCGCCGTCATCGCTTCTACCATCGGCACGGCGCGAGGGAGAACGCAAGGATCGTGACGGCCTTTGCCCGCGAGGGTTGTTTCTTGCCCGGTGTTGTCTACCGTTTTTTGTTCTTTACGAATAGTGGCAGTGGGTTTGAAGGCAACGCGTAAAACAATGTTCTCGCCGTTGGAGATACCGCCCTGAGTGCCGCCCGCTCGATTGGTACGATTGCGGAAGGTGCCATCTTCGCCGCGATACATTTCGTCGTTGTGCTCGCTCCCGGTGAGATAGGTTCCAGCAAAGCCAGATCCCATTTCGAACCCTTTGGTGGCGGGTAAAGACATGGCACCTTTGGCCAAGTCAGCGGTGAGCTTGTCAAATACGGGAGAGCCTAAGCCTTTAGGGACGTTGCGAGCGACACATTCGACGACGCCGCCAATAGAGTCGCCTTCCTTGCGAATTTGGTCGATGCGCTCAATCATTTGTTCAGCAATGTCCTGATTAGGACAGCGGACAATGTTGCTTTCGACTTCTTCTAAGGTGACGGTGTTGGGATCGATGGTCGCTTCAATGTCTTGAATGCGCTTGACGTAGCCGATGATTTCTACGCCCGCGACCTGCTGAAGGATTTTTTTGGCGATCGCCCCCGCCGCCACTCGACCAATCGTTTCTCTCGCTGAAGATCGTCCGCCACCCTGCCAATTGCGAATGCCGTATTTGGCATCGTAAGTTGCGTCTGCATGAGAAGGCCGATATTTCTTAGCCATCTCATCGTAATCTTGCGATCTGGCGTCTTTATTGCGTATCAAGATCGAAATGGGCGTGCCCAGCGTTTTGCCTTCAAATACGCCCGAGACAATTTCGCAGGTATCGGTCTCTTTTCTAGGCGTGGTAATTCGGCTTTGCCCTGGACGGCGACGGTCGAGGTCTACCTGAATTTCTGCTGCGGAGATTTCTAACAGCGGCGGGCACCCGTCAATAACGACGCCAACCCCACCGCCGTGAGATTCGCCAAAGGTGGTGACGCGGAATAAATGACCGAAGGTGTTGCCCATGAGATAGAAGCGATCGCCTGAAGAAATTGCTTGAATGAACCTTTTCGATCCTACCGTATAGCGGGCTTCCTATTTTTACCGATGTTCAGCCAGGGCGCCTGAGCTTTCGCCTCTTTGAGTAGATCTAGGGCATCTACTTCTCTAGCTCTTTTTCTGATACTACTTGACGAGACTGTGAGTATTCTCTTGCCTTTCCTATCAAAGCTGCCTACCAAAACTAACGGCTTAGATCTGACAAAAGGAGGTTGGCACAGTCGTACAAAAATCGTCACCCTAACAGAGAACGATTCGCGGTAAAAGTAGATGAAGCTCACTTGGTTTGACGCAAACTCCTGGCTGATTGAAGCGGGCGGTCAACGGATTTTGCTCGATCCTTGGCTGGTGGGCGATCTGGTCTTTGGCGGGATGAATTGGTTAGTGCGCGGTATCCGAAAAGATCCGTCGAATCCAGAGCAGTCTATAGATATAGACATTCCTGAAAACATTGATTTGATTTTGCTCTCCCAGGGACTCGCCGATCATGCGCATCCTGAGACGCTTGCTCGTCTGAATAAAACGATTCCGGTGGTGGCCTCACCCGATGGCGCTAAGGCCGCTAGAGAACAAGGCTTTGAGTCTGTCACTGAGATAGATCACGGTGAGTCGCTGCGGCTGAATGGCCTAAAAATTCAGGCTTTTGTCGGCGCACCGGTTGGCGCTTTTAAGCAAGAGAATGGCTATATCGTGACGTTTTTGGATGATGGTTTTTTAGAGCAGGATGCTTCAGAGCGTGATTCATCGGATAGAGGATTGCGTCTTTACTACGAACCGCATGGCTACCCAGACACTGACCGTTTAAAAGATGCAGACGCGGTAGATATTGCGATTACGCCGATGGCGGATATTAACTTACTGACGATTGCGCCGGTCATTCGGGGCGGCTCGGCGGCGATGGAGATCGCTAAGCTGCTAAATCCACAGGTGATGTTGCCTACAGCGCAGAATGGACGGGTGACTTATGAGGGACTAATTTCGCCGGTCTTAAACGAATCGGGTGGGGCGGAGGCTATTCGTCCGCAGCTTAAGGCGAAGGGGTTTGAGCCTCGGATAGTGGCTCTAGCATCGGGGGAGACGGTGACGCTGGATCTAAAGGCGAGGACGCCGGTAGCGGTATCGGTTGGCGGAGCAGGGACTTAAGCTCAGCGATAATTTGGTCTTGCTCCTGGCGCAGGGTTTCCAGCCGAGCGATGAGCTGATCGGCTTGTTCTGCTTTAGAAAGTATTTGGGCATTCGTGGGTGATTTGGTCTGGCCGACTGTGCGTTTCCAAATCCACTGGCTCATAAAGAGCGGCAGTTTTAGCAGCAGCGTAAGGATTGCTTTGAGCGATCGCTTAATCAAGTCGGCAATAATTTGAATGAGCGTGATGGCTAAGAGAATCAGGGCGATTGTCCAGAGGGGATGAGCGATCGCGCGGCTAATGATGGTTTGTAGCTGTGCGGCCAGACTGCCGAGTGCATTCAGGTCAGGCAGATCGGGCAGGTCTATGTTTGATAGACCCGATAGGTCGGGCAAATTTGGCAGACTCTTCCACGGCAAATCCATCAAATAAACCCTATGCTAGTGCGTACCTAACTATATTAAGGAGTCAGCACGAACCTGTGAAATCTGTTCTTTCAAAATCTGTTCTCTCAGTCTTTTTCACGCTCAGTCTGGCGCTCTGGCTGACGTTAAGTTCAGCGGATACAGCGCTGGCGGCGCTGCCTGGAATTGGCGGTGCGTTTGCGGGCAGTCGGCCTGAGAATATTGGCCTTACAGATGGCAAGCTGGCGAGCTGTCCGGCCTCTTCCAACTGCGTGGTGAGCCAAGATGGAGATGCTGAACATGAGATCGCGCCGATTGTTTACCAGGGCGATCGCGATACGGCGCGTAAAAATCTAGTCAGCATTTTAGGCGTGGTGCCTCGCACCAAGATTGTTGAGGAACGCGATAGCTATGTGTTGGTTGAGTCAGAAAGTAGACTGATGGGCTTTGTAGACGATACGGAGTTTTATTTTCCAGCCGGTGAGAATGTGATTCATACGCGGGCGGCGGCTCGGATGGGCGAGTCGGATCTGGGCGTGAATCGTCGCCGGGTTGAGCAAATTCGGTTAGCAATGCAGGACTTGGAACGTCGCGGTGGCGCACCCGAATAGCTTAGGCGCGCGATGTAAGATCTCTCTAGAATGGCGATCGCGAGTTTTTGAACTGGCTTTTGTTGGCTAAAACAACGCTCAGATAGTGCCGTCCGCTGGCGTTATCGGGGGCTAAAATAAGCGCTCGGCGTAGGACAACTTCTGCTTCGTCGAACTGTGCCTGGTTGCTGAGTAAAATGCCTAGATTGTAGTAGGTGTCGGCATCGTAGGGGCTGAGTCGGGCGGCTTCTCGGTAGGCGGCAATGGCGCCTTCTGGGTCTGCTTGAGTGTTTAACCAGTAGCCTAGATTGTAGTAAGCGTTGGCGTTGTTGGGATCTAGCTGAATGGCGGTTTGGTAGGCAGCGATCGCCGCTGCTACTTTGTTTTGGTCGGCTAGTGCATTGCCTAAGTTATAGTAGCCAACCGCATCTGTTGAATTGAGTTTAATAGCTGCGCGGTAGGCAGCTTCGGCGGCGTTAGGGTCTCCATTAGCCTGAGCAGCGATACCTTGCTGAAGCAGCTCGCGATTCTCTAAAATCGCTGCGTCATCGCTGACAGTTTGGGCTGAGACGGGGTTAGATACGAAAGATCCTCCCAGTGAGACTGCCAGTGAGACTAATAGCGCAGTTGCCGGTGGGGTTGTTAGTGTAGTTGTGAGAAGAGTGCGCATGTGACTGTTTTAGGAACGGTCTCTTCACTCTATTCAGTATATTTGCGGGCAATTCTATTTTTGCCTTGTAATCAATATCACTTTAATGTCCATTCACGCCTGCTTAATCGTCAAGATAAGTTGATTCGTTTGGGTTTGGAGCGATCGCTATTTTGCCGCCACAAGCAGCGAGCATGACTAGAAAAACTACTCTCTATCTTTAATCATTGTCTCCTTGGCCTCCGCTTCGGTACTTGCTCTGTTGGTGGCTCCGTTGTCCGAAGCTTTAGCTAACAGTTCAGCTACTTTGTCTTCGACTAATCCTTGGAGAGGATCGATCTCAAGTGAAATTCGATAGAACTCTAAAGCGAGTACGGGACGATTGGTTGCTTCGTAGAGTTCTCCTAAATATTTGTAGAGCTGACCTTGGTCGTAGGCAAAGTACTGACGATCTTTTGTAGGAAAAAGATCGAGCGCCTGCTGATAGATAGACTCGGCTTGCGCTAATTTGCCTTGCTCAAACAGGGCTTTACCGAGCTTAATTCGGGTTCTAAAGACGCCAAAATTTAACCGCAGCGCTTCTTGATAAGCGACTTCTGCCTCTGCTGATTTGTCCTGCTGTGTCAGGCTATCGCCGAGCAAGTCGTAGAAATATCCACTTTCGGGGCTAAGGGTGATCGCCCTTCGATAAGTCGCTTCGCTGGCTGCGGCCCTCTGCGCTTGAACATCCTGTAGCAAAGTATCCGCTTCTGCCGTTCTTCCTAAGCCACGTAGGGCCGCTTGCCAATTTTCGAGCGTTTCTTCATCGCTGCTAAAGGAAAACTGAAACCGTTCGTAAAGGGCGAGGGCTTCGGCATATCGCTGCTGATCTAACAGCAACTTAGCCAGTGGTTCGGCGCTGTTGTGGATGTTCTGGCCATTTGGAAGGCTCAGAGCCTGACGATACGTTGCGATCGCCTGATCTGTTTGCCCTGCGGCTTGCAGCAGACGGCCAATCTGATTATAGAAAGCGCCTTTGTCCTTAACTCGAGGTTGTTCAATCGCTTGCCGGTAAAGGGCGATCGCGGCGTCTATGCCCTCTGTCGATTCTAAAAACCTCCCTAGTTTGCCATAGGCATCTGGCGAGAGTAAAACGGCCTGCTCGTAAGCAGCTTTAGCCGCCGCGTTGCGACCTTGAGAAAATAGAATATCGCCGAGCCGAACATAGGTTATGTACCCATCTGCAATGTTCTGATCAATGGTCTTTTGATACAGCGCGATCGCTCTTTCTAGCTGTCCCGTTTCCGCTAGGTACTCTGCAAATTCTCGATGGAGTGTCCTATTACCGGGCATTTGCTTGAGCGCTTTTTGATAGACCGCTTCGACTTCGGCGTTGCGGTCGTGGCTGAGTAGCCAGCTAACAAAATTGACGTAGAGTTCCGAGTTATTAGGCTGGGCGGCGAGACCTTCCTGATAAATTGTAGCCGCAGCGGCAAGGTCTCCATTGCGGGTTGGAAGGGCGGCAAGCGCGTCGTAAATTTGCTCGTTGTCTGGATCGAGCCGAATAATTTCGCGCAGAGTAGACATGGCTTCAGCGAAGCGACCCTGACGGGCTAAGTATGCGCTTAATCCATAGTAGGATGACGTTTGGTTGGGATTGAGCAGAACGGCCCGACGATAGGTGACTTCAATTTCTGTGTCTAAATTGGGCCAGTCTTCAGGCGCAATGCGCATTAGGCTGTCGGCAAGTTGCTCGTGAGCGATCGCACTTTCCGGCAGGGCCTTTACCATTTGCTGATAGAGAACCGCCGCGTCGTATAGGCGAAACCGCGTTTGCAAAAATTCTCCAAAGGCTAAGTAAGCAGCCTCATCTTTCATATCGAGCTGAATTGCTCGTTGATAGATGGCCTCAGCGTCCCGATCTCGATTTAGCGCTGCGAGGGCGTTTGCCAAGTTGCGGTAGGCTTCTGCGTTCTGAGGGTCTTCTTCTACGGCCTGTCGCCATTGCTCCTCTGCCCGCTTCCCGGCAGTAATTCTTTCTATCAGGCTGGGCGGTCGAGCTGAGCTTAAAGGACTGTCTGTTTGATTTAGCGTTTCAGCGGCCTGCGAGCTGCTAGCTTGAGCCAAACTAGCTGGTGCAGAAATAGCCAAAGCAGGAACAGCGACTAGAATAGCTAGGCTGAAGCCGGTGGTGAGGATGGGTTGCACAATTTTCAGGAAGTCTAAGTAGGCTAACGCTGGCCAACGGGCATAAGTCGCGGACACCGTATAGCTTTAGTTGTTCCAGTACTCTTACGCAAAATCCGGACGAACTTCAAATACTTTCAAGGTTGACTACTATAGCTTTAGAGATTGGAGGGCGATCGCTGACCTAGTCTTCATACTTGTGGTGTCTTTATATGCTTTGGCCCAAAAATGCCGCTGACAGGAAATCTCCTACAGCGGCATTTCGTCTAATTTCCCCTCGCCTGGTTTTTTAAGCCGACTTTTTGCTTTTGCGACCCTTAGACTTGGCTGCGCCTGCTGCTTCAACCATCCCAAGTTCCTCTTCTTCAGGGGCTTCGGGAATCACTTCTTTAGTGTCAAAGTCAACCTCAACCGGTTCTACCACAGGTAGCGGCGCTTCGCCGGGATCTATCGGCAGTGCTTCTGGCTTTATTTTCTCCATTACCAGCGCCTTTACCTGAGCGGCAAACTCAGCGTCTTCCTTCATCCGAATGATGGTGTTGTCTCGGCCCTGAGCGACGTTTTTGCCTTCGAAGCTGTACCAGGCTCCCTTGCGCACTACAATGTCATGCTCTTCAGCAATATCTAGCAAGCAGCCCAGCGTAGAGATGCCTTCGCCAAAGATGATATCGAACTCGGCAATGCGGAACGGGGGCGCTACTTTGTTTTTGGCGACCTTCACTTTTACCCGAATACCGAACTGATCGTCGCCCTTTTTCAGGGTTTGGATGCGGCGAATATCTAGACGAACGGATGCGTAGAACTTGAGGGCGTTACCGCCTGTGGTGGTCTCGGGGTTGCCGTAAGTAACGCCGATTTTTAGCCGTAGCTGGTTGAGGAAAATAACGGTGCACTTAGACTTGCCAATGTTACCAGTGATTTTCCGCAGAGCCTGACTCATAAGTCTAGCTTGCAGGCCCATGTGAGAGTCGCCCATTTCGCCTTCGATCTCGGCGCGTGGGGTGAGCGCGGCTACAGAGTCGATCACGATCAGGTCAACGGCTGAAGAGCGCACGAGCTGATCGCAAATTTCTAGGCCCATTTCGCCGGTGTCTGGCTGAGAAATTAGCAGGTCTTCAATTTGTACGCCTAGCTTCTCTGCATAGAAGGGATCGAGCGCGTGCTCTGCGTCAATAAAGGCAGCAACGCCACCTTCACGCTGAATTTCGGCGATCGCGTGCAGAGCCAGCGTGGTTTTACCCGAACTTTCAGGGCCGTAGATTTCAATTACGCGGCCCTTAGGCAATCCGCCGCCTAGCGCCATGTCTAAGGTCAGAGCGCCGGTAGCAATGGTTTCTACCTGCATCCGGTTGGCTTCGCCTAACCGCATGATAGCCCCCTTACCAAAGTTGCGCTCAATTTGGGTGAGCACAGAAGTGAGGGCTTTTTGCTTTTCAGAGGAGGCGTTGGCAGCCATAGATATTTCCGAGGGAGTTTGCTTGTGCGTTGCGCTAGTGAGTCTATCACCAGCATCAAATTCGCTATACTAATTTTAGTACAGCCGCACTAAAATGACATCTATACCGATGTCTCTTTAGCTGTAATTAACCATAGCCCCATTGCGATATGCACGACTGTGAACTTGTCGATATTTTGACCTATCCCGACTGGGTAATTGCGATTGGACGCACCCCACGAGGCTATCGCTGCTGGGTATTTACGCCAGATTTTACCGTATTAGATGACGGCGAGTTTCATCCCACTAGCGAGGCCGCTGCTGAAACGGCTCGCTGCTTAATCATGGAGTCTAGAGAGTACTAGAGCGCCTACTTTTATCCCACCATCGGAATGGCCTGAAGCACGGCTTGAACGCTGTGGGTAAGTGCGCCTATGCCCATCCGCGTGACGGGCAGCGAATCTATCACCATCAACAAAGACAGCAGCATCATGTAGAAAATAGAGTATTTGAAGGTGTCTCTAGCTAAGTCCCGGTCGTCGTAGCGATCGCGCAGCGCCCAAGCCTTTTGCAAAAACAGTCCGCCTAGCACCGCTGCGCCCAACCCGTAAACTAGGCCGCAAACGCCCAGCGGATAAGCTAATAGCAACGTGAGCGGCACTAGCCCAACAGTATATAGCCAGATTTGCTGCGCCGTTGCTTTGTTCCCCACCACGACTGGCAGCATCGGCACATTGACTTTGGCGTAGTCGTCTTGAATGAGCATGGCTAATGCCCAAAAATGCGGCGGCGTCCAAACAAACACAATCGCAAACAGCACCCACGCTCCTAAGGTTAAATCGCCTGTAACCGCAGCCCAGCCGACTAGCGGCGGAATTGCACCAGCCGCCCCACCAATCACGATGTTCTGAGGCGAAGACCGCTTCAGCCAAAGGGTATACACGCCGATGTAAACCGCAATTCCGGCCATCGCCAGCAGCGCGCTCAGCAAGTTAGCAAACACTAGCAGCAGCGCAAACGACATCGCTGCCATCACTAGCGCAAACAGCAGCGCATCTTTGGGCTGCACTCTACCGGAGGGTAACGGTCGATGGCGCGTTCGCTCCATGTCGTAGTCGATGTCGCGATCATAAATGCAGTTGATGGTTTGGGCGGATGCTGCTGCTAACGTGCCGCTGAGTAAGGTGACAAAGAGCAAAGCTGGACTGACTCGGCCCTGTCCGGCTACCCACATTCCGGCGGCGGTTTCGATCAGCAGCAGCGGAATAATTCGAGGCTTGGTTAGCTGCCAGTAGCTGCGCACAACCTGCCACAAGTTGTCGTGGTGTTGCGTATTTGGGTTGCGAACAGACCAAATAGAAGAGGAAGTTTGCATAAATCTAAAGTCTTTCTCAAGAAGGTTTAAAGGGAAAGCAGCGAGGCGTTGGCTCTTAAGCTTGGGAGGGATGGCCCATAGACGAATGGTTTTCTGCAAGGCTAATTGTTGAAGAACCCCCGGCAGGGAAACTGCCCGCTTTGGCGTCGCGCCAAGCCAGCACCGTAAAACAAACCAGCGTTCCTAACAGCGTCGCGCCAATGGCCTGATGGCAAACCGTTAGCGGCTCTACCTGAAGCCGCAGCTTAAACGTCGCTACGCCTAGCGCAATTTGGAGCACGACTAAGGCTCCTGCCGTGTTAGCTAATCCTCGCAGCGCACGGCTAAGCGCGGGTGTCCGCCAAACCAACCAGACCAGGGCAACCACGGCTACCGTTGGCGGCACGACACCAAAAATATGCGTGTTCATGACGTCGCACAGGTCAGAAAATCCGAAGCATTGATGGGCGGCCCAGCGAGAGCCAACCAATCCACCAATGATGCTTTGCAGGTATACCAAGCCAGCCGCAGCACCACCTACCCAAGCTAGTTTGCCAGCGTTTCCGGTGGCCTGGTAAGGCAGCAGCAGCATCCCGATGGTTAGCAGCGTACAGAAAAATATCAATGCCGTTCCTAAGTGGGCGGTGACAATATCGAAGCGCAGTAGCTGAATGACCGTAAGACCCCCCAAAATTCCCTGCACCACAATTAGAAATAGCGCCGTAATCGCGGCCCAGGGTAGCCACCTGGGTAAAACTTTGCGATACCAAACGCTCAGCCCAACCAACCCGATGGCCATGAGTCCGATTAAGGAAGCATCTAGCCGGTGAAACCACTCTAGAAAGACCTGCAAGTTCATCTGAGCGGTCGGCACTAGCTGCCCATAGCATAGAGGCCAGTCGGGGCAGGCTAGGCCCGCGTTCATCACCCGAGTGGCGCTGCCTACGGCCATGAGTGCTAAGGTGGCGATCGCCATTTTCCAAACCCAACGCCGAATCAGCGTCTGCGCAGCTACTGAGCGATCTACATCAGTCTGCGTCGAAGAAGAGGGGGAACGCGCCGAAGAGAACAAGTCAGAAAAGCTGAAGTTTGTCATAAAAGTTAGGAAAGTTTTAGACGGGTTAACAGACCATTGGGCGATGAGCGAAAATGCAGGGACTCAACCTCAATCCGCATAGAAAATATAACGCAGACGAATGGCTATTCTCTCGCTGTAGATATTTTCTTCCAATCTCTCCGGTTTCTCTTAACACTGCTTAATGTCTTAAGAAGATTTTGCTCGCACAAATTGTTTTCAGCTAAAGAAATGAGCTGCTAGAGCGCTTTTGTATCAACGCTCACATTGCCTTCGTCAAACTCAAATAAAGCCTTGCTAGAGGCTGATAAGATGAACTCATACCTTAACAATAAAGAAAGACTTTTTGCTTTACTTTGGGTTCAGTGTATTAATTGCAACCTGGGTGCAACTTGACGAATACACAGGCGTGAGCCAAGCGATCCTAGAGAAAATGTTAAAGCTCGTATAGAGACTTTAAATCCTGTTCATATCACAAGAAAGAACGCTACCTTGGATATGGTCAAAATGAACGTTAAAACAAAAGTAAGTACAGATCGCTAGCCGGTCTGAGACAAGCATCTGTGAAAATTCCAAGTTCTATTCTCACCCTTTTAATAGGCATTTTTATTACGCTGGCCAGCCTTTGGTACGGTCAAAATCATGGTCTTTTGCCGGTAGCTGCATCCAAAGAGGCCGAACTGGTAGACGGTCTATTTAATACGATGATGACCATCGGCTTTGGGCTGTTCTTGCTGGTTGAGGGTGCGCTGATTTATGCGGCGATCGCCTTTCGCCGCAAAGAGGGCGACATGGGCGATGGCGAACATCTCGAAGGCAACATTCCGCTAGAGATTGTCTGGACGGCGATTCCGGCTGTAGTGGTGCTGGGCATTTCTATTTACAGCTTCGATGTCTACAGCCGCATGGGTGGGCTAGAGCTGATGAATCACGATATGGGCGCGATGAGAGCGCCTTCTGTGGAAGTGGCGTATGCGCCTAGCTACGACGCGGACGGCAATTTAATTAGTGAGGCTGGGCTGGGCATTATGCCGGGTACAGCGACTGAAGAAAATCCGGTTCTCTCCATTGACGTGCAGGGCCTGCAATACGCCTTCATCTTCAACTATCCCAACGGCATTGTAGATGGAGAGCTGCATGTCCCGATTAATGAGCCAGTAGCGCTGAACCTGAATGCGAAGGATGTACTTCACGCCTTTTGGCTGCCGGAGTTCCGCGTTAAGCAGGACATGATTCCTGGACAAGAAACCAAGCTGGTGATCAATCCGATTTTAGAAGGGACTTATCCGGTCGTTTGTGCTGAACTCTGCGGACCTTATCACGGCGGAATGCGCACTCAGCTCATTGTCCATTCCAAAGAAGACTATGATGCCTGGGTAGATAGCCGGTTAACGGCGATGAACGCAGGCGATACGACGATTGCGAACTTGCCAAAGGCACCTGCTGATCGGACTGAGGCTGAGTATTTAGCGCCCTTCGTGGAGCCGCTACAGCTAGCGATCGCGCCTGAAAGTTTGGCTAGTTTGCGCGATCGCAGCACACACCAGATTCAGTAAGGTTTCTTATTCTCAGCCGCTGTGGGCTTAATCCCTGCGATCCGGTTTTTCTCCGCTTAAGTATAAAACAAAACTCTAGACGTAAAGACCCTTAGCTTGTATGACAGCAACCGCAGAACGCAAAACACTCAGCTCAGAAACGCCCTTGCTTCTGGGAAATGAGCGTAAGTGGACAGATTATTTCGGCTTTAGCACCGATCACAAGGTAATTGGTATTCAATACTTGGTGACGGCGTTTTTCTTCTATTTGATCGGTGGCTCGCTGGCGACGGTGATGCGCACCGAACTGGCAACGCCTGCCCCCGACATCGTGACGCCTGACGTGTACAACGGCCTGCTAACGCTGCACGGCACGGTGATGCTGTTTCTCTGGATTGTGCCTGCGGGTGCGGGGCTAGCCAACTATCTGATTCCGCTGATGATTGGCGCCAGAGATATGGCCTTTCCTCGGCTGAATGCGATCGCCTTTTGGCTAATTCCGCCTTCTGGCCTGATGCTGGTTGGCAGCTTCTTTTTCGAGCCGCCTCAGGCGGGATGGACGTCTTACCCGCCGCTGAGTCTGACGACGGGCATGTTGGGTGAAGGCATTTGGATTATGAGCCTCCTGATTGGGGGAACGGCCTCTATTTTGGGCGGCATCAACTTTTTGGTGACGATTCTTAAAATGCGCGTTCCCAGCATGTCTTTAACCGACATGCCGCTGTTTTGCTGGGCGATGATTGCCACTTCGCTGCTGATTTTGATCAGTACGCCGGTGCTGGCAGGGGCGCTGATTCTGCTTTCGTTTGACCTGTTTGCGGGGACGGCTTTCTTTAACCCGACGGGCGGGGGGAATCCGGTGGTTTACCAGCATATGTTCTGGTTTTACTCTCATCCGGCGGTTTATATTTTCGTGCTGCCGCTGTTTGGGGCAATTAGTGAGGTGGTTTCGGTTCATGCTCGCAAGCCAATTTTTGGCTATCGGGCGATCGCCTACTCCTCTATTGTCATTAGCTTTTTGGGCCTGATTGTTTGGGCGCACCACATGTTTACCAGCGGCACCCCACCCTGGCTGCGCATGTTCTTCATGATCACTACGATGGTCATTGCTGTCCCGACTGGCATTAAAGTCTTTGGCTGGGTGGCGACGCTCTGGCGCGGCAAAATTGCTTACACCAGCGCCATGCTGTTCGCGATGGGTTTTATCGCGCTGTTCCTCATCGGCGGCATTAGCGGCGTGATGCTAGCGGCGGTTCCCTTCGATATTCACGTTCACGATACTTATTTTGTGGTCGCGCACTTCCACTACGTGCTCTTTGGCGCATCCGTCTTTGGCGTCTTTATGGCGATATACCACTGGTTCCCAAAGATGACCGGACGCATGATGAACGAAACTTGGGGTCGCATTCACTTTGCCCTCACTTTCGCTGGGATGAACCTCACCTTTATGCCGATGCACGAGCTGGGTCTGATGGGTATGAACCGCCGAATTGCCCTCTACGATCCGCAGTTTACTGATTTGAACGTATTGGCGACCATTGGCTCTTACCTGATGGCAGTTTCTACCATTCCTTTTTTGATTAATGCTATTTGGTCTTGGCGCTATGGGCCAAAAGCTCCTGCGAATCCTTGGAGAGCGCTAACCCTAGAGTGGCAGACGCTTTCTCCACCAGCTATCGAAAACTTCGAGGAACTGCCTGTGCTTAAAACAGGGCCTTACGATTACGGTTTGGGCTATATCGCAGAGGAAGATCCAGAGGAGCTTTACGTGCACGGTACGCCAATTCCCGCGACTTAGTACGTCCTACTGCTTAAAGATAGATTCGGGGGCGCAGACCTCCGATGTCTCCGAACCTTGTAAACCCTCTTCGCAAACACACTATGCAATCTTCTGTTAACACCGCTGAGGGCACGATTAATATCGCCCAGGAAGGTGCAGCTAGCCATCACGAGGAGCATCCCGACCATCGCTTGTTTGGCGTACTGGTTTTCTTGTGTGCTGAAAGTATGTTGTTCATGGGCTTATTTATTGCCTATGTCACGTTTCGCCTGATTGCTGTCGAATGGCCGCCGACTGGAACGCCGAAATTGGAGATCTTGCTTCCTGGCATTAACTCTTTGATCCTGATTTCTAGTAGCTTTGTCATCCATAAAGCAGACACTGCCGTCAAGAAAAACGACATTGATGGTGTCAGAACCTGGTTTAGTCTGACGATTGGCATGGGCGTCGTCTTTTTACTGGGTCAGCTTTATGAGTACAGCAATCTGGAGTTTGGGTTAAGAGATAACCTGTTTGCCAGTACTTTTTATGTGCTTACCGGCTTTCACGGCTTGCACGTACTGGTTGGTTTGTTGATGATGTTTGCTGTTTTGTGGCGGGCGCGTAAACCCGGTCATTACTCTAGTGAAAATCACTTTGGGATTGAAGCGGTCGAACTCTACTGGCACTTTGTAGATGTCATCTGGATTATTCTGTTTATCTTGCTATATCTCTGGTAACTGAACTACCAACAACAGACTCAATCCAGCCAACATACTGGGAGACGCGAATGTAATATTCCAATACGCCATAGCGTCCTTCGCCTAGTGTTCCTGAGTCTTGGCCTGAGCTAATGCCGGCGATCGCCCACTCCTTACCCACCGCTATCAACGCTGGCCCACCGCTATCTCCTGGCCCTGAAATCCCTTCCAAAGCGGTTCCGTTCGGCGGCGCGTCAAACTTAAAAACTAGCCACTCTTGATCAACTGCCTCAACGCGATTAGTAGCCTTTCGCAGTCTGGCATCTACGCTGTCTGGCCCGATTGACCCGTTACCAAAATCACCGCTACCTAAGAAGGTGACAATTTCGGTGAGTTCGTTTTTTTGCTGGTAGAGCAGAATTGGGGCGATCGCCTCAGCCGGTCGTACTAGCTTAATAAGTGCAATGTCGTTTTTGGCGAGTGCAACCGCCTCACTCCAGTTGCGAAAATCAGGATGAACCACTATCTGCTCGATGGCGTATGTCCCGTCGGCAAATTCAATTTCGTTTTCTAATGACATCCCTATTGCCACATGCGCTGCGGTGAGAATCCAATAGGGGTGAATGAGGGTGCCCATGCCGTCGGTGCGATCGCAAATTTTGGGTACCATCTGAATCTCAGAAATCAGACTTGGTTTCAGCATCCGATCAATATTGTCGTAAGCAATCGGGATTTCTTCTTGAAATTTGTCAACCGCGACCACCGCCGGAAACTGAGCTGGATCGGCTAGGTAAAGATCAGGATTAACATCGTGACGGATAATCATGATGACTTTGCGATGAGCAAATAATGGTAGCGCCTTTTACTGTACTCCACATAGGGGTAGATGCTGTCTGTTAACGTTCGAGCGACTATAGGAACAACAGCAGCGTTTGAGTGCGTTATTGCTTTAGTTGGGGCAGACAGAACTGAACAATGGTTTGCACGTATCGGTTGGGTGACTCCAAATGGACATTATGACCACAGCTCGAACAAACCTGAACAGTTACTAAATTTCGCTGATAGAGCGCTGCCATTTCTTGAGCAAGGCTGACGAATTTGCTATCTTGTTCGCCGACCAGTAAAAGGAGCGGCGTTTTAATCTCAGCGAGGGCCTTCCATAAAGAGGGCTGATTCCCTGTGCTAAAGCCACGTAGCGCATTTGCAAGTTCTATAGAATTGTTGTTTTGTCGGCGTATTAGCATTGCTTGATAAAGTTCGGGATGTGTCTTTAGACTGTGGAATAGAGGATTTTTGTACCAGTGCGTCAAGAATTCGGAAAGGGGTGTAGTTTTTATTTTTTGCGCGATCGCCCAATCCCTCTTTTTCCTCTCTTTTCTCTCCTGCTCGGTCTTTAATCCTGGTGATGCCGACTCTAAAACAACTCGGCTAAACCGCTCAGGAGAGCACCAAATACTATAAAGCGCTAACCGTCCGCCCATTGAGTATCCCAGTATGTGAGATTTTGCAATGCCCAGTGAATCTAGTAAAGACAATAGCGTTTGAGTTGTTTTTGAAAAGGTATAGCCGTCAGATTGGGTAAGCGTCTGACCGTGCCCCGGCAGATCGGGTGTGATGCAGTAAAAGTGTTGACTGAGTTCGGGCAAGACAACGTCAAAATCCTGATAACTTCCTAAGAAGCCGTGCAGCATCAGGAGGGCAGGCTTTTGAAGATTGCCTGCGGTTGTGTAGTACAACTTGTGGTGTTCGGTGGAGATAAACGGCATAGCTAGAGTGAAGTTAGCAGGGTTTTTCTTTGGAGAGTGCTTTTTTGGCGATCGCACACCACTTCCAAAACCCGCATTCCGTGCGCAGGCAAATTCTCCACGCGATCTATAAAGTCCTTTACTTCGGCAATTAAGTGATGCTCTACTCCGTACGCCTTACACAACGAAAACAAATTCACCGACTGAGGTGTAACAAAATACTTTTCAAACTCGGGTTCAAACTGAGAAATCGGCAGCATCTCAAAAATGCCGCCGCCGTGATTGTTGACGACAACAACCGTTAGATGCCCTTTGAGTTGTCCAGCGTTCAACAGGCCATTAGTGTCGTGCAAGAACGCTAAGTCTCCGGTCAGTAGTACCGTTGGCTGATTGTGATGCGCCAATCCCATCGCCGTAGATAGGGTGCCATCAATCCCATTAGCCCCACGACTGAACGCGGGTGAAATCTGACGATTGTTGGTGGGCCAAAAATATTCAACGTCGCGCACTGGCATACTGTTGGCGATAAATAAGGGCGTGTGTTCGGGTAAATGTTGAGAGAGTAGCCAAACTATTTTGCTCTCTACCAACGCTGTCTCAGTAGCCAGTCGATTGTTCAAAGCCTGCCGCATAGATTGTTCGCAGGTTAGCCAGCGCTGAAGATAACCCTGAGTATTCACAATCGGATCGCTGTTCTTTAAGTCGGCGGCTAGTTGTTCAACGCTAGAAAATAAAAAACGAGTCGGCCCGTGCAGTGGATCTAAGTTCTTGCCCTCACCGATAATCCATCTTTGAGGGCGATGCCTTTGCAGCCACTGTCGCAATACCTTACTGATGGGCAGCGGCCCTAATTGAATAACAACATCGGGTGAGAGCGTGTCAGCGCGATCAGAATCTCTCAAAATAATGTCGTAAGTAGATACGAGAGAGTCGTTTAGGCGGCGATAATTTCGTAGCGGTGAAAGGCCCTCTGCTAGTACAGGCCAGCCTAGATCGTGGGCTAGGCTGCTCACCGCTTTGCAATAATCTTGGGCAGAGGCTGACATGGTTGGCCCAGCGATAATGATGCCTCTCTCGCACTGTGCCCAGGTCTCGCTTGGAATTGACTGAGTTTGAAATCTTGTAGGATTGGGCGGTGCGATCGCGCTAAAGAACATTTCCTCGTCAAAATCTGACGTTAGCTGCTCGGTTTTACCATCTGGCAGCGGCGGTAGCGGATCGCGAAAAGGGCAGTTGAAGTGTATTGGCCCTGCGTGAGGGGCGATCGCCCGTCCCCATCCACTCACCAGCGTCTGTCGCAAATAGTCCAACATGGCTAGCGAAGCAACCGGCACGGCCATCTCGCTATAGTGCTGCACAAACTTACCAAACAGCTTCTGTTGATCGATAGTCTGACCGGAAGCACAGTCTCTCATCTCGGGCGGACGATCCGCTGTAAACAACAACAGAGGTACGCCACTCTCGTAAGCTTCAATCACCGCCGGATAAAAGTTTGCGCCTGCTGTTCCTGACGTGCAAACTAGCGCCACCGGACGAAACTGCCTTTTTGCACAGCCCAGCGCAAAAAAAGCCGCTGAACGCTCGTCTAAAATGGGCAGTGTTTCAACTTCTGAATGACGTGCAAAGGCATACGTCAGCGGCGTAGAGCGAGATCCTGGACAAATAATTGCTGTTTGTAACCCTAGCCGTGACAGGGTCTCCACCATGACAGAGGCCCACAGACTATTCACATTTCGAAAATCCAGGGCCATCGGCAAACGTCGCGCAGATTAAACCAACGCATTTAGCAGCGACTGCAATTTTAGCTTGATTTCTGCCAGCTCTTTGTCCGGTTGAGACCCTGAGACAATGCCAGCGCCCGCATATAATCGGGCGCTACACCCATCGATCAGCGCTGAGCGAATGCCTACGATAAACTCGCTGTTGCCTGCGGTATCTATCCACCCTATCGGAGCCGCATAGAGGCCCCGGTCAAAAGTTTCCTGTTGGCGGATGAGTTCGCAAGCCTGCTGTCTGGGCACTCCAGCTACTGCCGGGGTGGGATGTAGCCGACTGAGTACTTCTAAAGGAGAAACTCGATGCGCCTTTAACGGGGCGCTAATCGGCGTGTATAAGTGCTGAATGTGAAAGAGCCGCATGAGCTGAGGTGCGGTTTCGCATTGAGGGGTTAGGCCGAGCGATCGCAGTTGCTTTAACAAAAATTCTACGACTACTCGATGTTCGTAGCGCTCTTTCTCACTATTTAACAAGGTCTGTGCTAACTGAGTATCAATTCCCGGCGTCACGCCCCGAGGCGCAGATCCTGCGAGTGCATCGGTCGTAATTTGGTTTTCTCGAATGCTGAGCAACCGCTCGGGGCTAGCGCCGATGAAGGACTGGCCGCGACCGTTGCCTACCGAAAATACGGTGCAGTCGGGATGGTTTTGTCGCAGTGTTTGGAGCGATCGCACCCCATCAAACGGCACATCCGCCACCACATCCATCACATCGGCAAGTACTACCTTATGCAGCCCATTTTGACCAATATGTTTCAATACCACCGCGACCGATCGCTCAAATCCGTCCACATTCCGCACAATTCGCCGCTTCGCTAACCTCCGACTTCGGCTGAGCCGACCGGCCTGCTTTAGCTGTTCTAGCTGACGAAAAATCTGCAGCGCCGTCTGGTCAATATCTGTCTGAGCGGTAATTAAACAGTTAAAGTCAACCGTTGAGCTGCTTGAAATAGTAGTTACCTGTACCTGTGGCACAAACACGCAAATCGGCTCAAAATCTGTTGTTGTCTGCTCAAAAAAAGTTGCGCTGCAAAAGAAATGACTTTTAGGTTCTGATAATATCCAAGCCGGTTCATCTATAAAAGACGGATCGGTAAAAGGTCGCTCAGCGAAGGACTTGTAGACAAAGCGAGACTGCCAGAGCTGAGTAAATGCCTGAGCCGCTTCAAAGCGAGACTGGCCCACGGCTCGGCATTCTACAACCGATTGCACGCCAACGAAAGCCGCGCTGCCTGGCGGGTCGTAATAGAAATGGCGATCGCCCCCTTTTTTAAGCGCCGCCAATGCCTCCCAGGGTGCGATGGGCGCAATCGAAAACGTCAGGCTAGCAATTTTGGCCTGATCTGTCTGCGCTGCTCGCTGCCGACATTCGACCAAAAACCGAGAAACGGCTGTCGTCTCAGACAAGTTAGATTCGTACTGAACAACTGGCATAAAGCATACGACCGGGCGATTTCTCAATTTTCCCACGCCGCCCACCGATGTCAAAGCTTCTCTCTAATAATGCGTCCCTGTCTTACGATGATGAACCGCTGTTTTTGAGTCGTTGTCAATGACTTCACCACCGCTCACCGTGGCATACACCACCCAATGATCGCCGCAGTCCATGCGGTTGGCGACTGTGCATTCTAAGTAGGCGATCGCCTCTTCCAATACCAACTGCCCGTCCTCAGTCTCCCGAGTCTCCACGCCCTCAAAGCGATCTGCTCCAGGGCTAAACGGTTTCAAAAAGTGCTTCATCGGCCCCAGATGCTTACCCTCAGCCAAAATATTCAGCACGAAGTCAGCGCCTTTATGCATCAAACCCTCAATTGCTCTGTCTTTCGCGACGGCTACCGTAAACCCTGGTGGCGTAAAGGTCGCTTGCGATACCCAGGAGGCTAACATTGCACTGCTCACGTTTCCCCGCTTTGCCGTAACAATGCACATGGAGCCAACTAACCGCCCAATCGCTTTTTCTACAGAAGTGGCCGAAATTCTAGGTACCTGAGTCTTCTTCTGAGATTTTTTTAGCTTTTGAGCAAAGTCTGTCCCCGCTTCTTCGCAGTATTGCAACGTGCTTGCGTCCGGCGTAAATTTCACCCGAATCGGATCAAACCCAAAGCTGTAACCGCCGTCTTTGAACTTGCTTTCTAGCAAATCAATCGCTTCGCCGCTCCAGCCAAACGAGCCAAATACGCCCGCCAATTTGTTCTTACTGGCTGCCGAAAGCACAACGCCCAAAGCCGTCTGAATCTGCGTTGGGGCATGGCCGCCTAATGTTGGCGATCCCATGATGAATCCAGCGGAGGTTTCTGCTGCGGCTTTAACTTCTGCGGTGCTGGCCTGCTCAGCATTAATAGACTCGACGCCGACGCCTGCTTTGGTAATGCCTCGGGCGATCGCCTGGGCAATGGTGGCCGTATTGCCATAAGCCGACGCGTAGATTAAAGCAACGGACAGCTCTTTTTTCTTTTGCTGCGCGGCCCACTTCGAATAATTCTGGCCTAGCTCCGTCACGCCGTAGCGAACCAAAGGACCGTGACCTACCGCGTACAGCCTGGGCACATAGTCTTTCAGCTTTTCTAGCGCGGTCTCTACCTGTTTGGCATTAGGTGCCATCAAGCAGTCGAAATAATATCGCTGGTCTTCTATCAAATTTTCACGGTTGAGATCGTAAGCGTCGTCTGAGCAAATATGCGCGCCAAAGAACTTGTCGGTAAAGAGAACTTCGCTGTAGCTGTCGTAGCTACACATGCCATCGGGGTAGCGAGGCGTTGGCACGGGAATGAATTCCAGGTGATGCCCTTGGCCTAAGTCGAGGTCGCTGCCACTTTTGACCGGCTGAATGGGAAGTTCGATTTCTGCGGCTTTTAGGGCGATCGCTGCCGGGTTAGAACACACAATTTGAGACTGCGGTGCTAGCTCGCTCAGTGCCTTAATCGTCTCTACCCGGTTCGGATTGGTATGGCCCAGAACAATATAGTCAATCAGGTGCGGATCGATTTCTTCAGCTAGCGCGACTAGAAAACCATCTTTGAAAGAAGCACCCGGCGGGTCGATTAGCGCGACCTGATTGCCGCGAATTAAGTACGAATTAGCCGTAGTGCCTTTTTCTAGCGCATATTCAATTTCGAAGCGTAGGCGATTCCAGGAGCGCGATCGCAGCATAAAAGTATCCGCCGCAATCGGTAGCACCTGCACATCTCGCCGCCCAGCTTCAGCGGGCTTATCATCAATCGGCGGTGTGGGTGCAGGAATTTGAGCCGTCATTGCAATGTCTCTCCTAATTTCTTTTTGAGTTTCTGCTACAGAGAAACCCTATTTAACCGGCGAAAATTTAGCTTAATAGTAGTTTCCTACCTTCCGATGATGCACCGCCGTGATTGCCTCGTCTTTTGCTACTTTGCCATCGTCCACGGTGCAATACACCAGCCAGTGATCGCTCAGCTCCATGCGGCTAGTCACTTCACATTCTAAATAAGCCAGCGCATCCGCTAGAATGGGCGATCCGTTGTAGGCGGGTCGCGTTCGTACGCCTGCAAATCTATCTGCACCGGGCGGAAATCGCTTCAAGAAATGCTTCATTAAAGGTAAGTGGTTGCCTTCTTCTAAAATATTTAGTACGAAGCGATCGCCCGTTTGCATCAACGACTCAATCGCGCGATCTTTAGCCACAGCGACCGTAAAGCCCAACGGCTCAAAGCTGGCCTGCGTAATCCAGGACGCTAGCATCGCCGACTGCACATCTGCTTTTTTCGCCGTGATAATGTACAAACCGCTGCTGATTCGTCCTAAAGCCTTCTGCAAGTCAGCATCTAACGCTTTAATTTTTTTGATTTTCTTAGATTGCTCTAGCTGCTGGCCCAGGTCAGTTCCAGTCTCTTCGCAGAGCTGATATAGCGCTTCACTCGGCGTATCCTTCACGCGGATAGGGCTGAACGCCACCTTTAGTTCCAAATCTTGCAGCTTGTTCTGAAGCGGATCAATCGGTTCGTCGTCGCCGCCGTAAGACTCAAATAGGCCAAACGTCTTTTTACTATTTACGCCTGCCAAAATGGTGCCTAGCGCCGCGCGCGTTTCTTCCGAACCCTTGCCGGTAGAAGGCGGCATCCCAATAATTACGCCGGTTGCCCGACTGACAATTTCGTTTACGTCTTGCGCATCCGCCGAGCGTAAGTCAATCATCTCTACGCCAACGCCGGTTTTACTAATGCCTTTGGCAATGGACTGGGAGATGCGATCGCTATATCCATAGTCAGATACGTAAAACACCGCAACCAGCGTCTCAGCATCGCTCTTTTGCTGACTCCACTTACGATAGCGTCCCGTCAGCTCTTCCACATTTCGACGCAACAAAGGCCCGTGCCCTGTAGCAATGGTTTTGATCTCACCTTCTAGCTTATCCATCCGCTTCATGGCGGAGACGACAGAGCGAGCGTTTGGAGCCATCAGGCATTCGTAGTAAAAGTGAAAGTCGGGCGAGAGGGCTTCTAGGTCTTCGTCGAACGTGTCTTCGTTGCAGTAGTGCGCTCCGAAGGCATCGCAGGTGTAGAGGATGCTGGTTTTATGGTCGAAGGTGAAAATGGTGTCGGGCCAGTGCAGGTTGGGCGCGTTTAGAAATTCTAAAACATGGCCGTTGCCCAAGTCCAGGGTCTCGCCGCTTTTGACGATTTGACGCTCGAATGGCTGATGGATGAGGTCTTCTAGGAAGGCGATCGCCACTTTAGCACCGACAACTACAGCATCAGGCGCTAGCGCCAGCACGTCCTTAATCAACCCGCTGTGGTCGGGTTCTGTATGGCTGACCACAATGTAGTCAATTTCGCTAGGGTCAATTTCGCCTTTTAGCGCATCTATATATAGCTCGCGAAATTTAGCGTGGGAGGTGTCTATTAGCGCCGTTTTTTCACCGCGAATGATGAAGGAGTTGTAGGTGGTGCCATTTTGTAGGCCAAATTCGATGTCGAAGCGATCGCGATCCCAATCCAAAGACCGTAGGGTCGTGGTGTCCTCGGCAATCGCCTGTATCTGCATCGACAGACGTTTTTGAACCGGCTCTTTGGTTTGAACAGCAGCAATCATAGTAGAACTCCTTCCTCTTTCGTCCTCGCGGCAAACGAGTTTAGCAACAAACGTGTTGTTTTATTATTGTGCCTCAATTTGCCGTTTCCGGCAGTAATAAATACTTATTGAATCTATTGGGATTGTTTTGAGGCAAGTGCCGCTACCGGCTCGAACGGCTTAAGAACAGGAGCTGAGTGCTGCCATATCGTTTCTCTTTTACAATTGCTAGACCAGCGGGTCGTTGAGGTATCCACAGCTTTTCGCTATATTCCACTGCTACTTCGGCTCGCTCGCTTAGGCAATTGGCTATCTGCGCGAGCACTGGGCTATACAAATTGCCTGCATAGGGCGGATCGAAGTAAACGCGGTCAAACGATAGCCGCGTTCCGGCTTGCACTTGCTGGCTTAGCTGCTTCACCTGTTGAATGGCATCGCCTCGAATGATCTCAAACGGCTGCTCTGGTTTCGCGACCTGCTGCCAATTCTCCGTCACGATGCGGCAGGCTGCTCCCGACTGCTCAATCCCGACTACTTCAGCGGCCCCGCGACACAGTGCTTCTGCGCCCATTGCGCCACTACCCGCACAAATGTCTAGCCACCGGCAGCCTGAGATGCTTCCTTGCCAAATATTAAACAATGCCTCTCGAACTCGCGAAGAGGTCGGCCGAGTCGCTTCTCCCGGCAATGTCTTAATTGCTCGATTGCCGTAGATGCGCACTGCCATTTTGTGATTATTTTTGAGATTCTTCTGAGGCACTGCCTGAGAGGTATTGGGTTAGTTCTTCGAGGGTTGATATTTCTAGGAGGCGATCGCTCAGAGAAGGACACTTCTCTTTTCTGATAATTCACGCAACAAAGCCATAATCAATTGTAGAACGGATAGCTCGATTGAGTCAAAAACCGTATCTTGAAGGTCTTCTAAGTAGAGACAGCGAACCTGTGGACTGTCTAAAAGGACGCGAAAGGGGGGTTGTTTATCCGTTTCGCGGCTTCTTTTCTCAAACAGTACAACAGCTTGCCAGTGTTCAACGTCGGGATTTTTTCGAAGAAAAAGGAAAATCTCTGCAAAAAAGCGATGATAGAAGTATTCATCAAGCTGAAACTGCACCTCTACAAAAATGGTAGGTTATGAAGCGCTTTCTACGGCTGGCCGCATAACGCCGTCAAAGCGAAAGGCAACTTCCTTTACCTCTACAGCTTGATACTCGTAGTCTAGTCCGGGTGCTTTGCCCAGCAGCGCTAGCAAAACGTGGTAGTGCATTTTAGTAAAGGACAGAGAAAAAAACAGGATCTTCTCTTTCTGCCATCTTCTTTCTGACTGAGCGATTGTACTCATGGATGAATAGCCAAATCGCACCGATGT
>QBMC01000041.1 GCA_003242035.1 Nodosilinea foveolarum | reverse complement strand
CAGTAATAGCTTCAGCGAAAAGAAAGGAGGCCGCACAGTCGGTCGCCAGTATCAGTCGGTCGTTATTATGCTGCTGCTCAGCTTGATAATGTTTGGCGGCATTGGCGCTAGGCTAGGTTTTTTGCAGCTAGTGCAGGGAGAGCGCAACCGCGAACTAGCCGAAGATAACCGCATTTTGCTGTTGCCCAGACGACCCGCTAGAGGCACCGTCACTGATCGTAATGGCAAGGTTTTAATCGGCTCGCGGCTCTCACATTCAGTCTCTATTTGGCCGATAGGCTTACCCAAAGAAGAGACCAGACGCGAGCAGGTCATTCAGCGGCTCGCCCAAATCCTAGATGTCCCTTCTAACGAGATTAAAGACCGGCTGGCGCAGACGAGCTATAACCCCAATAAGTCGGTGCCGATTTCACGCGGGGTGAGTTCGGCTCAGACCACGGCGATCGCCGAATATGCGCAAGACCTACCGGGCGTTCGAGTAGAAGCCGAAGCCGTGCGCAACTATCCAAGAGGCGACCTAGCGGCCCATGTTTTGGGCTATACCGGCGAGCTAGACCCCGCTGAGTTAGAAGAACAGAATGCCGAGAGCGGTAACTATCGACTGGGCGATGTTATTGGCAAAATGGGCTTAGAAAAAGCCTTAGAGCCGACCCTGCGCGGGCAGTGGGGCGGTCAGCAAGTAGAGGTAGACAGCAGCGGACGAGTGCTGCGCATTCTGGGGGAAAAGCCTTCTCTTTCTGGCCAAGATGTCCAGCTCACGCTCGACTTGGGACTACAGCAAGCGGCTGAAGCAGCCATTGGCGACGATACGGGAGCCATTGTCGCCATCGATCCGCGCAACGGGGCAATTCGCGCCATGGTTAGTCGCCCTACCTTCGACCCCAACATATTCTCGACGCGGATTACCCAGGCGCAGTGGGATCAAATTCAAAGCCGAGGCAATCCGCTCGTCAACCGGGCGATGCGCGCTTACCCACCGGCTAGTACCTTCAAAGTAGTGACGACCGCAGCGGGAATAGAGTCGGGCAAGTTCTCGCCCGACGTGGTGTTACCGACGTTCGCCTTTATTAATATTGGCGGTATTCAGTTTTGGGACTGGAACAATGCAGGCTTTGGGCCACTGGGCTTTCGGGGGGCGATGGCGATGAGTAGCGATACGTTTTTTTATCAAATTGGCAGAGGCGTAGGCGAAAAGAGCCTTGAGACCTGGATGCGAAATTTTGGATTAGGCCAGCTCACTGGGATTGAGCTAGCCGAAGAAGAAGATGACGGGTTAGTCCCGACCCCAGAGTGGAAAGAGCGAGTCATGGAGGAGAACTGGTATTTAGGAGACACCATTAACGCCTCGATTGGGCAAGGTAACGTGCTGTCCACCCCGCTTCAAATTGCGGTGATGTTTGCGGCGGTCGCGAACGGGGGCGATCGCGTCACCCCACATCTAGTCATGACCGGAGAAGAGGCCAAAACCTGGCGCAAATCGGTTGGGATGAAACCAGAAACCGTCAGGGTTTTGCAAGAGGGATTGCGCGAAGTAGTCAGCAACGGCACTGGCGGCGCGGTGAACGATCCGCTGCTACCCCCGATTTCTGGAAAAAGCGGCACGGCAGAAGCGCCACCGGGAGAAAACCACACCTGGTTTGGAGCCTATGGCCCCTCCGACAACCCTGAAATTGTAGTGGTGGCGCTGGGCGAGCACTCTGGCGGCGGCGGCGGTTCGTTTGCCGCCCCCAAGGTAAAGCAAGTACTCGATCAGTACTTCGGCGTAAAGAGATCAGCCGACGATGTCGCCGCGCCGATACCGCCCGGAGATTAGGCAAACAGAATTAGCCGAACGTTGTCCCGTACAGACCTCAGGCACGAACCAGTTTTCTCGCACAGGGCGTTACTGCGGAACAGCAGCCATCTAATCGCACTCCACCCTTGGAGATACTTTTCTTAACAATCTGAGGAACCCGGCTATCATGTTGAGAGATAGCAATACTTCTTTATATGTCGGCGTCAAACTCTTCTGAGCTTTCTATCAAGCAAAAGGCCCAGGGCTTTATAGAACGGCGAATTCTGCTGGGGCAGCCCCTGACGCTCGAACTCACAGCCATTCTCACCGTGTACTTTGTACAGGGTATTTTGGGTCTGTCGCGCTTGGCGGTGAGCTTTTTTCTAAAGGACGACATTGCTCTTTCCCCGGCTGAGGTATCAGCGCTGATGGGCGTCGCAGCGCTGCCCTGGACAATCAAGCCGGTCTTTGGTTTTTTGTCAGATGGACTGCCCATTTTTCGCTATCGGCGTCGGCCTTATTTGATTCTGTCTGGTTTTTTGGGGGCGATCGCCTGGATTGCCATGGCCACCGTCGTCGATACTGCCCTAGCCGCTACCGCCGCAATTCTGCTCTCCTCAACCTCCGTTGCTATCTCTGATGTCATTGTCGATTCCCTCGTTGTAGAGCGTGCCCGCTCAGAAGATCAGGGCGATGCCGGAACACTACAGTCCTTAGCCTGGGGCGCATCCGCTGTCGGTGGATTGCTCACCGCCTACTTAGGGGGCTTACTCCTAGAGCGCACTAGCAATCAGGTAGTCTTTGGCATCACTGCGACCTTCCCCCTGATTGTCTCCGCCGTTGCTTGGCTAATTTCAGAAGATCCGGTCACCGAAAAATCTAACTTGCAAGTCGTCATCGATCAGGTAAAGCTGCTCAAAGGCGCAGTCTCGAAAAAAGCCATTTGGATGCCAGCTCTGTTTCTTTTTCTGTGGCAGGCAACGCCCACCGCCGACTCCGCCTTCTTCTTCTTTTCCACTAACGAACTCGGCTTCGAACCCGAATTTTTAGGTCGCGTTCGTCTAGTGACTAGCTTTGCCTCACTAGTCGGTATCTGGATTTTTCAGCGATTTCTCAAAGAAGTCTCCTTTCGTAAAATCTTCGGCTGGTCAACCGTGCTGTCCGCCGCACTAGGGATGACGACGCTGCTGCTAGTCACCCACGCCAACCGCGCTCTGGGAATCGCAGACCAGTGGTTTGCCTTGGGTGATAGCTTAGTCCTGACTGTGGCCGGTCAGATTGCTTTTATGCCTGTGCTAGTCCTGTCTGCTCGCCTCTGTCCACCCGGCGTAGAAGCCACCTTGTTTGCGCTGCTGATGTCGGTGGTGAACCTCTCTGGACTGATCTCGCACGAGTTAGGCGCACTGGTCACGCACTGGTTACAGGTCACCGAAACCGACTTTACTAACCTTTGGATACTGATTTTGCTCACTAATACAACCACGTTGCTGCCGCTGCCGCTGCTAGGAATGCTCCCTAAGACATCCGCTGTAGAACCCGGCACTGCTGAAGCGGAAGAAATCGCAGCATCTAAGCGGACTAAAGAGGAGCTGATGCTAACCCTTAGCGCCACAGAAGTAGCAGACGATACCGCTGTTCGCTTAGATGTCACGCTGTGACTACCTTTGGCTCACGGTCTTGTCTTTAACTTGAAAGACCTAAAACGGTCTTAAAAACACAGTAACTATCTTCATCTCATCCCTTGTCTATTTATGCAAACGCTCGAAACACCAACCGCTCAATCTGCACCTAGCTACACCCGAGAAGACTGGAAAAACGGCTATCAGTCTCAGCCGGAAGAATTTGCCTACTGGATAGACGACATAGAGGGCGAAATCCCATCTGAGCTAGCAGGTACTGTTTTTCGCAATGGCCCCGGACTTACCGACATTAACGGCTATCGTTTGCGTCACCCTTTTGACGGTGATGGGATGATTAGCGCGATCGCCCTCCAAAACGGCAAAGCCTTCTACCAAAACAAATTTGTCCGCACAGAAGGCTATCTAGCCGAGCAAGCCAGCGGCAAGCCCGAGTACAGAGGCGTCTTTGGCACTCAAAAACCCGGCGGCTGGCTGGCCAATGCCTTCGACCTGCGGCTAAAAAATATCGCTAACACCCACGTCGTGTATTGGGGCGGCAAGCTACTCGCCCTGTGGGAAGCCGCAGAACCTCACCGCCTCGATCCGCACACGCTGGAGACCCTTGGACTCGACTATTTAGATGGCCTACTTAAAGAGGGCGATCCTTTTGCCGCCCATCCTAAGTTCGATCCAGAGTGCAACGGCGAAGAGCGGATGGTCAACTTCAGCATTAAAACCGGACTCTCTAGCACCATCAGCCTGTTCGAATTTAGCCCCGATGGAACGCTGGCCCATCAGCACAAACATTCTGTCGCTGGCTTTGCTTTCATGCACGACTTTGCCATTACGCCCAACTACTGCGTCTTTGTGCAAAACCCCGTGAGCTTTAACCCTATTCCCTTCGTAGCAGGATTTAAGGGCGCAGCCGAGTGCATTCAGTTCAACCCCAAAGCGCCCACCAAAATTGTCGTTATTCCTCGCAATGGTGAGGGTGAGGTGCGCTTTTACAACACCGAGCCTTGCTTTGTCTTTCATCATGCCAATGCGTTTGAGCAAGATGGCAAGCTGATATTAGATTCTATTTGCTACGACAATTTCCCTAGCATTGAAGACGCCGAAGACTACAGTAAAGTTGACTTCGACCACGTACCTGCTAGTAATCTGTGGCGTTTTACGGTCGATTTAGCCACCGAAGTCGTGGACGTGGAAGTGCTGACTGAACGCGCTTGCGAATTCCCAACGATCAATCCCCAGAATGTAGGCCGGGACTATCGCTATTTATATTTGGGCGCGGCGCATGGCTCTACGGGCAACGCGCCTTTGCAGGCATTACTCAAGCGAGACATGGAGACGGGTGAGACGCAGCTTTGGAGCGCGGCTCCTCGGGGGTTTGGCGGCGAGCCTTTGTTCGTCGCTAGACCGGGCGCTGAGCAAGAAGACGATGGCTGGCTGTTGCTATGGCTTTATAATGCGGAGCGCGATCGCACCGAACTAGCCATCTTCAACGCTCAAGACATCACGACTGGCCCCATTGCCAAACTCAACCTGAAGCACCGCGTTCCTTATGGACTGCACGGCAGCTTTACGCCTCATTACTTTGGGCCACAGCATGAAGCTAGCTAACGTCAGTGAGAATAGATTCGATGCAGTCTAGCCTTTCGGATATCCGCTTTTTCCTGGACTTCGCTCACGAGTACTACTGAACAGTTTCAGCCGCTAGCTGCAATGACTGCGGCTCGTTCAAAGTTTGCAGCTTGCCTGCTAGAACATTCTCTAGATGCTGACGTAATCGCTCGCCTTGCTCAGCGTCGGCAATATAGATCTGACCGCCTTGTTTTCTAAACAAAGGTAGTTCTGAAATCAATTTGTAGGTAGGAATATCGGGCGACTGGGCGCTAATTAAGGGGCGATCGCTGTCAATCGGCACTAGTCCTGGCGGCAAATGGCCCTCAATTAATGCCAAAATATGCATCTGACAAGCTTGAGTATCAATGCCCCGTTGCTCTAGCAGGTGTAAAATGCCCCCTGCAGGCAAAGGCTGATTGGGCAAAATCCTTAATAGCTCTAGCAATAGAAAATAATCGCTGTACCGATGGCGATCGCCGTCTAATACATTCGGATAATGGCAAAGATTAGCCAAACCATAGGCCACCCGGCTACAGCTATTGGAATACTCGTCGCTGTAGGGGTCTTGAATAATCATGGTGGCATTCGGAAACTTTTGACCCAGCCAGCGGGCGATCGCGCTCAAAGAAGCCGAGCCACCCGTACAAATCACCTGGTTCACCGCCTCGGGACTCATTTCCACCTGGTTTAGCAATGCGTTGATCTGTCGATTGACGCGCTGAATGTAGGGCAAAAAGACTTTGGTTTCTAGATCTTTGCGCTTGATAATCCAGGTGCGATCGCCCAGACTTACCTCAGCTTGGGCGTACTCTTGCAAATCGACCTTTAGCTTTTGCGCAATCACAATTGCCTGACGACCCAACTCAGAAGCGTTCAATCGCTGTCTCAGCCGATAGCGTTTGCTTCTATCGGCCTCCCCAGGCTGAGGCAAGCTCAGGTCATTCAATCCTAAGCGCCGCCAGCCTTCATCCGCAGACGATTCAGATCCCTCTGAGGCTGAACCCGAATCTGAAGAGTCTGAACGGTAAGTTGGCACATGAAGTAGCTGACAAATAATGTCTTGATCCAAACTATCGCCCGCATAGCCAAAGCTACGCGTTGCAAAATCGCTGTATCTGAGCTGTTCTAAATCTTCAGGTAGATTGGCGATCGCCGCTTCGCTTAGCGTTGCCCCAGCGCTAAGCACCACCGTCCCACCCGACCACTGGCAGTTGTAAAGCCACGGCTGCTGGCCGTCAATGTCAGCCGGATCCATGTTTGGATCGGGCAGCGCCGAGAGCAGCACCGCGATCGTCTCTTCGATAAAGAAAACTTGCTCGCCTCGCGCCACCAGGCCCGCTGCTAAAATGGCCTCTCGAATATTAAAGCTATAGGTATCTGGCCAGTTAGCAGGATAGCCCACCACCACGCCCGTTAAGCTTGCCAGCACCCGACGTAAAACATCATCTGGCATCCCTACGGCGTGGCAGCTCGCACGATGCGCACTGAGCGACTTTAGCAGCTCGCTCAGCGCCGACTGTATTTCTTGTAGCGGCAGCGCCACTAGATCAGACCACTGCACCCAAGGCTCGCCCGAGCCGCCGTGCGGAATACCCACCTTTAGCAGCGGTTTAATGTGCCGCAGCAGTCTATTATCGTCTGATTGCAGTGCCGCTACGCCCACTTCGCCAATCTGCTCGCCAAACCCTGGCTGATTGCGATCGCGCCCAATCATCTGAGCGATCGCCGGTAAACGAAAGCGATTTGACTCGTCGCCAGCAGCGCTCCAGCACAGCGGATAAACCTGCTCGCCCACCTGATTAATCAGCACCGCCGACAAGCCCGTTGTGCCAATATCAACGCCCAAGAACCACTGGCCCGTTTCTGACACCGCCTCATCAACATCAACCGGCGGCTGATCTTCTACAATCGGATCTTCTACAATCGGATCTTCTGCAATCGGATCTTCTGCAATCGACTCCTCTGTCTCTGGCTCTTCATCAAACGAGCGCTGCAAATCCGCTGTCACAGTCGTCACAAAGGGATCAATTGGTTCTGCTACTGGCGGAGCCGAAGCGGGTGGCGAAGCAAACGGCGGCTCTAATAGAGGAGGCATCGCAGCGATCGCCTCAGTAGCGGCTATACCAGTAGACGCGACCGAAGCAGCGTTGACATCTGCTACCTCCTCTAAAGGAAATTCTTCCGTAGCGATCTCTTCCGTAGCGGTCTCTTCCACAGCAGTCTCTTCTACCGAGCCGACGGTATCTTCGTCGCTATCTTCCGCGCGCTCAGCAACATCATCCTCAGTCCTTACCGTTTCACTCGCCGCCGGATTGCTTTCCTCGAGGTAAAAGTCTAGGTCATCGTCAAAATCTGTCGGAGAGAGTGGCGCAGTGACTTCAGCCCCTACCGTCTCAGTCGCCATGCGGCTGTCGGCTTCTACCGACTCCATCTCATCCAAAGGCACCTGAAAGGAGCCTTCCCATTCCCGGTCATCGGCATCCGGCTGATCGGGAATCAGCGCCGAATCAAGCGGATCGGCAGCCGCCGATAATTGTGCAGGCTCAGGCGTTTCCGCTTCAAAAACAACGGTTTCTTCTAAATCAGAGGTCAGCGAATCCAAATCGACCTCAATCGCCCCAGTAGCAGCACGTTCAGCTTCTCTACTAACGCCCTCAAGTTCTGCGGCTAAGTCTTGAGAAAGCGCATCGTTCCCATTCTCACGCAGTGGAAGGCTGTCTATCAGCGCGTCGTTCGCATCTGGGATATCGGGCACGAGTGAAGATTCTAGATGAGTCGCTGAGTCATCCATCGCCTCCGATATGACTGCGACTTCAGGCAGCTCTAATTCTGTAACAGCGTCTGAATCTACCTCTAAATCTGTCTCTAAACCTGTCTCTGAACCTACGGCTTCTTCAGGCACAGTAGGCTCAGATACAGCCTCTTCAGCGGCTAATAGCTCATCAGACGGCTCGCTTAAATCGGGTAAAATAGCCGCTAGCTCAGTTTCGTCTAGCTCAGCGACAGCCAAAGCATCGGCCTCTGTATCTGACGCCCCAAAGACATCAGATGAGACTACCGGCAAGTTATCAGGTACGGCGTCAAAAGACAGCTCAGGATCGACGGTCAAATCGTCAAAAGTCAGATCTGCTAGATACAGCGACTCGGCAGTCGGCATAACCTTAGCCTCTATTTCTGCATCTTCCGATTCTGTAGCCGCTACCTGCGCATCGGCGATCGCCGCATCGATCATCACATCTTCGGGTGCGATCGCTACCGCCTCATCGCGATCAATATCCAGCGTTAGCACATCCAAATCAATCGTGCCATCTGCTCGAATACAGTCTTCGGGCTGTACTGCTACATCTGTATCTGTAGACGCTACATCCGACGTTAAATCAGGCAAAACCTCATTGAGCGAACTTACCGTATCGTCGGGCGAGCCATCGTCTACGGTGTCGTCTAAGAGATCTTCAGGCTCCGCTAATGGCGCGTCTTCATCGACTAAAACCAGGGGCACTGCGGCAGATCTAGCCGGAAAGAAAGCCGGTTCGGGGGGCGTAGTTTGGCCTAGCTGCACCGTTAGATGATCGACTAGCGCTCGCACAATCACCTCACCCTGACGACCCAGGCTGTGCATACTCTCCAGCCCCTCATTCAAAGAGAGCTGATAGCTATTAATATTCTGCTGAAGCGTCTCGAACATGCGCTGAAGCGTCGAGTCGATGTTAACTAATAGCTGATCGGAGCGCCCCTGAAGCTGACGCAGTTCTTCGATTTGTCCACTGCCTCGGAGCTGAAGAACTTCTTCTTCATCCGCCGCTAATTGAGCGATCGCCGCCGCATGGTCAGACTCAAGCTGGCCCAAAGTTTGGCCCACCTGCGCCGTCAGCGTCTCCTGCAAGCGACCCATCAACGCCGTCAAAAAGTCGTTAAGCTGCTCCTCGCTAACCGCAGTGCCAGTTTCACTGCCGCCAACCGCGACCAGGCTATTGCTAGCCGCTTCGCGCTGCTTGTCTAGAGACTTTACTTCCGATTGCAGGCGATCGCGCTCTAAGCGCAGCTCATTCATCTCCAAGCGCAGCGGCTCTAGCGCACTAGACTTGAGATACTTCATCTCCGTCAGCAGCGCCTGCAACACGTGCTCTGCGCTCTGGCCAATCACACCCCCAGCTTCATCCTCAGACTGTCCGGCTGCTCCCCCGCTGAACTGACCAAACTGACCTTTAGGGGTGGACGTGCCGCCGATCGCTGGCAAGGAGAGCAAAGTCTGCGAGCTATCAGTTGATTCTACATCAGCGATCTGGCCAGTCTGAGGATTGACCGGCCCCCAACCCCCCGGCGCATCAAAAGTCTGCTGCAAAGATTTCAAATACTCCTGAGCCTGAGCGAGTGCCACTCGCTCAGGCTCCACGTCGCTAGATCTTATCCAGGGTTTATTAGACCGCTGAGCACTCAGCGCTCTTTCTATGTCATTGATGAGCGATTGAATCTGATCCTGCTGAGAAGTCACGATGAATGCCTACAAATAGTCAGTAATAGCGGGGGTTTACAAAAAGAAGCAAGAAGGTAGTGCGCTGGTGACGACCGGGGGAGTAAGGGGAGACAACGCTACTGTATAAGCACAAGGCTAATAGATTAAGACTATTAAACTAAAAAACATAGCGTTCAAAGCATCAGGGTATAAGTCGCAAAACAGAAGATACTATCGGACGAGCGATCGCAAAGTCGGCTAGATAGCAAGCAGAGATGTCGGAGACTGTCTCGTAGATTATCGCTATAGAGCCAAATTCACAAAGACGATTCATAAAGATGTAAGTGCCCAAAGTTTAAGTTAGCAGTGTAAAAATGCACAGCGTACCGCGACAGCTTACTTTAAACGGCTATTAGGAGCAGCTTATGCCAGTTAGCGAAACGCGCCACCCAAAGCCGCAAAGAATAAGTAGTCTCAAATGCAGATTGGGTGCTAGAGTTAGCGTGCTTCGCAGCAGTCAGTGTAGCGATAGCCACACTTTAAAAACTGCACTTTAGAAACTGCGTTTTGAGCAAAGCCTAACAAAATCCCACGAAGCCTTTTCAAAGCCTTTCTAACCAGCCTTGTAGCCCCTTGCCAATGGATGCGCGCCCTCTCGACAAAAGCGAACTGATCCGACTGACTCCGTTTTTTGCAGAACTTACCCCGGAAGCAGCCCAACAAGCGGCTGCTCAAGTAGTTACGCGTCGTCACCCGGCTAATCAGGTCATTTTGCTAGAAAACGATTGGGGCAACTCTGTCTACTTTATCTTGGATGGTTGGGTCAAAATCCGCACTTACAACCTAGATGGCAAAGAAGTTACGCTGAATATTTTAGGCAAAGGCGAAATCTTTGGTGAAATGGCCTCGCTAGAAGAAGTTCCTCGCTCGACCGATGTGATTACGCTGGTGCCAACCGTCATTGGCAATATGCCTGCCCAGCAGTTTGTCACGCTGCTCAACACTGAAGCTATGGCGGGCCTATACTTAGCTAGATTGATGGCTAGACGGCTACGACAGGTAAACCGTCGCCTGCGACTGCGCGAGTCGGACTCTCAGTCGAGAGTGGCCGATATTTTGCTTTTTTTAGCGGATGGGCAGGGTAAGGTGGCTGGGCAGGGGATGGAGATTCCTAATCTGCCGCATCGTGAGCTAAGCGGACTGAGCGGACTCGCTCGCGAGACAGTCACGCGAGTATTGAGTAAGTTAGAGAAGAAAGGATTGATTGAGCGCGATCGCGATGTGCTCAGAATTATTGACCTCGAAGCCCTCGAAAATCTTCTGGTATAAGCCTCGGTAAGGCTGCTAGTTTGCCCATGAGCCATCCTGATAACCGTTCGTTTGAAGACGCCGACGCCTCCGACCACGCCAGCCCCCCTGACGACGCGCCGTGGATTTCGGACGAGGACATTCTAGCGCCGCCCACCGTCGCCCCCAAAAAGCATTCAGCAGAGCTATTTCCCATTCCGCCCGCCCGCTCATCAGACGGGAGCCAACCCCCTAGCTCGCCGCCAAATTTGTCTGGCTCAGAGGCAGTTGCCCCTGGTAGCGCTGCCTCGGTAGTAGGGCCGCTACCTCTGGTCGAAACTGCCTTTTTAGCTAGCGCGGCTAGTCTCATGTGGCTGATCAACAGCTACTTTCCCCCCGGCCCCCTGCTGCGAATTTTATTTCCGCTGCCCATTGCCCTAATTTATCTGCGCTGGAACCTGCGCTCCGCCTGGATGACCGCGACGGTTTCGGGATTGCTTCTCACCATTTTGCTAGGGCCGACTAGGAGCATCTTCTTCGTGATGCCCTACGGTTTCTTGGGCGTCCAGTTGGGCTATTTCTGGCGACGAGGCGCTAAATGGGAACTGTCTATAGCTACCGGGGCGCTATTAGTCTCGCTAGGCACCTTTTTTCGCATCTGGCTACTTTCCTTACTCAGCGGCGAAGACCTGTGGGGCTACTTAGTCGCTCAAATCACGCAGTTTTTAGATTGGCTGGTGCGCCTGCTCACGAATTGGGGCTGGGTCGGCCTGGGCACCTGGGGACAGCCTAGTATGGAAGTGATTGCGATCGCCGCTGTCATCACCGTCCTGCTCTCCAACCTGGTCTATCTGCTCACAGTTCACTTAGCCGCATGGCTGGTCTTAGAACGGCTTAAAGTCCCCATGCCAGAACCCCCAGGCTGGGTACAGGCGCTGATTGAAGAATGATTCGGATTTGTACGCGAGCGATCGCTCCCAGCGAACAGGCTCGCGGCTGGCTCAGGCGCTATCGAGGTAAAAAGCCTCACTTTGCCTGCATTCTGAGCTTTACCGAAACCAGTCTACAGCCCCAAATTTCCGCCGCTGGAACCAGTCCCAATGCGCGTCGCTATACCGCCCTGGCAGACGGAGAATATTTGCACAGTGGCAAAAACAGCCGATATTCACTACCCCCACTACCTGCTGGTGTTTCGCCTGCTGTTCTCACCCGCGCTATTCTGACGCACTGCAACATTCCACTGCGATTGTTCAGTACCGGCTTACCCGATTGCCTGACGGTGCCGCACACTTCGCTCCCAACCGTCTTGGCTAAGGATCTTAGAACCGGCTCTGCCATGACGCTTCAGCAAGCAGAGCGGCTTTTTAACAGCGGCTACGAGCAAGGAGCGCAGCTAGCAACAGAGCGGCCTGATAGCTATTGGGTGTTGGGTGAAAGCGTCGTAGGCGGGACAACCACTGCACAAGCCATTCTTACAGCGCTGGGCTACGAAGTCACCGGAAAAGTCGGTAGCAGTCACCTTCAGAGCAACCACGAGCAGAAGCAAGCGCTCATTCAATCAGGTCTGAGACACTGGCAAGAACGCTGTAAGGTCACAGAGCACCGATCCACAGATTGCCAGTTCACAGACCGCCAATTTTTGCCCTCAAAGCAATTGCGCCCATACAGCATTAACCCCGTCGCCGCTGCGTCCGCCATCGGCGACCCGATGCAGCTAGTGGCCGCAGGCATGATGCTATCCATTAGCCAATCAACGGGGCTGCTGCTAGCGGGCGGATCTCAGATGCTAGCGGTATATGCTCTTGCCAAAGCGATCGCCTCTTTCAAAAATATTCCGTGGAACCCCCACCAAGTCGTCGTTGGCACCACTCGCTGGGTGATTGAAGATACCGGCGCCGATACGATCACGATCGCCCAAGCAGTTGGCGCGCCTTATCTCGCCAGCCAGCTCAGCTTTGCCCATTCCCCCTACTTCCAGCTTCGCGCCTACGAGCGCGGCTTTGTCAAAGAAGGCACTGGCGTGGGTGGATGCGCGATCGCCGCCCACCTTGATCAAAACTGCACCAACGCCCAGCTTCGTCACGCCATAGAAGCCCAGCTCCGCCAGCTCTAACGTGGGCTGAGCGTAGTCGAAGTCCACTCACTAGTGAAACCGACAGGCCAAAATCTGCTCTTCTAAAATAGCCATCCGGTTGTAGGCCGCCGTCAACTGAGCGGTTAGCCGCTGGATTTGAATCTCAGGCGAAAGGCTAGAGGTCCTGCTCATCTTATCGCCTTCCAAATAGGTCTCATCGTTCAAAATATCCTTGTGGCTCATCGTCAAATCCATCGACGTGCGCGCCGCCGAAATCATCGGCGGAATCTCAACCGCTTCAGGCATTAGGATATCGTTTAGCGAGTCATTGTCTGACCCAGATTTACTTTGGGCTAGTGCGATCGCAGCTACCTGCTCAGTCAATTGCTCAACCAAGCCGTGAAGCGAATCCACCTTAGTGGTTAAATCGCGCATCTGCTTTTGCACAACATCTATAGCCATAAATAAAAACTGGGATGAGAAAAGAAATATTAATATTGCCAATCGTAGAAATAAAAGACTGAACTATCATCTGAAGCGCTGAATCATTTAACCTTTGGCTACAAATATTTGTATAAGTTCTATGAACCTTCTCGGAGCGACCTATTTTCTTCAAAAATGGCTTTCTACGAACACGACAGGTCGTCAAATCCGTACCTCTATAATCGCTCAAACGCTCGCACATCAGGATATAATTCGATTGATTGCAAAAGATTAAACTGTTTATCCGTTCGAGGTTCTATGAAACTTTTCGTTAAAGCACTCCGACAACTAGGCACTGCCTTTATGATGGCTGCTCTAGTCGTTAGTAGCTGTGCATTCCTGGCATCCCCTGCCTTTGCCGCCGACCAGACCGTTAAAATGGGTTCTGATGGTGGTCTGCTGGTTTTTGAACCAGCGACTGTTACCGTTGCCAAAGGCGACACCGTCACTTGGGAAAACAACAAGATGGCTCCCCACAACGTCGTCTTTGACGCTAACAACATCCCAGGCGGTAAAGCGTCAGCCGACAAGCTGTCCCAATCTAAGCTGACCTTTTCTCCCGGCGAGTCCTACTCCAGCACCTTCGACGTAGAGCCTGGCGAGTATACTTACTACTGCGCACCTCACCGAGGCGCTGGCATGGTCGGCAAGGTCATTGTTCAGTAATTCGCGCCCACACAGACAGTCAATCGCGAGAGCATAGAAAACGAGGCGTAGTAGAGTCAATACCTACTGCGCCTTACTTTTTCGTTGAAATCCCTACAGTGAAATTTCAATATCAATTCTCTATCCATAAACCTCCAATAGATACTCAAAAAGAACCAATCTATAGAGTAGGGTTCAACCCCCTACTAACCAAAGATTTTTCTGGCAATACACTTTGCCCATCAATCCTTTTCTTATACTGAAGAACAGACCTTATCCTGTGTGGTAGTCTTTAGCGGAGAAGCTGCTGTACAAGCATTTACGCGGGTCAGCTAAACCTATTTTTTGACCTGTTTTGGCAGATATCCACCGAATAGATTCTATTAGCAGCTGGCCACCAGCGACAGACAATCCCACAGACTATTTTCAGAGTAATGAGTCGATGAGCGACACCACGGCATATCTAGCGGGCTGTGCCACAACGGGGGTTGCGGCACTGGTTTTGCTTGTGGCCCGAGTTGGCATGGTTTCGTCCGGTGCAGAATCGACGAGCGCCCGCCAAGTGGACAATCGAGTGGCTCGTATCGAAGCTGCAACGCCTAACCCGCAAACCCTAGCAGATTCTCAATCTGGTCGGCCGCTGCAAGACGACATTCGCCGCGAACTAGACAAGCAGCGCGATCTTACCCAAAAATTAGAAGAGCAGCTCGTCGATCAAAAGAGCCTATCGACCTCGCTAGAAGATCAGCTCTCAGAGCAAGAGGAAAAAACGCGAGACCTGGGGCTTCGCATTCAGGAGTATCAGCAATCCGTAGACGACCTGGAAATAAACGACAAAATTGCGGCAGCGGCCCGCCCTACCTCACCGGTTCAATCAGGCCCACCGGCTTCAGTCATTTGGTTAGGCGCAGCGCTCGCGTTTACGCTGGTACTAGGTGGCGGCGGACTAGTGTTGTGTGCGGTACTGCTATTTATGCAGTCTCAGCGCAATCGGTATAGAGGCGTTCCGATGCGCCCACCGATGCCGATGCCGCCCGCATCAGGCTATCACTACGACCAAAACTTCCTCCCGCCCGCGCAGTTCCGCCCGCAGCGACCGTCTTACTACGATTATCCACCGCCCCCTTACGACTACAATCAGTAGTTAAGAAAGCAAGAAAAATTTTTACGAAAAGGCGGCACCCAGATTCGAACTGGGGATAAAGAATTTGCAATCCTCTGCCTTACCACTTGGCCATGCCGCCGCTGAAGAACCAATATATCAAACTTCTGGGCGCTATAAGCGTCTATTTACTTCCCAATCGCCTTAACTAATCCAATTCCACCAAAGTAAAGAAACAAAACTGCGCCCCCTAGCAAACTCTGCGTAATCGGATCGGTCGAAGGCGTCAGCACCGCGCCTAAAATAGCCGCACCTAATAAAACATAGCGCCAGCCAGAAAGCATTTGCTTAGAGCCGACAATGCCCAGCAGCCCTAGCAGCAACTGCACAACCGGAATTTGAAAAGCCAGCCCGGTACTAAACATCAGCAGCAGCACAAACTCAAAGTAGCGGTCGATAGACCACATTTGCTCCACCACATCCGCACCGTAGCTAATGAAGAAATTCAGCGCCGCAGGCACTAGCGCCGCATAAGCAAACGCCAGTCCAGCAAAAAACAGCACGCTAGAGCCAATCACCACCGGCCCAATTAGGCGGCGCTCGCGGCGCGTCATCCCCGGCAGCACAAACTGAATAGTCTGATAAAGAATAAACGGACTCGCCAGCAAGATTCCGCTGTAGCCAGCCACCTTAATAGATACAAAGAAATATTCGCCAGGAGAAAGCTGTAGAAACTTTGCGCCTTGCGCCGGAATCTCTAGCAGCTCCACGATTTGACGCACACCGGTAAAGCAAGCCACAACGCCAACTACCACCGCAATCAGCGCATAAAAAATTCGCATCCTCAGTTCGTCAAGATGGTCGAATAGCGACATCTCAACATCATCGGGCAGCTCATCTAAGTAGTTGGAGCGGTCATCCTCATCCAGCCGCTTGCCTGGTGTGTAGAGTTTGGCAGAAGCCGTCTCAAGATCAGCAGGAGGCGTCATAGCAAGGCTGGGGGTATAGGTCTTTTAGAAAACGAAACGCTAATCTAATTTAGTTCTCAATTTAATTTAGCGTAAAAGTCTTCTCTTCTGGCTGACCTCGCTCGCCCATAACGGCGGCAGGTTTGCCATTTTGAGCAATCTCTAGGGCGCCCGCATCGCCAGCGTAAACGTTGACAATTTCTTGACCTTCCCAGACGGCAGTATCACCAGGCTGAAGCGTACCTTCAAACACGGTCGTACCGTCGGCGATTACGCTCACCCAGGCTTCGGCCGTCGCTTTGGCTTCGACATAAACCGGAGCTGTGCTCGCTGGCGGACTAGCCGTCTTAGCTGGGATAGGAGGCAACGTCTCTTTACCTACGGTTTCCAGGTCACCGCTAGTCTGTTCGATGGGGGCTGGGTTATCGGCTACTGCTGGCGTGCGATCGCCTCCAAACAAACTCGCTAAAGCCACCACTGCCGCCGTCAACAGAACCGCCACAAAACCGCCAATTACAAACGGCTTCAGATTTGGCCCTTCCGGTCGATCATACTCAACCTCGACAGGTTTTGGATTGGTATAAACAGGCGTTGCCGAAGCGTCCGAGGCCGTCGTTAATTCAGTGGGTAAGTCATCATCAAAGCGATTAGTGCTCGCTGATGCAGCCGTAAGTTCAGCAGGAGGCTTGGGTTCAACCGGAGGCGTCAAGTTTTGCCGATCAAACTCAGCGACTTTACTGGCAAAGGTATCTTCAGAGTTTGGCAAATCTGCGGTCGGCAGATCGGTCGTCGGCAGTTTTGTCTCTGCCCCGCGTCCATTGAAGCTATCCGGGCCAGCCGAGTTGGTGCTGCTTGCGGATGCCTCGTCCAACAGTTGCTGAAATTCGTTGTCCGAATCTTCTTTCACATCTGTCTTAAGGACATCAGGCTTCAAGGCATCAGGCTTCAAGGCATCAGCCCTGATATCTGTCTGTATATCTGTCTGAGAAAAGCTAAAGCCCGAGGTCTCAAAAGTACTGTCAACAGGGCCTTCTGTCCCTTCTAAGGACATATCCAAAACCGCATCATCGACAATCAGCGGAATTTCGGCCGCAGCCGGAGACTGATCTAAAGTCGTCTTCTTAGGCAACCCTAACGAGTCTTCTAAGGGCGAGGCACTGCCCGCGCTAAACATCGCCGCCTTGACAGCCGACGAGTCGGTTGACGTAGCCTTGGCCGCACTTGCGCCCCGAGTCAGGCGAGTCGTCGGACTATCTTCCGGCTCTGCCTGACGAGTCGGACGGGGTGTAGACGGAATAGAATCAACCGAAAACTGAGTCGAAAGATCTTTGCCATCAAGCCCCAGATTTTCGGCATAGCGGCGGATAAATCCCTGCACGAAAATCGGTTCAGGGAGCAAATCAGGGTCGCCCGACTCAATCCCGTTCAGCAACTGTGGCCGGATGTAAGTACGGATGGCAATATCTTCTAGCGACTTGCTCTGCTTCTCCCTATTCTCACGGAGGAAAACGCCAATTTGGGCCAGTTGACTTTGCTGTTGAGCGCTAAATTTAGTCACGATACTCCATCAAACCGAAAACTACCACGGACGCTTACGACTCTTAGACCTTAAACCCGTTCAGCAAGCAGGACGTTTGCACCGAGCCGCTTCAGCTCGCGTAAGCGCAAACTGCGGCATACTTTAGAGACTATCCTAGCAACGATTGGGCAACGCCCCCAAAAAACCAGTCAGAAAACCAGTCAAGAAATCAGCGATCGCGCCCCTATAAATCCGCAACCTTAGCCGCAATTTCAGGATTATAAAGTCGCAGATAGTTCCAATAGCCGCCAAACACAGAAGAAATATAGCCCTTGGTCTCTGGGTACGGAATCTTTTCAACAAATTCATCCGCATTTTGAAAACCGCCTTTCTTAATCCAGCCATCCACGCTACCCGGCCCCGCGTTGTAGCTAGCGACCGCAAACAAAGAGTTATTAGCAAACTCCCGGTGCGTAAAGTCCAAATACCAGGTGCCCAGCTTAACGTTGTCCTCGGGTGCGCTCAGCTTATAGCCACTCTCCCCGAGCTGATCGCTAATCCATTCAGCCGTCTCGGGCATCACCTGCATGAGTCCCACCGCCCCCACATGGGACTCAATATCTGCTTGAAATCTAGACTCCTGACGCACCAGTGCGGTGACTAGTAAAGGATTGAGCGATCGCGCCTGCGCCCAGCCCAAAATCAGCGACTCAAACGGAAACGGATAAATTGCCTGCCAGTAATTTGGCGTCTTTTTCAGCCGCGCATACTCCTGCTTTTCTTCGGGCAAATCGCGCCATGCCAAGCTCGACACCATAAAAATGCCCTCCAAGTTATCGCCTACGCCTAAGCGTAAAAGGCCATCGGCAAACTGCTCGCTCACGCTGGATGTCTGCGGTTCGTCAAATTCGAACTGCCATTGCGTCCAGGCGGTCGCGTCCTGTCCGAGTAAATACAGCTCTTGCAGAGCGGGCGAGCCAGCGGGCAAGGGCGATCGCCGATTCGGCAATGAAATCTGCGGCATAAACCTACGCACCGAGTCAAAATCGCCCACATTCCAATCGAGATGGACCGCCGAACGCCAAGCGAAATAAGACTCCGGATGATCGCGAATGACTTGCTCAAAGGCGCGACTAGCCACCTCTGGCTGATTCAGTCGCAGCGACCACTGACCCAGCCAAAAACCGGCTTCAGCCGCTAAGTCTAAGTCAGGAGAATCCTCTACGATCTGCTGCACCCAGTTTGCTGCGTTAGCAATATTGCCCGCTTTTACATTCGCCCTAGCGTTTTTAAACCTAATTTCGGCAGCGGCCTCAGAGGTTGGATACTGAGACAAAATAGACGCTCTAGCCTGCTTCGCCGACTCGGAACTCTTCAGGGCATCTAACGCGTCGGCTCGCTCCGCCAAGGCTTCTGCCGCTCGATCTGGGAACCGAGCCATGATCACATCTAGCGTGTTCATCGCCGCCGCGCTATCTTGCAACCGAGACAGGTTCAGCAGCCCCGTCGCCGTTTCGGGCGCATCGGGAAACGTTTGATTGAGCAATCCGTAAGTGGCGATCGCCTCTTTCACTTTCCCAGCGCTCTCTCTACCTCTAGCCGCCCGATACATGCCCACGGCGGTAGGCGTCGCTTTGGCATAAGCATCTCCCGCACCGCCATAGATCTGATTCTCCCAGTAGCCAAAGCCAATCGCACTCCAATCTTCTGGCGTTAGTACGCTGCTATATTTGCTCGTCAAACGGTTGAGCGTGGGCAGATAATTGGGCTGATTCATCCCGTAGCGAGCTACCAACTTCAGCAAAGACAGCTCATCCAAGGCTGAAGTTGCAGATGCAGGCACCGGCGCAATCGGGATCGTAGAAATATCGGTCGCCGCTGTTTGGCTAAGCTGTTGGTGAGCGATCTGAACGCTGCGAGGATGGCTTGAAAAGGTCTGTAAAAGCTGGTTCCACTCTGGAGAACCCAGTCCGCCTGGCTCGCCTAGCTGGTAAAGGGCTTCGGCAGCGGCAGTGCTCTCGGGATGCGTTTGCACAATTGCGTTCCAGATAGCGATCGCTCCATCCATTTGACCCATCGCTATCTGCGCCTGCGCCTGCTTAATCTGGGCGTAGGCAGCCAGCGGATAACTCTCGTCAATCGCTGTTAAAGTCGCGATCGCCTGCTCATTGTCCCCCTGTTCTAGCAAATCGAGTCCTAGCAAATAGCGGGCGCGATCACTCTCTGTTTCCCGATTTTGCTGAGCGATCGTCATAAGCGCCACCTGCCGAGCCTCAGGCGGCTGCTTCACCAGTCCTAGAACTGGCGAAGACTCCACGGCCCGCCCCGACTGCGACGTAATCACTGCACTATTCGGGCCAGACGCATCCGTTGACTTGAGCAGCGCGGCCACCACGCCAACAGAAAACATACTCGCGCCAATCAGCGCCAGTAATGGCCACTTGTCCTTTATTGTTTTAAGCATATTTCTGTCGTTCTATCGTCGTTCTAATAGCTGGCTTAGCTGAACCCGTCTCAATAGCTTCTCTCTATAACTGTTTTTTGTAGAGCTTCCCTGGAGACGCCTTCCGAACACTACTGAAATATTTTTTTGGAACTTTTGCGGTGGGGCTTCTCTAACTTGAGTGACCCTCGAAACAATGTCTATAGGAGTAGAGATGCAAAATCTGTATAAAAAACAATCAGTACCCTTGTCCAAATCATTTTGACTAGGGGCTTTCTCTGAAGTTTTAACAGAAAAACCAGTCGTTCGTAGTGAATTTAACTGAGAGGAGCATAAGATTTTGCCCATAGCTAGTTCAGACAATCTACCGGTAAAAAATTCACAAGCGTTCAAAACACGCAGAATCAGTAGATACTATAGAACGGGAATTTAGCATTACAAATTTAGGGAATGGATTTTATAGCATCGGATCAATCTTGCTTAGATTGGACAGGAGACTGCCTGCTCATTGGCCTCTCAGAGGAATCACTGCCGCTAACGGGTATCTTGTCAGACCTGAACGATCAGGTCTCCGGTATGCTGCAAATGCTGATTGAAGAAGAAGCCTTCGAAGGAAAACTAGGCGCTACCGCAATCACCCGCCTCAGCCCCAGCTCGCGCGTCAAAAAGATTGGCGTCGTTGGGCTAGGGAGTTCAGCCGGGATGGATCTAGAAGGTCTGCGCAGAGGGGCCGCGATCGCCGCTCGCACCGCACAAAAAGCCAGATGCAAGTCATTAGGCATCAGCTTCCCCGTCTGGAACAACAATCAGGCTCTGACCGCACAAGCCCTCACAGAAGGCGTTTTTCTGGCGCTTAATCAGGATCGCCGGTTCAAATCTGAACCCGACAAAAGCAAAACTGAGTTAGCGCAAGTATCTCTGCTTTCGTTTGCGGGCGAAGACGACGCCATCGAAAAAGCTAAGCTCATCTGCGAAGGGGTTGTGCTCGCCCGCGAACTCGTGGCAGCCCCGCCTAACGTGGTCACCCCCGAAAAACTAGCAGATACCGCCGCCGAAATTGCCAACACGCACGGCCTCACGCTAGAAATTCTAGAGCGCGAACAGTGCGAGGAACTAGGCATGGGCGCTTATTTAGGCGTCGCCCAAGCATCCGACCTGCCCCCCAAGTTTATTCACCTTACCTATAATCCATCAGGCAGTCCATCAGTGTCGGCCCAGCGCAAGCTAGCGATCATCGGTAAAGGACTTACCTTCGACTCCGGCGGACTCAACCTGAAAACGGGTGGGTCGGGCATTGAGATGATGAAAATTGATATGGGTGGTGCAGCGGCGGTACTAGGGGCGGCGCAGGCGATCGCTCAAATTAAACCAGCCAACGTCGAAGTTCACTTCATCACCGCCGCCACCGAAAATATGGTCAGCGGCCATGCCATGCGCCCCGGCGACATCCTCACTGCCTCTAACGGTAAAACCATCGAAGTCAACAACACAGACGCAGAAGGTCGCTTGACATTAGCGGACGCCCTAGTCTTTGCAGACAAGCTCGGCGTGGATGCCGTGGTTGATTTAGCCACGCTCACCGGTGCTTGTGTTGTTGCCCTTGGAGACGACATTGCAGCCCTCTTTAGCCAGGACGAAGAACTCTCTCAGACATTGACGAGCGCCGCTCGAACGTCTGGCGAAAAAATGTGGCAAATGCCCATGGAAGAAAAGTACTTCGAAGGTCTCAAATCGGTTGTTGCCGATATGAAAAACACTGGCCCTCGCGCGGGCGGCTCCATCACAGCGGCCCTATTCCTAAAGCAGTTTGTTAAAGAGACGCCCTGGGCGCACATCGACGTAGCAGGCCCTGTCTGGTCGGAAAAAGAAAACGGCTACAACAACCCTGGTGCCACTGGCTACGGCGTCAGAATGCTAGTGGAATGGATAATTAACGGCTAAAGATTAAATCTGCCTCGCGTAGAAGTCTGGTTAGCAGGTATAACTCGACGGTTAACTATTGCCTTACCGCTCTCTTGCTGAGTGGCCATGTCAATGGCGATCGCCGCAATCTGCACATCTAAACAGTCCATCGGCACCTGTAATTCAGTCGTCCCCTGCAAATCACCTAGCGCATCGCGCGTTAGATTCGTCAAAATCTTCGGATCAATCATCAGGCTACGGCTCTGACGATCCACCATCCATAACTTGATAAACGGTTTGTAAGTAGAAGGACGCGATCGCACCGTCACCGTCACTGTTTGGCCCGCCACCAAATCGCCCATCGGTAAACTAATCACCGGCAGCGCCATTTCTGGCAGATCTTCTTCCGAGGAACTTAGCCGCTTTTGAGTCGCTGGCCCCGATTCATTTATCTCTTCTGTGCTGGTAGGCTGGCTAGCAGGCAACGCAGATCGCTCGCGCCGAGATCTGGCTTTGGCTAAGCGATCGCGATAGCGACTAGCCGAATCACTGATAGAATCATCTACGGTCGAGGCAGCTTGCGATTTAGCGCCCAATTCCATATCAGTATCAACATTAGAGCTGGACTTATCCGAAACAGGTGGCTCATCATAAATGACGACCTCATCGCCCGCGTAGTCCTCTGCCGCTGACGAGGCCAGCAGACCGTCCCCCCAGGAGCGCTGCACACCTGCCGCTGCCATATTTTCGGCTAGCTTCGTCGCTTCCTCATGACTCTGACGATTCAAAGACGAAAGCCGCTGCCAGAAGTGATCTTTCAACTTCAGCGACTGAAAAGCAAGATTAGCCTCTACTTCCCGGCCAGATTTACGCACAGGCCGACGCTGAGACGGCTGATCCGACGACTTGGAGGCTTCCTCAGCGGCAGGAAGCGCTGTACCATCCGATACGCGCTCAGCTTCAGCGTCAATCATCCTAGAGATTCGCGGTATAGAACCCACCACCCCTTCAATACCGGGCGCTTCCAAGGCGTCCAGATCTGAGGGTTCGTCCAGCAAGTCCTGATCGATATCATCTAAAGCCGCTGCAATCTCATCCGCTTCTAAATCACTGTCTTCAATGCTAGTCCCCACAAACTGAGCGGGCGCAGACACCATTGAAGGCATGGGAACGGGTGGCCTCGGATGCGGAGAATTCACAGCTCCTGGTTCGACTTCAATAGCGGGCGTATTAAAGACCGAGGAATCTACACCGCTTGTGGTTAACAATTCTGCATCTGGGCCTAAGCTATTAAGCGGTTCCGCTAATTCCCGATCTGGCAGTGGGTCAAGTTGTCCATCCGCTCGCTGGTTCAGTTGACTGGGCGGGATTGGTTCAAAGGCGGTCTGATCGAAAGTTGTTTGATTGAAAGTCGGCAAATCTATCAAACTGCTTCCAATCTGGGTAGGTAGCTCTTTTAAGGATTCGCCCAGCGGTTCGCTCTCCTGCCGCTGTTCTAGTTGAGGCGGTAACACCGTCCTTTCAGCAGGCACACTTGTCCTCTGACTCAGATCGAAAGAGGGCACCAAGGGTTCGCGTGTGGATGCTAAATCTGCGCCGTTTGCATCCGAGAGAAGGGGTATCTCTTCTTCAAAAGTTCCTGGATCTTGGTTGGCGATCGCATCCAAAATTCGATCAATCCCCGTCGTAATCGTAAACGCCGTAGACGCCAGCACCTGCGCCGGACGCTCCCCCTCAATCACCGCCGTGCGCAGCGAAACCTCACCTAGCACCACCCGCGTCTTCACATCGTTCGGCAACTGAATCTGCACCTTAAAGTCAGCAGGTAGCCGCGCTAAGCTCAAAGGCCGATGCGCCTCCATAATCACCCCAGCCGTCTCAGGATTTTGTAGCCGAATCCATAGCTGACTCGCCGCTTCACCCGGCGCATCCGTCAGCGCACTCACCTTGCCCATAATCGTCAGCGGCTGGTCGCGCTGAGACAAATAAGCCTGCTGCCGCAGCGCCACCTGATAAGCCCGATCATTCGACCCCTCAAACCGTGCTTGAGCGGCTTCACCGTCAGCGCTTTGCTCCACTCTTTGCTGTAGCTCAGCCTGCGCCTGGATCAAGGGTAAATCTGCGTTCACCAGTGGCTCGCCTGAACCCGCTTCATCAGCTAAAACGCTCGTCGCTGACTGACTATCCTGCGGCACTGGCCACTCACCCGACCAATCATCCTCGCTTTGCGCAAATACCTGAAGCTGCACATCATACTGCCAGTCATCGCCCAGCCTATTGTCAACACCGGCAACGCTGCTACATTTCAGCTTCCACTGCCCCGGCTTCAAATGCACAAACGGCATCACCACTGCCAAACCCGACTCATTCGTCGCACCCGTTCGTTTGCGCACCCGCTGACGCGGCGGCATTTCATCCGTAATTATCTGACTGACTCGAATCTCTACCGGCGTATTTGCCCTATCAGTATGGGCCACCACCCGATAGCGACCTTCTAGAATTTCAACCTGCTGGGTCTCTAGCGGTAGCCAGGTTTGATCGCCTTCTTTTTGGATCAAAAACTCCCAATATTTCATGTCGCTCAGGTGGCCAAAGGCACCCGTAATAAGTGCACAAGTAATCGCAGTATAGGGGAAATAGTAGCAGCCGTATTTCCCCCCACCCTCACTTTGTAAAAAACTACCGACTCAACCCCGCCAAAAGAGCATTTCTCCTAGAAATTACGGAGACTTAGCGGTATTAATCACTTTTCGTAGCATCGGCATTTATACGGTCGGTGTTACTCCTGATAATCAGTCTGAATATCTACCTCCAGCGTCTCTTCATTCAAAGATACATAGAGAATATTAGGACGACAGCACACCTGACAGTCCTCAATGTACGACTGCGCACTCCCCGCGCTCAAATCAATAAAGGTCGTGCTAGATTCGCCACAAAAAGCGCAGGTGTATTCAGCCGTTGTCTGCATAGTGGTTAAAAGCCGATGTGAAAGAACTACCGCCGATGACTGACTCCTACCGTCTTATGTAATCACCGTTGGCTCATCGCGGCCCGTCAGTTCCTTAATCTTCGCCGTCTCATCCGCTAGCTTAATCAAAGGCTTCAGCGCCGCTTGAGGGTCTACATTGTGCTTAGACTCATCCGGCTCGTAGCTTTCCAAATATAGCCTCAGTGTCGCTCCTTGAGTTCCGGTTCCCGATAACCGAAAAACCATCCGTGAGCCATCTGTAAAGCCAATGCGAATTCCCTGCTTTTCACTCACGCTGCCGTCAATCGGATCGGTATAGCTAAAGTCGTCGGCATACTCTACGGTGTAGTCGCCCAGCTTTTGGCCGGGTAGAGAAGAGAGCTGCGATCGCACCCCATCCATCAATTCACTCGCCTTCGCACTATCGACCCCTTCATAGTCATGGCGCGAATAAAAATTCCGCCCATATTCCTTCCAATGCTCAGTCACAATCTCTTCTACAGACTGCTGCCGCTCCGCCAAAACATTCAGCCAAAACAGCACCGCCCACAGTCCATCTTTCTCCCGCACGTGGTTCGACCCCGTACCAAAGCTCTCCTCACCGCAAATCGTAATCTTGTCCGCATCTAGCAAATTGCCAAAGAACTTCCAGCCCGTCGGCGTTTCGTAGCAGTCAATCCCCAGCTTTTTCGCTACCCTGTCTGCGGCCTGACTGGTCGGCATAGAGCGAGCCACACCCGAAAGCCCGTCTTTGTAGCCAGGAATCAAGGTCGCGTTTGCCGCGATTAAAGCGAGACTGTCGCTAGGATTCACGAAAAAGTTGTTGCCAAGGATCATGTTGCGATCGCCATCCCCATCCGAAGCCGCCCCGAAATCAGGCGCATCCTCAGCAAACATGACTTTCACCAAATCATGCGCATACACCAAGTTTGGATCGGGATGTCCGCCCCCAAAATCTTCTAGCGGCTCTCCGTTCGTTACTGTCCCGGCCTTCGCGCCCAGCGCCTGCTCAAAAATTGCCTTCGCATAAGGCCCGGTCACCGCGTGCATCGAATCCATGCACATGCTGAAATTGCCTTCTAGCAGCTTGCGAATCTTGCCAAAGTCAAACAGTTGCTCCATCAGCTCAGCGTAATCCGCCACCGAGTCCACTACTTCCACCGTCATCTCACCGACCTGCTTTGTCCCCAGCTCGTCAAGGTCGATATCTTCCGTATCGGTAATCTGGTACTCGCTAATCGACTTCGTATGCTCAAAAATCGCGCTCGTTACCTTCTCCGGCGCAGGCCCGCCATTCGACACGTTGTACTTCACGCCAAAGTCACCTTCAGGCCCACCGGGGTTATGGCTGGCAGACAGCACAATGCCTCCAAACGCATCGTATTTACGAATTAAGCAAGAAGCGGCAGGCGTAGAGAGAATGCCGCCCTGCCCCACCAGCGTTTTGCCCACGCCATTCGCAGCGGCCATCCGCAGAATGATCTGAATCGCCGGACGGTTAAAATAGCGTCCGTCGCCGCCCAGCACCAGGGTTTTACCTTGATAATCGTCCAAGCTATCGAACGTAGCCTGGACGAAATTCTCTAAATAATTCGGCTTCTGAAAAGTAGGCACCTGCTTGCGCAGACCCGACGTACCGGGTTTTTGGTCGTCAAAAGGAGTAGTCGAAACCGTTTTGATAGCCATTTCAGTAAAGTATCTCGGTGGATTAGAGCGATGAACTAGGGCCATGATCTCATACTGCCGCCCGTTGTTTCTATCGCCTTCAGCACATTGACTTAGGACTGACCCATCAATAACTGTCATTTTCATCTGATTCCATCAGGCTTTAAGCTTGTCAGGCTAGGCGTCATTTCCGAGAGGAGAGTCACGATGACATTTGAATTTCGTAATCAG
>QBMC01000040.1 GCA_003242035.1 Nodosilinea foveolarum | reverse complement strand
AGCCTCTGTTTTTGGTGGTACTTAAACATTACTTCATTGCCCCGTCTGCAACCCCCATTCGTGCAACAACGCCCTACTTATCCAAAAAAATTAGATAAACCGCTGAAGTGCTTCAACGGTTTTTTTGCCTGTTTTTTCCCAACTAAATTGACGAGAGCGTTCAAGCCCAGTCTCCCGAAGCCGATCGCGAAGTCGGCTATCTGTGGCAACCATGCGCATAGCATCCGCTATCTCGTCTACGCTGTATGGATTAACCAAAATAGCCGCATCTCCGGCGACTTCCGAAAGTGCTGAAATATTGGAAGTGATGACTGGTGTTCCACAGGCCATTGCTTCTAATACTGGAAGCCCAAAGCCCTCCCATAAACTGGGAAAGACCAGCGCTATAGCCTGATTGACAACTTCGTTGATCTGACTATCTGGCAGGTAGTCTATTAGCTTAACTTTTTTAGAAACTGCTAATTCATCGGCTCTTTGATGAATGTTTGCAGAATACTGCCGGTGCTGACTTCCTACTAGCCACAACTCGTAATCCTGATGCATCGCAACCTTAGCAAAAGCCTCCACTAAGCGGATCAGGTTTTTGTGAATGTCATGACGACCAACATATAAAAAGTAATTTTTAGTCGGCAAACTCAAAGGAGTGAAGAGACTGTCATTGTGAGCAAGCGGCGTTACCGTCATTTTTGATTCATGAAAGCCGTAAAAATTAGTCAATTCTGTCGCTGTTGACTGAGAGTTGCACAGTATGTGGTCTGCCGACTTCAGCACTGAGCCAACGTAATAACGAAAGTAAAGCCTTAATCGGGAAGCTCGGGGTGAGAATCTTAATGGGATTAAATCATGAGCCGTCACTACGTACCGTAGTTGGCTCCCCAGTGGGGCTTCTGGTATAGGAGAAAAAAGAAGGCCGGAACCTAGCCTTTCGCAAATTTTTGGCAGTACATACTGCGTCCAAGCTAGCCTCTTTATATGACCTTTAGCACCATATTCTGGCCCCATCCCCACAGGGATGGGATAATACTGTCCTTGTACGGTCTGTAAAGAGGATAGTAAAGTGGGCCTTAGATCATGCATGTAAGGCACAACATTTGTTGCGTAGTTACTCAAGCCTGTTGGCTTGGAACTTACATGAGATAAGTTGACAACTAGCATTGAATAATTGGCCTACTCAACAAAAACAATCAAATAAAAAGAGCGGAAGACCTCAAAACCATGCTATACCAGCGTCACAGCTAAGAACTAATACGTAGATCTCCTTACATTTCGGGAAATACCCTCAAGACATCACCTTTAGTCGCAACAACAGATAGCCAATTGTGTCCTTCACCAATAAATTTTCCCACATACATTGAGCCGGAGAAAGTAACTCGCATATTACAAAGCCTAAAGAGTTCCTCATAAGACTCAAGACTGAAGCTCCATAAATGCTCTCGTGAGGGCTGATGTGGGACTGACTCATTTAATGGAGATGACGCATAAATTGCGTCACAGGTGTGCTTTTTCATCTGAGAAACAAAGTCCAAAGGATCTAAAATATGTTCGATAACTTCGGTTGCTGTAATTAGGTGGAACTTCTTCCCATTAATTACGCTTCTTGCTTCGTCAAATCCTCCCGCGAGATAGGTATACTTATCCGAGAATCGAGTTCTATTGGCATAAGCTATAAGCGACTCAGCTACATCTATACCCACGAATTCTCCACCAAAACCTACTTTGTTGGCAATATAGCCAATCCCACATCCCACATCTAACCACCTGATTTCTTCATTAGGATGCCTCTCTTTAAGCATAGATAGCAGCATTCTTATATGACATATAGAAGTTGCAAGCCTAAACGCATGATCGGTCGGATTAAGAACAAGCTGACGGTATAAGTCTGTCTCAACTGAGTCACTAGGCTGCGCTCTGACACCGCCAGCAGTAGCTCCTTTTTGTAATTTATAAAACTGATTGTACTCACCTCCAGTCTTAACAGGAAAGGGAGTGGGTGAGAGCAAAGATGATTGCTCTTTTAATACCATTTTTGTCCATGTTTTGTTTGACTTAGTATCCCAGTACCCCATCCAATATTGAGATTCAAGTTCGCGATTCAAGCTTGTAACGGTATTGATTAAGGCATCTGCTATCACAACAATTAGGCCATGCCCTTCAGCGGTCTGAAGACGTCCAGAAGAAGCATAAGAGTATTTCATCCCACCTAGATTGAGCTTCCGTCCATCAAAAGGAAGCCCATCTTCGGTATAAAGTCTCTTGTAAAGGTATGAGAAGTGTTTGGAAGCTTCGCCGAGGAAATAACTAAAGCATTTTCCTATAGGCTTACGCTCAAGCGAAACCATCAAATGCTCAATGTTTATCAGTATATTGAAAACTTTTTGACAGATCTCTCGCTCAGCGGAGGCTTTTCGCGTTAAACCTTTTAGCCTAAAAGTACTTATAGGAGAAAGCCCTTGGCCACGGACAGCCTTTCCCTTAAGACTTAAAGGCGCGGGTTGCTTAAGGGCTTCTAGCACTGACAAAAGGTTCTCTTCGTTTGGTTTCGCTAGATGATAGTTCTTGATATTGCCTTGAAGAGAAGTCGCTAACTCACTTAAATGAGTGCTTAAGTCGCTGAGGAACCTTTCTACAGATCCGTTAAGTGAGATAGCTTTTTCCAAATCGTCTCTAACTTTAGAATACTGATGAATTAGCTCATCCGCTGTTACTCTTGGGAAAATCTCTTTTATATTTCCTAGTATTTCTTGTCTCTTTTCCTTATTCAGTAATTCGGGGAACGCTCGCTTAACTAAAATCAAACAATGCCCTCTGAAATTAGTGACGTACTGAACATCTAAGGCATCTGTATAGAGAGATTTGATCTCTTCACAAGCTGCTCTTACGGGTGCGTATAAAGCATCGTCAACAATAATGACTGTCCCTTCTTTTGCGTAACTCAGGCACAGGAGTAAATCGCTACTGCACCCCATAAAACTGTGGTCAGCATCAATATGAATCAGGTCGAAAGGATGCCCATCAACTGAAACGTTATCCTTTTGAGTGTCAAAATTTAGAAACTCGACTGTAGCGGTTGTGTGATCGCGCAGTAATTCACCAGCAAAAGAGGAGCTTTTTTGTACATCTATTTCAGAATCAATCCCTACGAATCTATCTATACTTTCGGCCGCTCCAATTACCATAGAGACAGCGGAATAGCCTCTCCTCACTCCAATTTCTAAAATACTTTGGGGCTTCCAGCTCTTAGCGTAAGAGTAGTAGTAGTTGTAGCAGTCACTACTGGCTATATCCTTTTTGCGGTCAAATATCCACCAGTCCTCTGGCGCTATCAGACTTTCGATTTCAGGGAAAGCTCTTTCTAATTCGAATGATTTCATAATGTTACATCTGGTATTTTAACTGCGCAACTCAAAAGGGACTGAAAATAATAGGACAGCGGCTGTCGTCAGACCTAAAATAACGTAAATAGGTAGCTGCCAAATCAAAATTTTGACAGATAATAGTCGCAGGCTGCATTGGAATCGCCCACGAAGGTAATCGTGCCGTTTTCTAAACAAGCCGCTCTCGTACACATTGTGCGAATATGCTCCGGACTGTGAGATACATATAGTATGGTGCATCCTTGCATCCTCACTTTTTCCATCCAGTCAGAGCACTTTCTTTGAAATCCGATATCGCCAACGCTTAGGACCTCGTCTACTATCAGTATCTCTGGCTCTATTGCGGTTGCGATCGCAAAAGCCAACCGAGCCAACATTCCTGAAGAATATCGCTTCACCTGCAGGTGAAGCGAGTCAGATAGCTCAGAGAACGCTATGATGCCATCCGTTTTAGCTTCTATCTCTCTACTGGATAACCCCATTAAGGTGCCACAGAGCTTAATGTTCTCTAGACCAGAAAGCTCCGGCTCTAAGCCTACTCCAAGAGCCAGAAGGGGAGCTAATCGTCCAAAAACTCTAACGCTTCCGCTGTTTGGCTTGATAACGCCAGCGATCGCTCTTAGCAAAGTACTTTTACCTGCGCCATTGCGCCCTAAGAAGCCAAAGGTCTCTCCTGCTAAGATATCTAAGTTAATTTCTCTCAACACGCTTTTGCGCTCAAACATTTGCTTTCTCCCGAGGGAAAAAATAAATTCTTTGATAGAGCTAACCCCATATCTTTGAATTAAAAAACTTACTTCAACATCTCGTAACTGAACCGCTAACTTATGAGACTGTAATTCCGTTCCCAAACTGTCCACCTTCTAGATTGCCGAAATAAAGTTGCGCTCGATTTTCTTGAAAACGCCGATGCCGATCATAAGAGATACTCCAGACACTACTATCATGATGAGAAAATCGGACATATTTGGAGGGACAGAATTATAAAGTATGCTTCTAACTGCGTTTATATAATGAAACAAAGGATTGAAATTCATTAGCCACCTCCATTTCTCAGGAATAAGCGTGACCGGGTATGCAATAGGTGTTAAGTAGAGAATTGCAGGCAGCAACGAAGACCAAAGCATGCCAATGTCTCTGAGGTAAACATTTAACGCGGCCATAACCATTGACAGCCCTAATATAAAACATGAATAGAGAAAGATGACTGGAATTAGTAACAAGCTACTAAAATTAGGAACATTCCCAAAAACAATCATCAGTATAGAAAAAGGTATTAGAGAAATTACCAGATTAAACGCAGCAGCAATTAGAGAAGAAAGCGGGAAAAGAATAGGCGGAACTGGGATGGACTTTAGAATTCCAGCCGCTTCCACAACCGAGCCAATAATTTGAGAGGTAGCAGTTGCAAAAAAATTCCAGAAGATTAGCCCAGACAATGCAAAAAGTGGATAATTTTCGACTTCTGAAAATGCCTGGTTAAATATAAATACAAAGATCAGTAAAAAGATGAGTGGGGTAGCTAGGCTCCACACGATTCCAAGAACGGAACTTTTATAGCGAACCTTTATATTCTTCCAAGAGATAATATAGGCAATTTCAATGGTTTGCGCTGAGAGAAGAGCATTGTGAGGTTGCCCAAGTCCTTTCCTAATTCTTTTAAACTTCATATTTCAATGCTACTTCTATCAAACATAAGAGACCATAGGATAGAACCTATCTTTTCTCAAGTGCTGCTTTATACAAGCTGTATGTATCTTTCGCCGTTGTTCTCCAAGAATGAGCCTGCACGTAAGCTGCGGCATTCTTAACTAACGCTTGTTGCTCATGCTTGTCCCTCGTCAGTCTTTGAACATGCCATGCTAGTTCTCGGTGGGCCGTTGGCTGGAACAAACGCAGGCAGTTGGCCTTTTGATTAAGTTCTCTAAACGCCGGTATATTACTCGCCACGACGGGTTTCCCTGATGTCAGTGCCCAAGTTAGTGCGCCTGAGGCCGAAATACTGGAAGGAAGATATGGCGCTAAACAAATGTCGGTAGCTCGATGGAACTTATTGAGTTCTTCAGTTTCTACATAGCCCGTGATAAAAACTCTCTTGGCAATTTCAGGTTCTTCTAAACTAAGAATTTCTATTGTCCTAAATACATCATCTAGCGCCTTCTCTTTTGCTTCCGGATGAGGGCCACCGATGATAGCCAGCACAAAATCGCTGGGCAGGTTTGACAGTGCTTTAATAGCCACCTCGTATCCTTTGTATTTAGAGACGAAACCAAATATTGACAGAACAATACTCTCCCTTGGTAAACCTATCTCCTTTTTGATTGAGCAGATGTCTTCTTCCTGGAAGTCTGTGTCTCTTTCCGGAAAGGCATGTACCAGAATTTTGATTGCGCCTACATCAAAACCACTCTTAACTAGCTGCAACCGCGACTTCTTTGAATGTGAAATTGCGGTGAAAAGGCTATCTTTCTTAAAAAATTTTGATATGTTTATGTTCCATCGCAGTTGGGCTACTTTTTTTCGGATCGCCGCTATTAGCTTGTCTTTTAGACCTGGGGCTACACTTACTGTAGAGGCACCTACGGAAGCGACCTCTCCTGAATCTACCTCTACGGGAGCTGCCTCTATATTCAAAAAAGCAGGATCTGTATGAAAAGTGACCAATACTGGCTTTCTTGTTTTCTTTAAATTACTGAGAATCAGATTAAAAATTTTAATAGATACATTGAAGGGATAAGACCCATGAAAAAAACCGTGCTCATGTTGAATATGTATTAAATCAAATTCATGTGCCCTTTCGCAAAAAGCAAGATAGTGATCTTCTATTTCTTTGAGAGACGCGTATGAAAGTTTAACTCTGTTCACAGGATATACTTCATTTTCTATCCCTAAGCCGTTGAGAGCATCAACGAGTTGCCTCGTGTATGTAGCGATTCCGCAACGTTCTTCCCAGGTGCTTAGGTGTAAGATTTTCATCAGCTCTACGAGATTAAGTAAGGTAAATTGTAGCCGATATCTAGGTTGCGTCCCTTGTCAGCTCTTTCCTGAGTTGAATGATATCAAGTCTCGGGATCGTAGAAGCGTAAATTTATGGCCTAGAGGTTCAGAGCAAGTCAGCGCACGCGATCGCTCAAGGCATGGAATCGTATAAAAATAAAGTTGATTCGCCTATATCTGCTTAGCGGGCGATGAGCTTTGGCTCCGGCTTTGCGCCCGGTCTACTTGATGAGGCTAATCGCTAGCCCGCGCGTGATATCAGCCATTCTGCTGATATCTAGCGTTTCTATGCGGTCGGAGGCTCTGTGATAGTGAGGGTTTCTGAGATCTGCGGTGTCAGTGACGAGAATAGCCGAGTAGCCTTCGTCCCAGAACGGTGCATGGTCGCTGCGGCGGGTGGCCGGAAGCGAATTACCGTTGTTGGCAACCGGCAGCCACTGGCAGGGTGCGTTCGCTTTTTTGAGCTGGCGCTTGAGGCCGATCATTTTGGGAATGGTCGTGGCGTTGCCGATGAGGGCGATGAAGCTGCCGGTGTCTGGGTAGAGGCGGCTGAGGGCAGGGAGCGGATATTTTTGCGATCGCCCCTCATCCGAAAAATACCCCAACATCTCCAAAGACAGCATTAAATGCAGCGATCGCCCTTCCGCCTTCCACGCCCGCGCACAGGTTTTGCTGCCAACGAGTCCATACTCTTCTAGATCGAAGGCGACTAAATGAACAGAACGGCGAGGCTGAGTGTGCGCTAATAGTTCTGCGAGCACTAGCAGAACTGCTAAACCGCTGGTATTGTCGTCCGCACCGGGCGATCCAGGCACCGTATCGTAATGAGCACCTACCAAAATGGGCGCAAGCTGAGGCCGATAGCCCGCGATCTCCAGACTCCAGTTGTGGTGCTCTTGGCCCTGAACAAAAAAGCTCTGAGCGTTTACCTGACCCCAGCGCCCTAGCTCTTGCTGAATGTAATATTGTGCAAGCTGATGTTTGGCCTTGCCTAAGTAAGGATCTCTGGGGCCGATGAGCGATCGCAAATGCCCCTCCAACCGCGCTGAAATCTCCGAAATTGACTCCGCTGATGTAACCACACGCACCTTTGTGTAGGATCGCCGTATTACCTATTTACAATATCGGGCATTGGCAACGTGAGAATAGATGAGCAAACGCAAAACTCAGACAGTTCGCCAAAGCAGACAATGGGGCAGTCACTGAATGACATAACGCGCACCAGTTCTACCCGTCATCCTAGTTGGCTCTCTCGGGTTCGTATTCATATTGAAGAGGGCCGGTTTCACATTGTGGGACTGGGTACTTGGTACGCCTACTGGCGCGATCCTTACTACCTGATGCTGACGGTTCCCTGGCAAGGATTTTTTGCAATTACGGTTGGCTCGTACGTGCTGGCTAATGCGCTGGCGGCTTTCCTCTTTTGTCTAGGTGGGCCAGAGACGATTACTAATTCAGACGGCTCGTTCTTAGATGCCTTTTTCTTTAGCGTACAAACGTCGGCCTCTATTGGCTACGGCTCAATGACGCCGGGAACGGTTTATGCCAATGCGCTGGTGACGCTAGAGGCGATTGTCGCGATTTTGGGCATTGCGGTGCTGACGGGGTTGGCCTATGCCCGGTTTGCTCGGCCTACGGCTCAGGTGCTATTTAGCAAGGTGGCTGTGGTGGCTCCGTTTGAGGGGACGCCGACGCTGATGTTTCGGGCGGCGAATGAGCGGCGCAATCAGATTTTGGAGGCAAAAATGCGGGTTCACCTGACGCTGGATGAATACAGCGATGGGCGGATGATGCGGCGGTTTTATGAGCTGGATTTGCTGCGCGATCGCAATCCCAGCTTTTTCCTCACCTGGACGGCCCTTCACTCTATTGATGAAAATAGTCCCCTATATGGCCTCAATCACGAAGATTTAGTGCGTACGAGTGCCGCTTTGCTGGTGTCCTTAAGCGGGATCGATCAGACGGTGAATCAGGCGATTCATACTCGGCACAATTACTATGCAGGCGACTTGAAGTGGAATAAGCGGTTTAAGGACATTCTTTATGAATTGGAAGATGGCGATCGCTACATTGATTTTGCCGACTTTCACGAAGTGGAATAGATGGAAGAAACTTGGAGAATATATGATGGCAGCATTTGAAGACGAAAGGCTAGCTACGGCTGCCCGGTACGTCTCTGCGAGTAGAGAGCTAGAGCTAACGTTAGACGATGGCTCGCGTCATCTCATCCCTGTAGATAGACTGGAAATGGTCGAGCGCGTTGCGTTTAAACCCTTGTTTGAGCTAGCCAGACGACTTTAAATAAGATGCCAAGACCTGAATGCTTCAACTTAGACCCATTTGCGAAAACTGCAACTGCGCTATCTGTTATTCCCGATTAAACGCCGACATAATTCGGTCGGCGGCTAGCTCTTGCGCCGCTACGGCCTGTTCTAAAATATCAGCCATCCCAAAGAATTCGTGAGTGACGCCAGGGTAGGTCATTTGTACCACATCAACGCCTGCGGCCTTCATCTGCGCGGCCAAATCCTCTCCTTCTGAGCGGAGCGGATCGATCTCGGCGTTGATGATAGTGGTTGGTGGCAGGCCGCTGAGATCTGCTGAAGTTAATGAAATTAGCGGGTTCTCTCTTTCTTCAGGACTGCTTAGGTACTGCGCAAAGAACCACTCCATAAACGGACGATTGAGCGGAAAGGCATTGGCATATTGATCGTAAGAAGACGAGTTAGTATCGCCATCGGCAATCGGATACACCGAGAGGATATGGTCGGGTAGTCTGACGCCTCTTTCTTTTGCCATAAGAGCAACTGCAACAGCTAGGTTTCCACCTGCGCTTTCGCCCGCCAGCGCAATCCGATCAGGATCGCCGTTGATGTCCGCTGCGTTCTCGACGGCCCACTGGTAGGCTGCAAAAGAATCTTCGTGAGCCGCCGGAAACTTATGCTCTGGCGCTTGCCGGTAGGCAACCGAAACCACAATTGCGCCTGTCCTGGCAGCAAGCACTTTAGCTGAGGGTTCGTAGGTATCTAGATTCGCAATTACCCAGCCGCCGCCGTGATAGTAAACAATGACTGGAAAAGGCCCATTGCCGGTGAGTGGCGTGTAGGTTCGTACCAAAACGTCCTGGTCTGCGGGGCCTGGGATAAGCTCGTGGGCAATATCGACAGCGGGCGCGGTAGGGGGCGTACCAGTTTTGCTTAAGATCCCTCTAACCGCGTCCGTCGCAGTTGGAGCCTCTCTAGCTTGGTCGGCGGTTAGCTGCGGATAGGGCGGCGCTTCGTAAGCAAGTAGGTGCTCTACGACGGCTAGCATCTGAGGGTCGATGGTTGGCCCCCAGTCTGGAGCAAACCCGGTGGGCTGCACTTCCATTGGGTTAGTGGTGCTAACTCTAGGCCGAATATTCGTTGAGTCTTCGACTGGGCTAGCTGTAGAGGGCTGGTTCTGAGTCATCTGGTCAGGGTCTGCCTGGTTAGACGGCTTAACGCCTGTTCGCAGTTCCTCTAAGGTTCTTGCTCTTTGTTTTGCTGTTGCTGGGTCGCGCTCAGCCGCTCAGACAGGCGAGGGCAGCAAGCTCAACGTTAGAAGACCTACGGGAACTGCACTTAGCGCTATGCCCGCAAACGTTAGACCAAATTGAGTTAGCGGGGAAGTTCCTTTTTTTTTAGTGTCATTGTAGGTGTTTTAGTTATTTTATAAGGCGTCCCACTAACGTATAGGTAAAGACTTGCATCGCTTGTCTACCTTCCGATTGAAGTCTTTACGCTTCCTGCGGGAGAATCGCCTTATCTTTTATTTTTAGGGGACAAAAGAACCTCCCCTTCTATGCGCTCGTTAATCTGTCGCAGCGTATTGAGATCCGGCATCGGTACGTCATGCTCAAATCCAGACCAGTTGCCTGTATTTGGCCGCTCTAGAAAGGTAAATGCTCGACGGAAATCGGCAGGCGTTGCTTCGATGGGTGCGGTGAAATGGCAGGGCACGATCTGAATGAAATCCCACTGTGCGATTTTGTCGGCCCAGGCTAGTACGGCTTTGGGGCCACGGTTGAAGATTAACGTTTGGAGGATGGGGGCAACCAGGAGCTGTCCGTCTCTTCTGAGCTGTTCGAAGGATTGGTGCCAGCCGGGTTGCCAGTCGAAGGGGTAGAGGCCGAAGTAGTTTTTTCTGGATTTGTCGGGTGACTTAGCCGCATCTTTTAGCATTTGTTTTAGGGGCGGAACGTCCAGCGTTTGTGGCTGAAAGTAAAACGAAAAGAGAGAGATTCTCGCCCAGCCTTTTCGTCGGTTCTCCGGGGTGTCTACCAGCGGTTCTTGAGCGCTGTCTCTAGCGTGGAACAGCAGCGGGAAGGGATCTTGCTGGTTAACGACGGGAGGATCTAACGGAATGGAGAGAATGGTGTCGATGGCTAGGAGCGATCGCGTTTCCCGATGAAAAAAGGCCACCTCCGTATAAGGCTTCACGCTCAGCTCAATTGGCCCGACAATTGCATAGTCAAACTCATCGAAAAAGGGCGTTTGGCTCGCATCGTCGGGTAAAACATGGGTGCGTTTGGCCGGAAACCCTAGCCAGCTCATCGGTAAATCGAGCGGAAAACTCCACTGATTCGGCGCAACGTATACCTGCGAGTTTTTAAACTTTTGGGCAAACGGTCCGGCAAAGTATTTATGTTCTATGCCAGTCACCGTCGGCAGAATGACGTACTTTACCTCACCATGCTCAGCCTCTAGCTCGCGCATCATCTGGATGCACTCGCGAGTCGGAGCCACCGGAGAAAAGGCCATCAGTCCGCCATTTGAGAGCTTTATTACCGTCATGCGAATAGGCACAACCACATAAAAAATGCCTTGCACTTGCTCAAATAACCAGAGCTTGCCGGGAATAATTTCTCGCTTGAGTGTGCGTCGATAGCCGTAAGGATAAATCGGGACAATCGGCCAAAGCGACCAAGCTCTGTCACTTTTTTTGACCACCGTAAGACTTTCCGGCACTGAGCTATGGGTGGGCGTACGGTTACTCAATCGAACCCTTTCCTAACGATAAAACGAATAAAACACAAGCGCCCTTCCGTAGAAAAGCGCTTTATTCATTACCTATATTAAACGGCTAGCAACCAGAAGCCGTGCTACGAAAGAAAGATCCTAGTTATCCATCAGCTCAATATTAGAAAACGAAATCTCCATATTAGAGCCATCTTCCGACTCTACCGTCCGCTTTTCTAAAATGGTGTAGTCGCCCACCTGCGTGTAGTCGTCGGTAAACTTGCTCAGTCCTTGCTTCTGCTCGCCCGTTTTTGGATCGTGGTACACCGAATCGTAAGTACGAGACAGATATCCGCTGCCAGTGTCATAAGAGCTTTGAGTATTGATGGTCACGACAACGCCGTGCATGTGGCGATGCACCATCGTGAATTCGTTATCTTTCACTTTATAGGCATCTCCTTCGGCCTTTCCGCCCACCGCAATTTTCATTGCGCCGTCGTCGGTTTCTTCTTCAACGCTAAAGGTATTATCGCCATGTGTTTTTTCAAAGGGACGGCTCACACGATGAATCGCTACTTCCCAAAGCTGATTTTTAATGACCTTTTGAGCGGTCTCGTCTTCTACGCCAAAGACTTCAGCGGACAAATCTTTGTTTACCTGTGCGGTTCCGGTGAATGTTTCATCGCCTAGCTTTAGCGTGACGTCTGTTTTGTAGCCGGGAAAGTTTTTGTCCCATGTATATCTGTTTTCGTAGGCGGCTTTAACGAGGTCGCGAGCAGAGACACCGCGAGCAGAAACCTGAGTAGCAGTCATAAGGAGCTTCCTTTGCTATGAGATCCGAGCGCTGGAGAATGGCAGCTAGGCAGATTCCAGCCATCCAGCAACATAGGTTCGATCTTAGTGCAGATATTCCTATCGTGGGCTTTGCTTTTGGTTCGGCTTTTTAGTCTTGTTTTTAACCTTGTGGGCTAGTTTGAACGCGGGCCACATTAACTTTCCACTGCACACAGCGCCCCCATCCCTGCTGCCGAATCCAGCAAAACCGATCTAAATATCGCTCTAGTACAAAGTCTGGGAGGTCTTCAGGCTGATCTTTGAGTCGGATAAAGCTGCCGGGGCACAGTGCTGGCGTCATCAAATGAGTATTCATAGGCGCTACAGGTAGTTTTCAGAAAGCAGACAGAGAGCATAAAATCTTGACGTAGTTCATTTGTACTGTTTGGCTCTATTTAAATCAAGGACGGTTATCTTTACCGCACGTTCTCTATCTTTGATCGCCGTTTGTATAAGTCGATTCTGCCCTTTTGCATATTCCTTTAACTGCTAGATATCGGAAAAATGATAGATGCTGGCGCTAGGTGGTTCTTCTATTCTTTAATTCTGTTGAAACCTAAGGAATACATGGCAAGCAAACGCGAATTTCATAAGGACGATAAAGTTGAGTGGTCTTCTGGCCCTGGTACGGCGACTGGGGAAGTGCAGGCGTACATCACCCAAGATAAAACGGTGAATGGTCAGAAAGTTTCTGCATCGAAGGATGACCCGCGATATTTGGTGAAGAATGACAATACGGGGAGTGTCTCGGGGCACAAGGCTGAGGCGTTGTCTAAATCGAGTTCGTCTGATAGTTCAAGCGCTAGCCATTCGAGTTCTTCTGAGAGTGCTTCGGATGAGTTTAAAAATGGCGATCGCGTCAAATGGAACACCGCTCAAGGTGAAACGACTGGCACCATTAAAAAGAAGCTCACGTCCGAAACCGATATCAAAGGCTATACCGCTAAAGCGACTAAAGACGAGCCTCAGTACTTAGTAGAAAGTGAAAGCACGGGCGAAGAAGCTGCCCACAAGCCTGATGCGTTAACTCGCGCACGACCGTCCTGAACGGTTGAGGCGTTCTAATCTTCCTTTAAAGCTGATGCGGCTAGCCGAGTAGTGTAGACCATAACGCCAACAGTCGCTAAGAGTCCTAATGCTTGAAAAGCCAGTCTTTGCGGGCTTTGGCTGAGCGTCAATATGCTGGCTCCAAAAGTGCCAACGTAGACGTACGTAAAAATGACTGGCAGCATTCCCAACCAGGAGAAGAAGAGATATTGCCAAAAGTCTATTTTAGTTAGGCTGAAGCCGTAGTTGAGAATGTTGGAGGGTAGCACGGGCGAGAGCCGGGTGAGCAGCACAATCGTCCATCCCTTTTTGGCAAATACGCGATCCAGCTTATGAAACCGGCTATCTGCCTTGATCACCTTGGTGAGCCATCGTCGTCCTGCGGTCTGCCCAATGACAAAGCAAGCTGCAATGCCTAGCGTGTCGGCGATAGAGGCACTCATGACGCCTTTTGTCAGGCCAAACAGGGTGCCTGCGGCCAAAATCAGCACAATATTAGGAATGCCAAAAATAGCGGCCAAAATATAAACGGCCATGAAGACTGGAACCGCCCATTCGCCCTGGCCCGCTATCCATGCGTTTGCCTGGGAGAGCACAGAAGCAATCGGCAGATGGATAATGAGGGTTGCCAGACAGCTCACGGCGGCTACGCTGGCCCAGGTTCTTTTCTTGCGAAGGAGGATCAAAGTCATTTTTTGGCGCGTTCCTTTAGGCGTCTTCGAGCGCTGAACCTCTGGCTTTGACTTTTCAGTTTCGACCATAGACTTGGCTCATGTCCGTGATAGCACCCTAAAAATAGCTGTGGCAGGAGCATTATGCCACTGAGTGTAAAAAATCACTGCTGGCAGCAAAAATCGTGATTTATGTTGCAGACGCAGAAACAATTGCTGATGTGCCGTAGAAGCTGCCGAGTTTGTTTTCGTATGGGGTTAGTCGTGTTCTGGCGCGTCTTCTCCCCAAACCTGGGATAACCGCTGGTCGCGACCACAGCCATAGCGATAGATCTTATAACGAACGGCGTGAGTTTGGTAGTAGTTCTGATGATAGTCTTCGGCGTCGTAGAAGGTGGCGGCGGGTAAGATCTCGGTGGCGATCGCCCCATCCAAGCGCTCGGCAATGTCTTCTTTAGAGGCGGCGGCTTCCTGCTGCTGCTCTGGCGTTTCGTAAAAGATGGCTGAGCGATACTGATCGCCTTTGTCGCAGAACTGCCCTTTGCTATCTACCGGATCAACGTTGACCCAAAAGGTTTCTAATAGCTGATCGTAGCTGACCTGTGCGGGGTCGTAGCGAACTTCCATGGCTTCGTAATGGCCGGTGCCACCGCTAGAAACCTGGGTATAAGTCGGGTCTTCTACGGTGCCGCCGGTATAGCCCGAGGTAGTTGAGACGACGCCAGGAAGCTCGTCGAACGGTTTTTCCATGCACCAGAAACAGCCGCCTGCGAAAATGGCGGTAGATAGATTTTCGGAATCTCTCTGATTATTGACGTTGGCGTCGCTGGCAACCGGGACAGCAGCGGGGGGCGTGGTCACTACCACATCTGTTTGATTGACTCGACTACAGCCGACCGCCCCCCAGCTCAGTATTAAAACGCCAAAGCCTGCAAATAGCCTGGTTAGAAATCGGTTTTTTCTGCTTGTCATAGTGAAGTAAGAAAAATTCAGTTAAGGAAACGCTGCGTAGCCGTGTTTGTGGCGATTTATCTGCTTCTAGTTTAGCGATCGCTGAGCCGAAAGTGAGCCACCTGGGGCGTTATATTCTCTTTATCTATTCTACCTTTGGCTACATTTTTAGGGTTCCACCGTTATGACGATCGCTACAACTTCGCCACTGCCGCTGCCACCGGGAACGATGGGCCTGCCGCTGATTGGCGAAACCATCGGCTTTATCCGCGACCCTCAGTTTGCTCGCAAGCGGCAAGCGCAGCATGGCAGTTTGTTTAAGACCCACATTCTCGGTCGCCCAACGGCCTGTTTCTGTGGCCCCGAAGCGAATGAGTTTTTGCTCTCTAGCCATGCCGATAGCTTTTCCTGGCGCGGCGGTTGGCCCGGTACGTTTAAGGAGCTGCTGGGCGAGTCGCTGTTTTTGCAGGAGGGCGCTGAGCATCAGCGGAATCGACGGTTGCTGATGCCTGCGTTTCACGGTAGGGCGCTGGAAGGTTATTTTTCGGTGATGCGGGCGATCGCTCAAACCTACCTGCTCAAGTGGGAGCAGCAAACACAGCTCACCTGGTTTTTGGAGCTAAAGAAGTTCACCTTTGAAGTGGCCAGCGTGCTGCTGCTGGGCACGGCTCCCGGCGAGCAGTTGGATGAGCTATCGAGCTGGTTTACCGATTTGACGAATGGACTGTTTGCGCTGCCGGTGCGGTGGGGGCCAACGCCTTATGGTCGAGCTTTACGAGGGCGCGATCGCCTTCTTCACTACATCGAAAACGCAATTGAAGAACGCCGCGCTGTTTTGGCCGATCCGAATGCTAGTCAACCGCCTACCGACGTGCTGACCCTGCTGCTGCAAACCGAAGACGAAGATGGCAACCGGCTGAGCCAAGAAGAAATAAAGGTGCAGTCGCTGCTGATGCTGTTTGCGGGCCATGAAACCACGACCTCTCTGCTGACTTCAATGGCGATGGTTTTGGCCCAGAACCCACAGGTTTTGGCGCAGGCTCGCGCTGAGCAGTTCAACCTGGTTCAGCAGCAAGGGGGCGATCCGACCCAGGCGCTGACGCTAGATCAGATGCCGCAAATGCCTTATCTAGATCGCGTTCTAAAGGAAGCAGAGCGGATGTTTCCACCGGTAGGCGGTGGGTTTCGAGAAGTAATTAAGCCGGTTGAGTTTAACGGCTATCGGGTGCCAGTGGGCTGGCTGGCGCTGTACCGAATTGAGGCGGCTCATTTAGACGAGCGCTGTTACTCGCAGCCCGGTTCGTTTGATCCTGATCGCTTTTCTCCTGAGCGCGCCGAGCAAAAGCGCTACGACTACAGCCTGGTTGCCTTTGGCGGTGGCCCTAGAGTGTGCTTAGGGATGGCTTTTGCCAAGCTGGAGATGAAAATTATGATGGCGCTCCTGCTGCGAGACTATCAGTGGGCGATCGCGCCTAACCAAAATTTGACCTTAGATCCGGTGCCCACCTTAAGTCCGGTCGATGGCCTCAAAGTTACGTTCAGTCGGCTCTAGGCTTCGGCTACGCTCAGCCTACGGTAGTCCGCCTAGCGGCTGAGCGTAGGCGAAATCACGACCGGGAGAGGGTGGGCCAGTTGCCATTAGCTTGGGCAATAAATCCGAGTATGTCTTTTTGCCGCACGCTGGTTAAAGCTATTGTCAAAACAAATTTGTTTGGTGAGAATCTTAATTTCCTACCTAAACCTGGGTAATTTTTTAAAGGTTATGTAAATAGATTAGAGCGTAGTTGTAAAGGTGAGATGAGTACATGCTGACGACAAAATTAAATTATCTGCGTAATTATCTTTGTCAGCGCCCGCTGCTGGCCTTGTCTGCTAGCTCTTTGGGCTAGCTATAAAAACCTATTTACCAGGTCAGCGTTCATCGTTCGATAAAGTATCCAATCGTTGATTTTGCGCGGATGTGACAAATCAAAAGTAGTCACACAAACTCAACTGGATGTAACGAAAAAATCGCTCAATAGGGTCAGGTTACACGGCTTCACACACCGTTCTTTCTGATACTTTGCCCACCCAAGACCGACTAAATACTGACTCAAGTCTGGCTCTAAGACTGGCGCAGGCTAATTATTAAAGAGCTTCAAATCACTTGCCATTGTTCGCTTTGGCTATAACAATAATCTGTTGAAACGTTATTTTCTAAAGGGTTCGCGCCGCGTGCGCTGCTAGAGGTCTTTCCAACCAAGGTTTTAGAAATCATCAGGGCCTATTCTACGTTCGCTGCTCCTGTTCAACTGCCAAGACATGAAATCCGTACTCCGCCGACTTACTACTACCACTGCACTGGCCGCCACTCTGTTGGTAGGTAGCGCGATCGCATCTACTGCTCAAGCGCTTGCCCAAGACTACGGCCAGCAGTCCATTGCTTCGGATCGCGTTGTGGCGATCGCCGAACCCGTCTCCAACGGTCGATTCTACAAGCTGCTAGTTATAGAACAGCTCAGCGACCAGCGAGCCTGCTTTGAAGAAAAAGGCGGCAGTCCTACTACCATTGAACCGCTGCTCTTAAACTTCGACTTCTCCGGCATTTGTAGTCGCAGCTCCGACAGCAACGGCTATTCGGTGCGCATCGGCAATGAGGACTTAAGTCGTCGCTACCGTCTACAGGTGACTCGTCGCGGCGATAATCTGGTACTCGTGGCGCTACCGGGTGCATTGCCGGGGAGAGGCGGCGACTTGCCCGTGCTCGAAATTGGCCGCAGCAACGGCGTGGCTAACGACTTCGTGAAGCTGACGCTAGATCCCGGTTGGAAGATGAGCCGTCGTACGTTAAGCGGCAACGCTCAGGGCCATATCTATCTTTCTAATGACCAGGATTTGCAGACGGTGATCGCGCAAGCTGGGGGAAGTCGTCAGCCGACAACGGCGCTGAGTCCATCTACGCCGTCGCCATCTGCGCCATTGACTTCTACGCCATTGCCCTCTACGCCACCCATTTTAACCGGCGGCTCGCTGCCACCCATTCTTGGCGGCGGCTCGTTGCCGAGACCGGGCGCAGCGCCGACGCCTAGCGCAGTGCCAACGCCTAGTGCGGGTGGCAGCACTTACTATCAGGTGATTGTGCCAACTGACTCTGCGATTGTGCGATCGCGCGTTCAGCAGGTAGCGTCCGATGCGTTTATCACCAATGTGAACGGTCGCCGAGTAATTCAGGCGGGCTTGTTCCAGGAACGCAGCCGAGCGGATGAAGTGGTTTCTAAGTTGTCTAGGCAGGGTATTGAGACGCAGGTGATTGAAGGCCAGCGGGCTTCTGCACCTTCTAGCCCAACGGCTTCTTCTACTGGTCAAAAGTTCTATCAGGTGGTTGTGCCTGAGAGTGGATCGGATACGCGCGCTCGGGTAAATGCCGTCGAGTCGGGTGCTTTTCGAACACAGGTGAACGGTCAGTCGGTGATTCAGGCCGGACGCTTTTCGGAACGCGATCGCGCTGAGCAGCTACAGCGTCGGCTCTCCGATGCCCGTCTGCCCGCCCAAATTGTAGAAGGATCTGCGCCCGTCGCCAGCGTGCCTCGCAGCCCATCGCCGTCGCCTTCGGTGCCCCAGGCCCGTCAAGGACAGCTTACAGTAGTGCTCGATCCTGGACATGGCGGCGGTGACCCAGGAGCCGTAGGTGTTGGCGGCCTTCGTGAGAAGGATGTGAACCTGGCGATTTCTGAAAAAGTAAAGGCCAATTTAGAAGCTAAGGGCATCAACGTGGTAATGGCCCGTGCTAGCGATGTTGAGATCGACCTAGACCCTCGTGTAGCCCTCGCCGAGCGAGTGAACGCCGATATTTTTGTCAGCATTCACGCCAACGCAATTAGCCTGAGTCGCCCGGATATCAATGGCCTAGAGACCTACTACTACTCATCGGGACTGCGGTTGGCACAGACAATTCATAACAGCGTGTTGCAGCAGACTGATTTACTTGATCGCGGCGTTCGCAGAGCGCGTTTTTACGTGTTGGTAAACACCTCTATGCCCGCCGTGCTAGTTGAAACCGGCTTTGTCACTGGGCGAGACGATGCCGCCCGCTTTAGAAACCCGGCGGCTAGAGACGAGATTGCGAACGGTATTTCTAACGGCATTTTGCAATACCTCAACGTTCAGTAAACAAATTTAGATACGAATAGTCTGAGAACCAGGCAGCCCACGAGTAGCCATAAATTTTTTCTAGCTGCTTGTTGTATTTGCATACAGTTCTGTAACTGGTGTGTTGTGCTATGACAGGGGCTTTGGGTGCGTGTTTATACCCAGCTTAAAGCTTTGAAAGGCCCAATATGACTGACTTATAGAACATTAAAAATGGGTTTATCCAGCACTTTTCTTACGGCATGTAAGCTGCCCTCGACGCTAATCTGGTCTTAGCAAAAAGGGATCTTTTCCCACTGTAAAGATAGCTAACCCAGGTCAATCCATGAGAGCTTTTACTACTACTGCTGCTGACGCTATATTGCCTTCTGCCGCGATCAGCCAGACTGATTGCGGTTTATTAGATTTTATGTATATTCCTTCGACTGACCGATCTGCTAGGCACTTAGGTGACTATTCCGAGGAGCCTTTGGCCGATAACGAACTTTTGGTCGCCAATTGGTTAGAAAAACTGCTGAAACATTTTGGTCTGCGCGAGCTAGACGGTAGCTCCGAGCGGACGTTATTGGCAATGCTAGAACATTGCGGCGAAGGCAAATTAGCGGCCCTTCAAAACCGCGCTCTACTGTTGGATCTCAAGCACAGAATTATCAGAACAGCCGGTGCTCGTTTAGATGATGCGTTTGTGAATATGTCTCCCGATGTTGTAGACGAAGAGGATGCTGAGGCCGTTTCGCTAACGGTCGAAGGTAGAAAGCTCGAAGGGTTGCGCTATCAGGGGGAAGTTTATCGATTCACGGACTCGTTTTTGCCGTGCCATCGTCTGCAAGCCTTCTGCCTGGGCCAGACTCTGCGCGAACAAAAGACAACTTTCATGATTACTCAGTCGCTTGAGCGGTTTGCGGTTTGGGTGAATATTCGAGCCTTTCCGCATCGACATCATCTACCCCATGCTCACAGCTCCTGCGACTCAGACACTAAATAGTTAACGACTCACGCAAACCGCCGACCCGGACTTTTGTTATAAATCTCGGTAGTATGAGAGCTGCTTAAAATGTAGCGTTCCGGGTCTTACCGACAGCCAATGACAGAAAAAGAAGCTTTAGAAGCCGTCAAAAGAGTCATTTCTCCTGAAACGCTTAGCTACGTGCAGGAAGTTGTATTTACCCAGTCGTGGGAAGGTCAGCTTTATCCAGAAATCGCTCAGGCTGTTGGCTATCACCCAGAGTACATTCGAGATGTGGGCGCTCAACTTTGGCGATCGCTCTCCTACTGTATCGGCCAAAAAGTCACTAAAAAGAACGTTCGTTTCATTTTGAATACCCTGACCAAAGAAGAGCTATTAACCGAGCGCACGACCTCAACAACCAAACCGCCCGAAAAATCTTCATTCATTCTCAGGTGGGTGATTTGCTAAGCACAGAAGCTACTGCAACACAGTTGGCTTTCCCGAGCGTTGGGCTATCGGTAACCTCGTCATTTTATGTGCCGCGCCCACCCGCAGAAGAGCAAGCCTTTAATGAGCTAAAGCGACCAGGTGGACTGCTGCGAATAAAAGCGCCTAGCAACACGGGTAAAACCTCTTTGTTATTGCGAGCTTTGGAATACGCTCGCCGAGAGGGAGCGCTTACTGTCTTGATTAATATGCAAGAGGCAGATACCGCCATTCTCGAAGACTTGGGCCTTTTCCTTCGCTGGCTTTGTCGTAACGTGACGCAGCAGCTAAACCTGGAAAATAAGCTAGATGACTATTGGGATGAGGAGATTGGCAACAAGGTTAGCTGCAAAATATACTTTCGAGAATACATCCTGGCCCAGCTTTCAGTTCCTGTGGTGCTGGCGCTAGACGAGGTGGATCAGCTATTCGACTATCCGCCGTTAGTGCAAGAGTTTTTGCCGATGCTGCGCGTTTGGCATGAGGAGGCCGCAGAGATAGTGGTTTGGCAGAAGCTGCGGCTAGCCCTTGTGTACAATACCGAAGTGTATGTGCCGCTAAAACTTAGTCAATCTCCGTTTAACATCGGTCTTTCTGTACAACTGCCAGCGCTGTCTATGGCGCAGACAGAATTATTGGCCCGTCAGTACAAGCTGTTTTACGTAGATGGGGTGGAGTTGGCACAGCTCCGGCGGCTGCATACGCTAGTGGCAGGGCATCCCTACCTGATTCAGCTAGCGCTGTACTGGCTATCGGAGCGGAAGTTAGAACTGCCTGAGCTGCTTGAAGATGCGCCGACGCAATCGGGTATTTATCGCTGTCATTTGCTGCGATATTGGCAAATATTAGATCGGCAGGAGCCGCTGAAGGTGGCTCTGAGCGAGGTGATTTTGTCGCCTGCTGGCGGCGCTGAGATTGATGGCCTATTGGCTCATCAGCTAGAGCGTATGGGCCTGATTCGGCTCTCCGGCAACATGGCTCATATCAGCAATGACCTCTATCGGCTTTATTTTAAGAACCTACTGGCGGCCTAGCCGGGACGATCTTATATTCACAGTAATTTATGAGATCAGGTCAATCAAACTTGTCAGGTTCGGACGGCTCAAACTTTTTTCTTCGTGATAGGGTTTAAGCTCATCCGTTTTTTTGCCGACGCTGCTTCTTGTTGAGATGGACGCCTCCCCTGACTCTCGTTACGAATATCAGGTTGGTGGCAGTCTGAGGTCGGACGCGCCTAGCTATATCGCCAGACAAGCGGATGTGGATCTGTATGAGGCGCTGATAGCGGGCGAATATTGCTACGTTTTTAACGCGCGTCAGATGGGTAAGTCTAGTCTGCGGGTGCGGGCGCAGCAGCGGCTGACGGCAGTGGGTAAGCGCTGTGCTTCGCTAGATATGACCAGCATTGGCAGTGAAGGGGTGACGCCTTTGCAGTGGTACAAGGGGCTAATGGTGGATTTGCTCACTAAGTTTGAGCTGCGCGATCGCCTAGACTTTAAAGCCTGGTGGCAAGGCTGCGAAGACCTTTCATTAGTCCAAAGGCTGCGGCTTTTTATTGAGGAAATTCTGCTTCGTTACTTACCCGATCAAGATATCTATATCTTTGTCGATGAGATTGATAGTGCGCTAGCGCTAAATTTTTCGACTGAAGACTTTTTTACGCTGGTGAGGTTCTGCTACAACGCTCGCGCAGAACAGCCCATGTACCAGCGGCTGACCTGGGTTTTGTTGGGCGTAGTGACGCCCTCAGACTTGATTCGTGAACAGAATAAAACGCCTTTTAACGTGGGACGAGCGATTGAGCTAAGAGGTCTGCGATCTGAAGATGCTGAGGCAATTTCCGCTGGACTAAAAGGCTATGGCTACGACTCCAGGGCGCTGGTTAATGCCATTTTGAGTTGGACAGGCGGACAGCCGTTTTTAACTCAAAAACTTTGCCAGATGACGATTCAAGTATTGAAGGGCGACCTGAATCTACATCCTATAAATGAGCTACGGGCCGATTTGCCTGAAGACCCAGCGGATTTAATTGAGGTGATCGTGCGCGATTTGATCGTTGATCATTGGGAGTCTCAAGATAATCCTGAGCATTTGAGGACGATTCGCGATCGCCTACTGCGAAAAGAGCTGCTAGCCCCCCGACTATTAGGCATCTATCAAAGCATTTTACAAGCCTCTAAGCCGGTCGAAGACGAGGCCAGTAGGGTTGCCCCGGCTGATATCAATCAGCTACTAGCTTACGACGATACGTCAGAGCACATCGACCTGCTGCTTTCAGGGATGATCAGAAATTCGAACGGGCGACTGCAAGTAAAAAACCGCATCTACCGAACCATTTTTAATCTGGCCTGGGTTCAGCGTCAGTTAGATGCGCTACGCCCCTATGCCAGACAGCTCGTTTTCTGGCAGTTGTCCGACTGCACGGATAAGTCTCGGCTGCTGAGAGGAAAGGCGCTCAAAGACGCTCAAGCTTGGAGCCATGAACGTAGCGTTAGCGAGTTAGACCATGCTTTTTTGATGGCCAGCGAGCGCTATGACCGTCAGATTACTCAAGATTTGTTGAAGGCGGCTCGGCTTAAGGAAGTTGAAAAGCGGCTGGATTCTGAACGTCAGGCGCGGCGCAGGCAGCGATGGCTGATTAGTGGACTGAGTGTGGCTTTAGCGATCGCCATTGGGCTAGGGATAACGGCTAGAGTCCAGTATCAAAAAGCCAGAGCAACCGAAGCTAAAGCCATCACCACGACTGCCAAAGCGCTATAGGCTTCCGGCCAGCGTTTAGATTCTCTAGTAGGTGCCATTTATTACCGCTGGCGAGAATAAACAGGTACTGCTATGGGACTTAGACGCCGTTTTAGTTGAAGACCTGCTCCTGCCATCGGGGTGCGAGTGGGTAGACGACTACTTGCAGAAGAGAGATGAGTCTTCACAGACCTTTCCGAAACTAGCTACAGTAAAAGAACTTAACTTTTCACTACAGGCCGTTTTTATATGCGCGTACTTTTGATGACCGGAAAAGGCGGTGTGGGTAAAACCTCCGTCGCGGCAGCCACGGGGCTACGCTGCGCAGAAGTAGGCCACAAAACGCTGGTGCTCAGTACCGATCCCGCACATTCGCTGGCCGATAGCTTCGATACCGAACTCAGCCACGACCCGAAGGAAATAAAGCCTAACTTATGGGGCGCCGAGCTAGACGCACTGAGAGAGCTAGAGGGTAACTGGGGCGCGGTAAAGCGCTACATCACGCAGGTACTTCAGGCCCGAGGCTTAGACGGCATTGAGGCCGAAGAGCTGGCAATTTTGCCGGGAATGGATGAGATTTTTAGCCTGGTGCGGATGAAAAGGCACTACGACGAAGATGAGTTTGACGTGCTGATTATTGACTCTGCGCCCACCGGAACAGCGCTGCGATTGTTGAGCTTGCCAGAAGTGGCCGGTTGGTACATGCGCAAACTCTACAAGCCGTTTCAGTCAATTTCTACGGCGCTGCGGCCTTTGGTAGAACCGTTTTTCCGCCCGGTGGCAGGGTTTTCTTTGCCGACTAAAGAAGTGATGGACGCGCCGTATGAGTTTTATGAACAGCTAGAGGCGCTGGAAAAAATTCTGTCCGACCCGACGATTACCTCTGTGCGGCTGGTGACGAATCCCGAGAAAATGGTGATTAAAGAATCGCTGCGGGCGCACGCCTACTTGAGTTTGTACAACGTTGCAACCGATATGGTGGTGGCCAATCGCATCATTCCCGATAGCGTTAGCGATCCGTTTTTCCAGCGCTGGAAAGATCAGCAAACGAAGTACAAGCAAGAGATTCACGATAACTTCCATCCGCTGCCGGTGAAGGAGGTGCCGCTGTACTCGGAGGAGATGTGCGGGCTAGAAGCGCTAGAGCGACTGAAGGAAACGCTGTATGGCGACGAAGATCCGGCGCAGGTGTATTACAAAGAAACGACGCTGCGGGTGGTTCAAGCTGAGGGTAGTTACAGTCTGGAAGTCTACTTGCCGGGGATTCCGAAAGATCAGGTGGAGCTGAGTAAGACGGCGGATGAGCTAAATATTCGCATTGGGAACCATCGCCGAAATTTGGTGCTGCCGCAGGCGTTGGCGGCGCTAGAACCATCAGGGGCAAAGATGGAAGATGACTACTTAAAGATTCGTTTTGCGACGATGTAAGCGGGGTTGAGAGAGGCGATCGCTTTTGCGATATATCTGTTCAGCGAAGCCAAAACCGAGGGGTGAGCGTAGTCGAACTCCGGCTGGGTTTTGGCTTCGACTACGCTCAGCCAGCGTGAATTGTTGGTTTGTAGGAGCCTTCACTCGTTTGATAGTGCAAGCAATCCCTGGCTTTGGGCAATCTGTGCGTTCATCATCTCAAGGCTGGTGGCGGGTTTTTTGCAGGCGAGTCCCTGGCAAACTAGCGCAATGACGGTTTCGGTGGACTTGACTAAATTGCTCTGTGGCATGGTTGTTTCGAGTTTAATGATGGCCGTAGGCAAAGGTTGCTTCATCAATGCTTTCAGCGGCTCAGTAGTCGTGCGAATGAGGGTGGGATGGGTGAACCAATCTAAGGCGCTGAGCAAACTTGGGCAGGCCCGAGGCGCTTTTTCTAGGACGGTGCTAAACGCTTTCAGGGCAGTTTCGGCGCGATCTAGATAGGTTTGATCTTCGGTAAGTAGGAACAGTCGAACTAGGGAAGCGATCGCAATGCCATTCGCCGCTGGCACGGCGCTATCTTGGTAAGTCTTTTCTTGCACAATGAGATCTTCTCCGATGGCGTTAAGATAGCCGCCCTGCTCTGTGCCTAGCTGCTGGTCGAATTGGGTCTGTAGGGCGATCGCACTCCCCAACCATTCATCTGCATTCTCTCTGTAGTCATCAAACACCAGACTCGCCTGCTGCACGTCTAGCAACGCTTTGATAAATAGGGCGTAATCTTCTGACTGGGCGGCTACGGCAGCTTTGCCGTTGTAGTTAAGCCGATAAAACACTTGGTCTATTTGCTGATTCTGTTGAATGTAGCGAGTTGTCTGTATGGCCAACTCTAAATAGTCCGACCGCTCGAACACGGCGGCTGCTTTAGCCAGTCCTGAAATCATCAGCGCGTTCCAGGCCACGATCATTTTGGTGTCGGTGACGGGTGGAATGCGGCCAGACCAGACAGTTGATTTAGCCATTTCAGCATCTACAGCCGGTGGGAAGGTGGCTAAGTCCGTGGGCAATTTTCCGTAGCGAGCTTGAAACAGTTTGGCTAATGCGTCTTCTAGAACTGGGCTAAGTGGGTGGGTGCCTTTTCGCTGGAGGACATTGTGGCCTTCGAAATTGCCGCGATCGCTCACTGCAAATTCCGCCTTCAGCTCAGCTAATTCATCTGTCTCTAGCAACGTCTCTAGTTCAGAAAATTTCCAAACGTAGAAATCGCCTTCTTCGGGTTCGGCGTCATCGGGTTGGGCAAAATTATCGGCATCTTGCGCGGCGTAAAAGAATCCTTCGGGCGTTGGCGAAGCCTCTCCACTGGAGAATCGCATTTCTCGTTTCAGCCAGTCCACCGTTTTGTCTACCGCGCGAAAAATAGCCTTTTCCTGTTTGCCACTGCGCCATATTTCTGACAAAAACTCAATGATTAAGCCATTGTCGTAGAGCATCTTTTCAAAGTGGGGCACTGTCCAAGTCGTGTCTACGGTGTAGCGATGAAAGCCGCCTGCTACATGGTCGAAAATACCACCTGTAACTAAATTAAGCGCTCTTTGATGGGCGAGATGAAGCCCGTCTATTGGCGTTTCTAGCTCTATCTCCTGGAGCAGTCTATCTCCCTGCAAAACTAGCTGTGCGTAAGGAATCATCGGAAACCGATTGCTCATATCGAAAGGCATGAGCGCTTTACCACAGGCGGCAATTCCTACCGGTAGCAGAGCCGGTGACACAGTGCCTGCCGATAGCTGTGACGACTGAGTGAGTCCGTCTAAAATTTGCGATTTTACGGAGGCGACTTTCTCGGGATCTGTATCGTAGAGGTTGCGTAGGGCTTCTAATATTTGCAAGAAGCCAGGGCGTCCGTATTTTGAGGTGACGGGGAAGTAGGTGCCGCCGTAGAAGGGGATGCGATCGCCCGGTGTTAAAAAAATGTTCAGCGGCCAGCCGCCTTGCCCCGCAATCATCTGTAACGCCTGCATGTAAATGCTGTCGATGTCGGGCCGTTCTTCTCGGTCTACTTTTATCGGCAGAAAATTCTCGTTCAAATACTGCGCAATGTCGCCGTCCGAAAAGGCTTCACCTTCCATTACCGTGCACCAGTGGCAGCTAGAGTAGCCGATGGATAGAAAAATCGGCTTGTTCTGGCGCTCTGCTGTCTGCAATGCTTCATCGCACCAGGGCCACCAGTCCACCGGATTCTCGGCGTGCTTTCTCAGGTACAGACTGCTGCTTTGGGCTAGCCGATTGGTCATGGGTTGATTAGCTTTTGTGGGGCGATCGCGTCGATAGCAGTTTAGCGTAGTGGCTGGAATCCATTGCACTTACTGTTTTTGTATATGACGTTGCCAAAGGTCTATCGCGCGATAGTCGATTTATGATTGGATGATGGCTTTCAATAAAGACAACTTTTAATCGACTCATGAGGTTTTTTATGGCTGCGATGAATCAGTTTAAGACGTTGGCGCTGCTAGCTCTACTTGGCGGATTGATTGTCTTTGCCGGTTATTTATTAGTCGGAGATGAGACGGGTTTGTACTATGGATTGGGGTTTGCGGCTGTCGGCAGCTTTGTCTCCTGGTACAACTCCGACCGGGCGGCGCTGGCAGCGTTTAAGGCAGCGCCCACAACGCCCGAAGAGAATCCAGAGCTGTTTGAGCGAATTCAGAAATTGAGCGATCGCGCAGGCGTCCCCAATCCTAAGCTCTACATCGTGCCCTCGAAGTCGCCGAATGCCTTTGCAACCGGACGAGACCCAAATCATGCCGCGATCGCTCTCACCGAAGGCATCATCGATCTTCTACCCTCCGACGAACTAGACGCCGTTGTCGCCCACGAACTAACTCACGTTCGCAACCGGGATACGTTGACTCAGGCCGTTGCGGGAACGCTCGCTAGCTCATTGACCTATGTCGGACGCATTCTGACGTTTGGCGCACTGTACTTTCCCGTGGCCAGAGTCGGAAAGCGAGGCAATAGCCCGCTGGCGATTTTGTTTTTGCTGGTGATCGGGCCATTTAGTGCGGGTCTGCTGCGAATGGCTATTTCCAGGACTCGGGAATATGCTGCGGATGCAGGTGCGGCAGAAATTACTGGAAATCCTTTAGCCCTGGTCCGCGCCCTCGAAAAGTTAGAAGCGATGGGTCAGGAAAATCCGATTCATGGCAACCCGGCTTATGCGGCAATGTTTATCGTCAATCCGCTGTCTAGAAAAGGCTTAATGAGCCTGTTTATGACACATCCGCCGACTGAAGATCGCATTGAGCGGCTGAAGGCATTGGCGGGAAAGACAAATGCGGAAACTAATAATCCTCAAAAGCTAAGCCCAGCTCTATAAGTGAAGTATAGCTAGCTGCCTATGGCTGAGCGAGCTAATTCGCCGACTTCAACGTAGTAACTAGCTATGTGCTTCTCTCCACTCGTTTTATCAGTCAGCCACAATCAATTGCCTGCTCATAGTTTCATGCTAAAGATTGCCTAATAGCTTCTTACGTTGGCACTACCAGGGCTATTTCATTTGCAGAGATAGCTTGATAGGTTAGGGACTGAAAACCCGAT
>QBMC01000003.1 GCA_003242035.1 Nodosilinea foveolarum | reverse complement strand
TAAAAGCCATAGAGACTGTCATGGCTACGCTGTAGCTGTTGTGTCACCCCTTCAGCCTCTGGATATAGCTTTTGGATGATAGACACCACCATACCCTTTAGCAAATTCGTTGCACAAGCCCAGGGCCTCAAGGAGGTTGTCAAATGAGACAGCGTAAGGAGAAAACGCGCTGACAATGAAGCCGCTACAATAGGAGCTATATTGCTCGGTCGAGATGGCGTGAACGCAGCAGAACAAGCATCATCAATTGAATTTGCCAGTAAAATTGCGGCGACAGTTGGCCTGTTTAAGTCCGAGCTGCCCGACTTAAAAGTCGATCTAACGCCCTGGGCAAACGATCCAGAAACGCGAGATCTAATCGACCCGCATTCGGTTGATATTGGATTCCACTTTCCCGGCGTTAGCCGACTGTTTCAATGTCGCAGCTTTTTGATTCAAATTCGATTTCACCCAGATCCAGAGGCCGAGCAGCTTCGAGCGATTGGGCTAGAAGTCGCTGGATTCGACCATCGCGGGCAACGGTGGCGGCTATCTACAATTAATGACTGGCAGTTTGAAGGCACCATCACTCCCGAGCCAACCTCAGGAGAATCTTTGCGAAGCTGCTGTCGCCGGGTGTTTGAAGTGTTTAATCATGGATGATTGATTTGGCGGGTTACGGTCGGGACTGTGGGTAGGTGAAGACTGGCAGCGTTTTTGCCGCCGAGGGCGATCGCCAAACTAATAATCTGAGCCTCTGCTCGATGCGCTGTTTGCGAAGGGTCGCCAGTACCAGGGTTAATCGGGTAAGCCGGGAAACAAGCTGCGCTGATGCTGATTCGTAGGCGATCGCCAGCACTCAACCCAAAGCAAGTCGGATGTAGCGGCAGCTTGGTTATCTTTTCACTTATTTCAGCGGTGTCTACCCGTCGATAGCCCTGGGTGAGATTGTAGGCGCGATCGCCCTTAACGCTAGAGAGCACAACGCAAAGGTCATAGCTGATAGATTCGGTGGTGATCGCGCCCCAAAACTCAACAATACCAGCAACGCTCATCGCTTCTGCCAGCGGCTCAGTCGTATAGGTAAGCACATCACCCCGGCCATCAATCGCGCTACGCTCAAACGATCCCGCCGGAATAGCACTATGCCCCCCCAAAGCAGGCACCGGATTCCAAGGATCGTGAACTAGCGTGTCGAGCTGAGAAACTGACGGCGGCATTCTCAAAAGCTGTCCGTCGTCTTCGCGAAGATTAGCCAGCCCTGTGCTTTGCAAAAAATAGACTTGCCCCGAAGTCACGCTGCCTGATTCGTCGGGCCACGACTCCCATTGTCTCCATTGATTCCGACCCATCTCGAAAAGATTGACGGCGCGAGTTTCTAGCAGTCCCGGCTGATCCAAAGTGCCAGATGATTCTGTAGAAGGCGCTTCCCCTTTTAGTATCCAATCGAACCACTGAACCTGTAGCCGATCTACCGGGCTAATGGCCGCAGCGCCAAAATCTACCGCTCCAACCTTGCGGCCCCAGGGAATGTGACCCCACGGCCCCACCCAAAGCTGATGCGGCAAAGAATCGCGAGCGGACATTTCTCGATAAAGCCTTAGATCGCCCCGTAAATGGGGATCGAACCATCCGCCTATCTGAAAAGTCGGGAGACTGACTCGCGTTAAATCGGGAATTAAATCTTGCCAATAGCGATCTGATGAGGCGCACTCTACCCAATCGGTGAAAAAGGACTCAACGGCTGATAGCACCTTAGGCTTTGCGGGCGTTGGTTCGTCAATGGGCAAGTGCTTTGCAGCCGCTAGCAGCGTTTGATACGTTGCCTTATCGCCTGCTATTCGAGCGGTTTCTGCGGCGAGTTGAATAGCCCAGGTGAGTCCTAGTTGCAGGCAGAGTGCGCCATTTTCGTAGGCCCAGTCTTCGTAGAGATGGTAGCCGGTCATCGCAGGGGCGATCGCCTTGAGTGCCTGCGGACAATTCTGCGCCGCATATAGCTGAGTCATTCCCTGATAGGAAAACCCATACATGCCAACTTGACCGCTGCTACCGGGCAGTTCAGCCGCCCATTTCACGCTGTCTTCACCGTCTTCTACCTCGTGGGTAAATAGCTGAAATTTTCCGGTTGAGCTGCCTCGCCCGCGCACGTCTTGAATGACAACAATGTAGCCTTGAGCGGCATACCAGCGCGGGTGGGCATAGACGATAGTAGAAGCGATCGCCCGACCATAAGGCTGCCGCATTAACAGCACCGGAAACGGCCCCTCACCCTCTGGAACGTAGACATCTGCGTCCAGCCGAATGCCATCTCTCGTTCGCATCGAAAGCGTTTGTTTTGAGCAGACAGACATTGGGATATCGAGCATCATCCGACAATCGCACTACGGTTGCACTGAAAAGCAGGAACAGACTGGTATTTTAGGAATGGGGCAAACGGCAAGGAAAAACCCGATGGAGCCAATCTTAATTATTAGCAACCTGATCCTCGTAGGGCTGACGGGAACCTACGCCTGGTTATCTAATAAGAATATTAAACAGCTTCAGGCGGAAAGCACCTACTATCGCGGAGTCGTAGAAAGGCAGCTCAGGCTGACTGCCCTGCCTCATCTCTATTGGGATTTGCGACCGGCTGAAGACGAGAACAAACTGGCACTAGAGGTCTTCAATATTAGCAACGTGCCCGCTTACGATGTTCACGTTAGCCTAATTGGAGCCTATACCGAAGAAGGGCTAGGGATTGCAACTTTTTTGCGATCGCACGTCCAACCGCGACATCGCAAATATCCCCTCCAGCCCGATAAAGTTGGCTACTACGGCGTCCGCAACGCTCTCCGACTCTCTCTACTGCCTACTCAGCAAAAAGTCGTGCTCTCGCTGCCGTTTCCAGTGCAGCCCGTCGATGTCTATACGCTGGTTCAATACCGCGAGCTATCCGGCGATAATTATTACCAGGTTTGCTGCTTTAGCGCCATCGACGAGTCCGGAGCCTACCGCGCCAACATTCTAGAGCCTACCGAAATTCAAACTATGGCGCGTTTACACCTATTTGATCTCGAAAACTTCACACTGCTAGAACCCGAGGCAGACAAAGCCGATTTGCCCTACTACCTGACTGACTTTGTAGACTTGTGGAACCATTCTATCTCCAGCCGTCTAATGATAGATGCCGCTACGCCGCTAGACGAAGAGGTTCCCACCCAGGTCGCCTATGACTTCTGACCCGTCTCACTCATCCTTTTTTGAGGCATTTTCGCCTGAAGCGATGACGCCATCTTCGGCAGAGGATAGCTACGGCGATCGCCCCACCGACGAAGCTATCTTCAACGCAGGAAACCCCAACGAAACGGTCTCCAATGAAAAAGCACTCAGTGGAGAACGGCTGAGCAGTCCATTCGACGCGGTCGATATTTTAGTGATAGACGACGACCCGATTGTCTTAGAAAGTCTCAAGCGACTGCTTCAAAAACGAGGCTATCGAGTAGCGACTGCCACTGATGCCATCTCAGGCATTCAAAAGTCAGTCCGCCTGGTGCCCTCCGTGATCATCTGCGACTGGCTGCTACCGGGCAATATTGACGGGCTAGATATTTGTCGCCGCACCAAGCAAGATCCGCAGCTTTCGACGACGGCTTTTTTGATGATGACCAGCCATTCCGATATTGCTAATCGGGTAGAAGCGATAGAAGCGGGCGCAGACGATTTATTAATCAAGCCGGTAGATACCGCTGAACTCGCCGCAAGGGTCAAATCTGGAATGCGCCTACATCAGCTAACGCAAGAGCTTAAAAACCAAACGCGGCGGCTTGAAGCTGAACTCGCAGAAGCTTCCGCCTACGTCGCCTCTTTACTGCCCAAAGACACCCCGCGCGACGCCACGAACTGCGTGTCTATTTCCTCTTGCTTTATTGCTTCGCAGGCGCTGGGCGGCGACTGTTTCGACCACTACTGGCTAGGTCCAGACTATTTGGTGATGTATTTGCTAGATGTCTCAGGCCATGGATTAGGCGCGGCCTTGCTATCGACCTCTGTGCTGAATGTGCTGCGATCGCAATCTCTACCCGGTGTCAATTTCTACCGACCCGAAACCGTGCTCAGAGGTCTCAACGAAGCCTTCCAAATGGGCGATCAAAACGACAAATACTTCACTATCTGGTATGGCGTCTATAACCGCACCACTCGGCAGCTCGTCTATGCCAGCGCCGGACATCCACCTGCTGTACTCCTGTCACCGCCAGTTGCTAGAACGTCCCCTCAACCCCTGTCTGGTTCTAATAATTTGGGCACTTTGATGCAGCTACGCACACCAGGTATGCCAATAGGCATGATGCCCAACAGCCAATATAAGTGGGAAAGATGCACCGTTATTGACAGAAGTCGCCTTTATATATTCAGCGACGGCGTTTACGAAGTGCAGCCAGCGGGCGATCGCCACGGCGCAGAAACTCAGCTAGGTCTAAATGGGTTCATTAGCCTAATCTCAACGCTAGAGACACAGCAACAGCTCAACTTAGATAATCTGATTGCGCAGGTCAGTCGTTTTAGCGGCGATCGCTTTGCAGACGATATTTCGCTATTGGAAGTCAGCTTTCGTTTTTAGACTGGCGAATTCGGCCTGAAGTGATTCGGGTGCGATCGCCTCAAAAGACAATCCAAACACCTGTTCAAACTGCGATACCAAGACAGCAATCACAGATTCAAGCTCGACATCAGGCAAAAACTGCGCCATCGAGCCGACTGGCCGACCTTCAATCCCACAGGGCACAATCCGCGCAAACCCAGACAGATCAGGGCATACATTCAGCGCGAATCCATGCATCGTAATCCACCGGCTAACCTTAATGCCGATAGCGGCCACTTTTTGGCCCTCTATCCACACGCCCGTGAGTCCTAGAATGCGATCGCCCTTCAAGCCATAATCCGCCAGCGTCCGGATCAGCACCTCCTCCAACTGCCGAAGATACCAGTGCAAATCGGTTTGATGCTGCTTCAAATTGAGAATGGGATAGCCTACGAGTTGCCCAGGGCAGTGATAAGTCACCTCACCCCCCCGTTCTGTTCGGTGCAGCTCGTGGTGCGATCGATCTAGATCAAACTTGACAAACTGCGTATCCGAGCCTTGACCGAGCGTATAAACGGGCGGATGTTCCAATAAAATCAATTTGTCTCTAGGCGCATCTCGAAGAACTGTTTGATTTTGCAAGGCATCTTTATACTGTTCGACAAGTCGCTTCTGCAAATCCCAGGCTCGTTGGTAAGAAACCGTTCCCGGTAAATACAAATCGCCTACCCTATTAAGCATTGGAATTTCCTAAAATTGCTAAGAGTCAAGTCAAGAATTATCAACGGATGCTTAAAATTTTGACAGTTTGCGATCGCTCAAAATTAGCAGTGCTAGCCTAAAGATGTATATACCAACCGTTATACGGGAGGCTGCTCTATATGAAGCTTGTAATCCAGGGTAAAAACATCGAACTCACCGATGCTATCCGTAGCCACGTCACTCAAAAAATTGAGAAGGCCACGGCTCACTTCAAAACTGCGATTCACAAAGTAGACGTCAACTTATCTGTCGAAAACAATCCCCGAATTGGCCCCAAACAATCTACAGAAGTCACCCTATATTTAGACAACGCCGTCGTTCGCGCCGAAGAAAGCCGCGAAAGCCTCTACGCTAGCATTGATGTGGTTACCGATAAAATTACTCGTCAGCTCCGCAAATACAAGGCTAAGCGCCTGCAAAAAGACCATACGTCAGTTCGTCCCACCGACGTAGATGCTGTCATCAACACGCCAGGTATCGCCCCCGAAAAGCTCTCTGACATTAGTGAAGTCATGAGCCACCAGCCTGCCTTGCCAGAAGACGTGGTGCGAACCAAGTACTTTGCTATGCCGCCCATGACGGTCGCGCAGGCCAAAGAAAACCTGGAGCTAGTCGGGCACGACTTTTACATGTTCCGCAATGCTGACAGCGGCGAAATCAACGTAATTTACGAGCGTAACCATAAAGGCTATGGCCTGCTTCAGCCGCGTCAGAATCAGGGAGAATTGCATCAAAGCGATCGCCCAGAGCAGTCGCTTGCCAACGTAGCGCCCATTGCAAAAGCATCTTAGCTAGAGGCTGCTGTCTACAGCGCATAAAATCCATAGCCCATAAAATAGCGGAAGAGCCTCTAACATTATGCTCTTCCGCTATTTTTGTGCATAACTTCAGCAAACCAGCCTTAGGCAGCGCTCAGCAGCTTGTCTAACTCGCCTTTACGCTCGAGCGCGTGCAGCTCGTCGCAGCCCCCTATATGCTGGTCATCAACAAAAATTTGTGGAAGAGATCGCCGACCCGCTCGTTCTGCCATCTCTTCACGAGCCGCCTCATCGCCATCAATGCAGTACTCCGTATACTCCGCACCCTTGCGATCTAATAAAGACTTTGCCCTGATACAAAACGGGCAGCGGCTCCAGGTATAAATTTCAACGTTAGACGTCATCGTTCTTTCCTCCTAGCTAATCGTGTTCGAAACTAGCGACCCTCACTAGTCGCCGTAATCTCAACCGTAAACGAAGTGTCATCAACCGTCACCACATCCTGGTCATAGAGCTTTCGCCCCCGCCTTAGTTCCATCTCCCCATTCACAGAGACTTCACCCCTGCGAATCAGCACTTTGGCCTCTCCGCCCGATTGCACCGTGTTGGTAACCTTCAAGAATTGATCGAGCTTAATAAAATCGTCGGCCATGCAATATCTACTCAGCGATGCAGTTGCTCATACTTATAGCATCTACGTAGGACATTGCCGAGTATCTGCCTTAACCAGACAGTTTACGGCTTAGTCCACAAAAATATGGCAAAAACTGGTACGAACAGACCGGCCAGGGCCATCGGCTACACAAGCGCTGGTTCTGCCAGTTCTATAGATTGAACGGCTTGCTGGGCGTTAGCAATGGCGTCATGCTGCTGGGCTTCTGCCGCCCGAATTTGACCCACAATGTTAGCCGTAGCTTCCAACGTCTGATAGAAGCCGTTGAGGCGTTCCTCAATGGACGGTAACAGCGACGCATATATCTCAATCTGGCCCTGCACAAATCCAGCCGCTGCTTGCTGCGTTAGGCAGCTAGTCACCGCATCGTCAATGGCTTGTTTGCAGGCTTCACTATCCGACTGCTGCTGCTGTCTCGCCTGCTTCAGTCCATCAATCTCGCTTTGCACCTGCGCAATTTCTGCTTCCACCTGCTGAATTTGCTCACCTAGTTTCTCTCTAAGTTCATCAATTTCATTGAGTACTGGCTCCAGCTCGGCAGCCACTCCCGTACCCTCTGTCGCTAGTCCCTGCCTGCGGAGTAATACGGCTCGGTGTTGGCTTAGTACTTCTTCTCGCTCTAGCAAATTCCGCCGCTGTCCGACCAACGTTCGGTTCAGCATGACATGTCGCTCTTTCTCGTCAGCTATCTCTGTTTCTAGCTGTAGTCGGTCGTATTCAGTAGCGTTCTCCATCTGGGCTTGAATCGCGTCAATGTCTTCTTGCTGTAGTCGCAGCTCTTCTTCCTGGTCAGCCACAAACCGAGACATCTTATCAAGATCTTGCTCTAGTTTGGTCACTAAAGACTGTAGCTCACCCTCGGCCATCGCTTCTAGAGTGGCCACGTCTACTTTTTTGCTCAGCTTCACCTTATCGGCAGCATTCAGCAGTTCGTACACTTTCTGATGCAGATCGGTCTGATTCTTGAGCTGTTCGGTTAGCAGTTGATTTTGTTCTTGCTTCGCGCCTAGCACGGCCTGCTGCTGGAGCAAATGTGATTGAGTAGAGCAAAGGGCAGCTTCGGTTTCGTAGAGCGATCGCTTAGCCTGCTCAAGCCCCTCAGTTTGTTCTGTCAGCACCGACTGTGCCTCGCTAGCCTCACCTTGCTTCTGCGTTAAAATTTGCTGATTTTCGGCCACTTCATTACGATACTGGGCGATCATTTCGAACGCAGTAGCCACGCTACCTTCCGCTTCTCCTACTGTCATTGTCGTCGCCGTTAGCTGAGCAACCGCCTCGCGCAGCCGCTCAGACTGCTCGTTGCTCAAGCCTCCTGTCGCTTCGTCCTGACGTTCCTCAAAGCGCTGCATTTCTCCATTCAAATGTGCCCATGCGCCTTCCAACTCAGCATTCTTTCGAGTCAGCTCTTCGCGCAGCGTTTCTACTTCCTGCTGCTGCGTTTCTACCACTTGTTTTTGCGCGTCTATTTGCGCTAAGTCAGCCTCAGCCTGCTCTATCTGCTCCTGCCGCGTCTCAATCTCCATCTCGCGCCGGCTAAGCGCTTGGCTCTGATAAGTTAAAGACTCCTTCCACTGCTCAATCTCTTCGCCTTGCGACTTAAACTTTTTACTCAGGCTAGAGAAATTTTGCAGAATGCTAACGAGTTTGAGTCCAGCCTCCTGATGTCGCTGCACCTGACGAGAGTTGTTCAGCTCAATCATCACTAGCTTGCCATCACCATAGGAGGCGTCATCCGGCGCGGCAATGAGTTCTTCGCTGGGTACGCTACTCCACTCATGTTCGGAGCGCTGACAAGCAAGCAGCTTAAATTCTGCTTTGCCGCTACCTATAAATCCACTCTTCTTTTGTGTCTCGGCTAGATAAAGCACGCTGGCATTTCCTCTATTTGTGCTGGCCTGTTGGGGCTATTAAGTATGCCCAAAGTGGTGATCGCTATACTACTGATCTGCACTACTGGCCTGCCCTATAAGTTCCCGGTTGCCTGCCGTCGCTACCGAATGCTTCTAGACATTTATCAACAAATGTTTAACAAATAAAACTACTCAGGGTACTTTGATTACATCATTAGTAAAAGGGAGTCGTTGTAGGCACACTGACCCACCGCTCAAAAGTGCGCTATTCTCTACTTCTCAGGGAATGCTTGGCCCAGTCAATATAACGTATGCCTTAAGGCAGAGCTAGTGCGATCTGAACTGGATCTGAACTGATTGAGTGGACGATCAAATGGCGACAGGTTGGAGATTATGAGCACAGTTTTAGTCGTCGAAGACAGCGTTGCCCAGCGAGAAATGATTAAAGACTTGCTTAAAGAAAGTGGGTTAGAGGTCACCGCTGTTAGCGGCGGAATCGAGGCTCTAAAAGTCATTCAGGGGCATCCTCCCGATTTAGTGCTGCTAGATATCGTGATGCCAGAGATGAATGGCTATGAGGTCTGCCGCCAGATTAAGGCCGACCCTATGACTCAAAACTTGCTCGTAGTGATGTGCTCTGCTAAGGGAGAAGAATTTGATCGCTATTGGGGCATGAAGCAAGGGGCAGATGCCTACATTGCTAAGCCTTTTCAGGCTACAGAGCTAGTCGGAACCGTCAAACAGTTATTGCAGGGATAAAAATCTAAAGAAATATTATGGTAGGAAACCCTGACTTTCAAACAATATCTGGCCAAGATCAAGCGCCCGAGCTTCAGGAAATTAAAACGCCAGAGGGCGAGCTACATCTGCGGTTTTTCATTACCGATGAAGAGGAGTTCGCGCTGCCCGCAACCGGAATTCGTCGCATTATCGAACATACACCCGACCACATCACGCCTGTTCCCAATGTCTCGCCGCTGCTACTTGGCACCCTAAACGAACAGGGTCGGGTGATTTGGGTCGCTGATTTGGGGCAGTTTTTAGGCCAAGCAAAACCAATGAATACAGATCGGGCCGAGATTCCAGTCATTGCAGTCGAAGATCAGGGCACTATGCTGGGCCTAGCTGTTCACCAAATTATCGGCACCGAATGGTTGGATTTAGATGCCCTAAAAGTAACAGCTACCCCTGCAGATGCAATGGCTCCTTTCTTAAAGGGAGAATGGCTTCTGACTGACAGCAAGGCTTTGAAACTGTTAGACCACATTTCTATTTTACGGTCGGCTCGTTGGGTCGCCTGACCTTTGCATATGATCTTTCGCGCATTATCCCCCGGCAATTTCATATTCTATAATTCCATCCCTGCAACTTCAGCAAGTATCAGGACTTAGATCGGCAAGAGGAACGAACAAATGGCATCGGCTACTGACTACGCACAATCCTATCAGGCTGCAGAAAAAGCCTACATGCAAGGAAGCTACGAAGCTGCTGCCGTAGCCATTGATGCGCTGGCTAGCGAATACCCCACAGATCCTAGTGTATTACTGCTGAAGGGACATATCTATTGCTACGGCCTGAACCAATATGAAATAGCTCAAAAGCAGTATAAGTCGGTGTTGCAACTATCCGCCGATCCAGAGTTTGTCGATTATGCCAACAATGGATTGAGCTACGCAGCCGAGGCGGGTGCTCAATTTGACCTTCAATCTGATGTTCAGCCTAGCGAATTTGCCGACGACATCGCTGATGACTTCATCGAAGGCTCGCCGATGCCAGACGAGTTTGACGATGATTTATCGCTGGCGGCTGATGCGTTAGGAAAGGATAACAATATTGAGGCATGGTCAGGTCAGAGCGAGGTAGAAACCCCTAGCCGAGATTTGAACGGTTCAAACGGCGACGATGTATTTGATCGCTTCTCTGCGCCGGATCTAGAACTCGATATTGCGGCCTCTAGTGCTGTAGAAGAGTCCTCTAACGGCGGCGATAATCCCTTTGAGTTTTCCTCTGACTTTGAATCGTCATCGCTCGGAGAAACTGATGATGACAATCCTTTCAACGTGGGTGCGTTGGATGCTAACAATGAGTCTGGCGCAGCCGAGTTGGAAAGCCAAGATCCGCTGGTCGCAACGTTAGACGATTCCTTTGGTTTAAATCTGGCGACAGAGGAATCTACTGACGGCGTCACCACTTTCAGCAATACTTCGGCAGATTTTGACCTGTCTGAGTTTGATGAGGCATTTGGGGCTGATAGCGAACTATCAAAGAGTGAAGTGCCTCGTCGTACCAATAGCGCCAATAGCAGTAGCGCCAATAGCAGTAGCGCCAATAGCAGTGGAGAGATGGCTTCGCCTACGGCGGTAGAGGCTGACGATAGCGCTTTTGATGCGTTTGCCGCGCTGGATGACAATGATGAGTTTTCGGGGGTTTCCTTTGAACCTGCGGCTGACGAAGAACAAACGGAGGACAAAACGTTCTTTATGATGGAGCCTGACTCTACCGGCTCGCAGGGGACGGCTTCCGCTGTAGAGTCTTTGGCTGAGACGACCTCAACCGAAATCCCTCACGATTCCGCTGAATTTTCTTTCGAGGTAGACGACGAGTCTGATTTTCCGGCTCCTGACTTTGAGGACGGTACGGGCGCGGCGAGCGCTAAGCCAAATCCATTCGCTGATTCTTTCGACGATTTCGACGATTTTGAAAGCATTCCCGACTTTGACTTGTCTGACAGCTCTGCTGGCTTTACGAATCCTTCGATAGGCGCAATGCCTAGCCAGTTTGGAGCGCTATCGGCAGGTAAGGGTGCCGCTTCATCCGGCGACGCTTTTGATGAGGACAGCTTCGCGGCATCAGAGACGTCTGCGCCGATGCCGATTTTTAATAAAAAGGCTGTTAATAATCCTAAGCCTCGCGAGCAGGGCGCTTTGGCACCGCTAGAAAATGCTTCGATGCTGACCAAACGCCTGATTGTGTCCGGCTCGGCTGGCGTTTTGAGTGCGATCGCCGCCATCGCTATCAACTTAATCGCGCCTGCACCAGAAGCGGCTAAGCCTTCTCCAGTCAGAACATTGGCAACCAGTAGTCTCATGGGCTTAGTCAGCTTTGGCAGCGTATTTGGCATGAGTACCTTAGTTGATCGCCGCACCCGTCAGACCGTCGATGAATTGCAAAAGCGCTTTGGGCAGGTCTCCAAAGGCGATCTGAATGCCAGAGCCACTATCTTTACGCAAGATGAATTTGGCAAGCTGTCTGAAGGCTTCAATCAGATGGCTAGCTCTATTTTTACGACCACGAGCGAAGCCCAGCGCAAGGCCCAAGAGCAGGAGCAAGCGAAAGAGGACTTGCAGCGTCAGGTAATTCGGTTGCTTGATGATGTAGAAGGCGCGGCCAGAGGTGATTTAACCGTCAAAGCCGAGGTAACGGCTGACGTGTTGGGCGCAGTTGCGGACTCCTTTAACTTAACGATTGAGAACTTGCGCGAGATTGTGAAGCAGGTAAGCGTGGCGGCTCGTCAGGTGAGTCAGGGTTCGACTGAGAATGAGGCGTTTGCGCGATCGCTCTCAGCCGATGCGCTCCGTCAGGCCGAAGAGCTAGCCGTCACGCTAAACTCTGTGCAGGTAATGACAGACTCTATTCAGCGAGTAGCCGAAAGCGCACGGGAAGCCGAGGAAGTGGCCCGATCCGCCAACGAAACCGCACTGAGAGGCGGTGAGGCAGTAGAGCGCACGGTGGCCGGTATTCTAGATATTCGTGAAACCGTAGCGGACACCACTCGCAAGGTGAAGCGTCTGGCCGAGTCTTCTCAAGAAATTTCAAAGATTGTGGCGTTAATTTCTCAAATTGCTTCTCGAACCAACCTGCTGGCGCTAAACGCCAGTATCGAAGCAGCTAGGGCCGGTGAAGCCGGTCGAGGCTTTGCAATTGTGGCCGACGAGGTGAGACAGCTCGCTGACAGGGCTGCCAAGGCTTCGAAAGAAATTGAGCAGATTGTGCTACAAATTCAGGGCGAGACCAGCGGTGTAATGACCGCGATGGAAGAAGGCACCCAGCAAGTCATTGAAGGCACTCGGCTAGCCGAGCAAGCAAAGCAGTCATTAGACGATATTATTCAAGTTTCTAATCGGATTGATGTGCTGGTTCGCTCGATTACGGCTGATACCGTAGAGCAGACTGAGACTTCGAGAGCTGTCGCCCAAGTGATGCAATCAGTTGAGCTAACGGCCCAAGAAACCTCTCAAGAGTCTCAGCGGGTGTCGGCTTCTTTGCAAAATCTGGTCGGGGTGGCTAAGGACTTGCTGACTTCGGTCGATAAGTTTAAGGTAAGCTCCGATCAGAAAAAATAGAAAGAGGACTATTAGTCAAGTTTGGTCGTCAAGTTTGGCTGATGTGCTTAGGTTTTAAGGGGTCTGTTTAACTAAGGCCATGGCTGACTGAAATAGCCAAATACTCTGGATTGTATAAAGGAGAACGCAGCTATGCTGCCTGAGCAACAACAGCGCATCATGGGCTATTTCATTGAGGAGGCGAAAGACCACCTCAATACAATCGAACAGGGGTTGCTCAATCTTCAGGCCACTATTCAAGATGGTGAGAAGGCTAACGAACTCTTTAGGGCGGCGCATTCTGTAAAAGGCGGTGCGGCCATGCTGGGCTTAGAAAGCATTCAGCAAATAGCGCATCGGATGGAGGATTATTTCAAAATCCTGAAGGAATCGCCCGTTCAGGTTGATCGAGCGCTAGAGACCATGTTCCTGCGTGTTTCTGATGGGTTAAAGAACTTGCTAGAGCAGCTAGAAGGTCCTTTTGGCTTAACCCCAGATAAAGCTCAGGAAATTATGGCAGATGTGGAACCTGTCTTTGGGCAGTTAGAAACGCACCTTGCATCCCTGGTGAGCAAATCTGGTGCCACCAGTACGACGGTCAGACAGGTGGCGGAGGCACAATTTTCCTCAGGAGCTTCAGCAACGCCTGAGGCTTTGCAGACTAGCTTCAAGCACGGTGTGACTGTGCTTTTGCGTCAACTGCTCACCGCTTTCAAGCTTGATGACAACCTGGAAAGTCGGAAAACGCTGCGAGATGCTTGTACAGAGCTGATTTCCATTGGTCAGCAGTTTGATCTGACTGAGTGGTGCGATTTAGCTGAGACGGCTCGTATTGCCGTCGGCGAATTGAGTAATGACTACCGCCAGCTAGCACCTGTTCTCATTAAGGAGATTAAAAAAGCTCAGGACATGGTGCTGACCGGGCGAGCCTCTGAGGTTGCAATCAGCGACGCAATGCAGGCGTTATTACCAGAAGATCCGCTAACTGAAACCGCTTCAAATGAACTAAGCGATTTGTTTGGGGAGGCTGATGAGGCTGAAGATCTCTTCAACTCGCCTTTAACTACAGAGGATGCTGACGAGTTTAAGGGGTTGTTCGATAGTCATTCGGCAGATAGTTTATTCGTAACAGATGAAGAAAGCGACGAGCTAGCGAACGAGCTGTTTGCTGAGATTCCGGACGAGCCTATTCAAAAGCTAGCTAATGAAGAGGCTACAGATAGCGAGCTGAATCCGGTTAATCGTTTAAGTATGGAGCTAGAGTTTGACGAAATTCCATCAGAGCTATCGGCGCTTAATCGCAATGCTGGAAGTGCAGAAAAAGCAGATGAGTCGTTAGATGCGCTTTTAGCTACTGTGAATGTTACAGGCCCGGATGTCGGCAGCGAAGAACTTAATAGCTTGGCCGATCTATTCGATGGTGATTTAGATGAACTTGACAATACTTTGGGCAATCATACATTCATTTCTGAAGAAATGCGACTGAATCCAGAGGGAATAGGGTCTGTAGCGGAAGAAGATTTAGCGGATTTCTTTGCAGAAGATAAGTTGCCAGAGGAGGATTCTGAAACTGATGAGAACGAGTTAGAGGAAGAAGACTTATTTGGTGGAACGCTCACTGACGGTGAGTTTGCTGAGCTAGACAATAGCTTTATTGACGATGCAGATTTAGATGCACTGAACATTTCACCAGGAGCTTATGAAGAAAGTATCAGCGCAGAGGCAGAGAACGTTGTTGAAGAAGATGAAGCAGATGAATTTGGGGATCTTTGGAGTGACAAAGACCTATTTGGAGAGTCAATTTCAGAGACTGGGTCTGTAGCAGAGACTGTTCTAGCTGATGAGTTTGCTGAAAGTTCTGAGGATTTGGAAGAGAGTGTGCTGCTTGGCGAGATGGCTGCGCTGCGCGAAGATGTATGGTTGGAAGATGAACAGGATGTGGAGGAGCGATCGCTGCATAGCTTCAGTACAGCAGTTGAGACAACATCGTCTGAACTAGAGACTGCTGAACTTGCAGATTTTTCTTCATCCAGTTTGTTAGACGATTTGAATTTGGATTTATTGGATATAGAAGACGCTGACGTAGGTAGCCTGTTAAAGACAGAATCGCCTACAGAGAATACGGTTCAGCAGACCAGGAAACTCTCTTTAACAGAACATCTGATCGAGGCCAAGTCGGTTCCGCCTCGCGAGCTAGAGATTGAGTTTCCAACCCTGATTGGCGTCAAACTGCAAGAGGCAGAGGAGGACATTGATAGCTTCTTTATGGGCGAAGACGATGCTGATACAACGGCTAAAGATTTAGAAGCTGACAATCCTTGGAGTGAGCTTTCTCTAGATCTATTCACCATGACCGAAGAAAGCGAACTTGAGGATGATCTAGACTTTGATTCGGATGTCAGTGAATCACGGGAGTCTATAAAAGAAGACACCTTAGAGATAGCAGATCAGGCTAAGGCAGTTGATGATTCTGATTTAGCGGCAATCTTTATTGATTCACCAGAAACTAATTTTGACGCTATCTCTGAGATTGAGGCGGCGGAATCGGAGCTAGAAGCGCTGTTAGGAGTTCCGGATGAGACGTTCACTAGCTCATTATCTGATGATCTCGAGTCGGATGATATGACAGATGATTTATGGGGAGACCTGGAGGCGGCTTCGGATCTGCTTGAAGCACAAACTGAGGATGCAGATCTGGATTTCTCACTGTCTTTTGAGGCAACGCCCAACAGCCGCGATGTCATCGCTAGTGAGAGCGACTTTGAGGACTTAGTCTTTGAAGACTCAGACTTTGAGGACTTAGACTTTGAGGACTCAAGTTTAGAAAATTCAGACTTTAATAAGGCGTCTGAAAAGATACTGTCTGAAGAAAGGCTGCCTGCAAGTGCAACAGATGAAAAGGGAATAGGAATTGGTCGTGATACGGGTTCTATTGAAGAAGAGAATACAAACGGTATTCTTGAAACCGTTCTTTCAAATGAAGGAGATTCTGTAGAGACTGGCTCGATATTGGAAGACGATTTTCTAACGACAGAACTCTCTGCTGACAGTACCGACAATTTAGAGCTGGCTGCTGATAGCAACACCCCATTGTCAGAAGCTGACTTGTTAGATTTCGATACGGCTTTTGGGCTAGGACTAACAGAGACTGACGATTTCTCTGCCGGAGAAGCTGCGGCTGATAGTCAGGATGTCGATTTGTCTGATGAGGAAGACTTGCCCACTTTCTCGGGCGATTTAGACGAGTTTGCAGATGCAGCAGATGGCGAAACAACGATTAGCGACATTACCGATTTGAGGCTTGAAGATGCAGAGCTAGATAGCTTGCTGGGACTAGACTTTGCGGTAGATAAGAGTGAGCGATCGCCCAAAAATCTACTAGAGAACGATAGCCAGGTCAATGGATCAATTGATCGCTCGGTGATTGAAGCATTTTCAGATATTGATGATCTGTTTGATGAAGAATCGCTGTCTGCTGATGCTGACGATCTTTCGGTAGCACCGGAGGAGGCACCACGAGGCGAGGTAGATGAGGATGACTTCTTTGGATGGGTCCCTGAAGAGACCGATGAAGAAGCGAATGAAGGGCAGGATACCGAAGACTTTACGGACTTTGACGACCTGGATGCTTTACTCTCTGAAGAAGCCGATGAGCCGACGGTAACAGGCAATTTGCCTATGCTCACCCCTACTTTGACCGGGTTTGGTGAAGAGGCTACGTCGGGATTGTCGGTCGCTGATATGGACGACTTTGATGATTTAGAACGGCTGTTGGGAGATGGAGAGGCTGATGGCGAACCGACAACGAGGCGAACCGCCGCAAGGTCGCAGCGGCGCATCGTCAATATGCGCGAGCAGAATATGCGCGTGTCGGTGAAGCACCTAGACAATTTGAGCAACCTAGTAGGCGAGCTAGTAGTCAGCCGGAACACGCTTGAAAGAGACCAGGAGCGGCTAAGACAGTTTTTAGATAATCTGTTGTTTCAGGTGCAGCAGCTTAATGATGTAGGGCAGCGCCTGCGCGACTTGTATGAGCGATCGCTGCTAGAAAGTTCCTTAATGTCGAACAAGCGATTAACTCCAGCCAACAGTACGGCTAAGGCAACGGCAAACAATCACGCCACAGGCGCTATCTTCGACGCCCTAGAAATGGATCGCTTCACCGGATTCCACTCGCTCTCGCAAGAAATGATTGAGCTAATTGTCAGAGTACGAGAGTCTTCTTCTGACATTGGCTATACCGTAGAGTCTTCCGATCAGGTGACTCGGCAATTTAGACAAATTACAACCCAGCTACAAGAAGGCTTGAACACCGCCCGCATGGTGGCTTTTTCTCAGGCCGCCGACCGACTCCCTCGCGCCGTCCGAGACATTTCCTTGAAGTGTGGCAAAGAGGCCCGACTAGTTGTAGAAGGACAAGATACGCTAATCGACAAGATGCTTGTGGAGCATCTGTACGATCCATTGACCCATTTGGTAAACAACGCGATTACGCACGGCATCGAAAGGCCAGAGACCAGAACCTCTGCGGGTAAATCGGCTGAAGGAAAAATTACGGTGCGGGCCTTTTATCAGGGCAATCAGACTGTGATTTATGTCGCCGACGATGGCGGCGGAATTGACACTAAGTTTGTGCAGCGTAAGGCGATTGAAAAAGGACTAATTTCTCAGGCAACGGCAGAGGGGCTTTCTGATATTGAGACTTACGACTTGCTGTTTCAGCCTGGATTTAGCACGCGCGATCAGGCGGATGACTTTGCCGGTCGCGGGGTGGGGATGGACGTAGTGCGGACTTCTTTAGCGGAGATTCGGGGCAGCATTACGATTGATTCCGAGCTGGGTCGGGGCACTAGCTTTACGATTCGCCTGCCGCTGACGCTGAGTATTTCTAAGGCGCTAAGCTGCGTGAGCAATCAGGCGCGGATTGCCTTCCCGATGGATGGGGTAGAAGATATGTTGGATGTGCCGCGCGATCGCGTGATCAAAAACGACCAAGATCAAGACTGCGTTCGCTGGCGAGAGACTTTGCTTCCGTTCCAGCCGGTGACCAATTTGCTGAAGTTTAACCGAACGCTAGGCCGAGGCCGAGTGTATGGGGGCAGTCAGGACGACGACGTAATTTCTGTCATCGTACTTAGAAACGCCAATACCTACGTGGCCGTGCAGGTCGATCAGGTAATTGGGGAAGAAGAAATTGTGATTAAGCAGCTAGAGGGGCCAGTGCCCAAGCCGCTAGGAATTGCCGGTGCGACGGTGATGGGGGATGGCCGCGTGATGCCGATTGCTGACGTGCTGGAGCTGATTGATATTGCCATGGGCCGAGTGCGCCGAGAGTCGTCGTCGATGATGTGGGCGCAAGCGGGGATGGCTGCGGTTGAAGAAGCGCCAGCGAAGGTCGAGCCAACCGTGCTGATTGTGGATGATTCGATTACGGTGCGCGAGCTGCTGTCGATGAGCTTTAACAAGGTGGGCTATCGGGTGGAGCAGGCGCGAGACGGGCAGGAGGCTTGGGATAAGCTGCGGTCTGGGCTGCCTTGCGATTTGGTGTTCTGCGATATTGAAATGCCGAGAATGGACGGCTTAGAATTGCTATCGCGGATGCAAAAAGACAGTCAGCTAAAGCGGGTGCCGATTGCGATGTTGACTTCGCGCGGGGCCGATCGTCATCGGCAGATGGCCGTGGACTTAGGGGCGAGTGGGTACTTTACGAAGCCCTATTTGGAAGAGGCATTGCTAGATGCGGCGCAGCGGATGCTGAATGGGGAGAGCTTGGAGAAAGGGCGCGGAGGGTAGAGCTGCTATAGAATGAGAGCATGGCTGCTAAAGATATCTATCACGCATGTTTAGCGATACTGTTCAGAACTCTCAGGTGCAGCGGTAACCGAGGATTGAGCGTAGTCGAAATCCGGCTGGGTTTTGACTTCGACTACGCTCAGCCAACGGAAACATTGATCTCTAACCTATAATCTCTAACCTAATATTGGATATTATGCTAGATAGGTATGTTGAGGAGGAGATCGTTGGAGTGGATACCTTAGACGCAAAAACGCTCGCGTATTGGCGTCAGACGCTAGAGCAAATTTTGCAGCGCTATGCAGATATCCCCAATCGTTATTCTGATACTAGAGAATTTGTAGTGGTTGGCCGCAACTTAAACCACTTTATGCTGATGAAAGAAGACTGGCAGGGCAAGCAGCGGTTTCATGGGTTTGTGGTTCATGCCGAAATCCGAGACGGTAAGATTTGGATTCGCTACGACGGCATTGAAGACGGGATTACAGAGGAACTAGTAGAGGCTGGGGTGCCGAAGGCATCTATTGTTCTAGCTTTTCATCCGCCGCACGTACGTCCGCATACAGGCTATGCCGTTGCATAGATTGGCAAAAGCAGCGCGTTTTGAGTTTCTATATTCCGCTTCAGTTCTACGTTAGGATCGAAGGGCAGATTTTTCCTGGGGTTCACTATGGTTGTTGCTGTGGCTACTCGTGATTGGCGACCGGTTGTTCGCGCGTTAGAGGCGATGCTGGGAGAGGATCGGGTGATGCGGCGCAAAGAGGAGCTGCTGGTGTATGAGTGCGATGGGCTGACCAGCTATCGACAGCGGCCTGCGGTGGTGACGCTGCCTCGGACGACGGCGGAAGTGGCGGCGGTGGTGAGATATTGCCACGAGCAGGATATTCCGTTTGTGACTAGAGGCGCGGGGACTGGGCTTTCGGGGGGGGCACTGCCGATTGAGGAGTGTTTGCTGCTGGTGACGACCTGTATGGGCCAGATTTTAGAGATTGACTATGACAATCAGCGGGTGGTGGTGCAGCCGGGGGTGATTAACCAGCAGATTTCGCAGGCGGTGGGCGGCATGGGGTTTTATTATGCGCCTGATCCTTCGAGCCAGCAGGCTTGTTCTATTGGGGGGAATGTGGCGGAGAATTCGGGCGGGGTGCATTGCCTGAAGTACGGGGTGACGACGAACCATGTGCTAGGGCTGAAGGTGGTGCTGCCGGATGGGGAGATTGTGACGGTGGGTGGTGCGGTGCGAGAGCTGCCAGGGTACGACCTGACGGGCGTGTTTGTGGGGTCGGAGGGGACTTTGGGCGTGGTGACGGAGGTGACGCTGAAGATTTTGAAGATGCCGGAGGCGGTGCAGGTGATGCTGGCGGATTTTGAGAGCGTGGAGGCGGCTGGGGAAGCGGTTTCGGACATTATTAGCGCGGGCATTATTCCGGCGGGGCTGGAGATGATGGACAACTTTAGCCTGAATGCGGTGGAGGATGTGGTGGCGACGAACTGCTATCCGCGCGATGCCGTGGCAATTTTGCTAATTGAGCTAGATGGGTCTCCGGCGGAGGTGGCGGCGAGTGCCAAGCAGGTGGCGGCGCTTTGCGAAAAGAATGGGGCCAGGTCGCTGACTCATGCAACGGACAAAACTGAAAGGCTGCGGCTGTGGAAAGGGAGAAAGGCGGCGTTTGCGGCGATGGGGAAATTGAGTCCTGATTATTATGTGCAGGATGGGGTGATTCCGAGGACGCGGTTGCCGGAGGTGTTGAGTGAGATTGAGAGGCTGGGAGAGCAGCATGGGTATCGGGTGGCGAATGTGTTTCATGCGGGGGATGGGAATTTGCATCCGCTGATTTTGTATAACAACAGTGTGCCGGGTGAGCTGGAGGCGGTGGAGGCTTTGGGCGGGGATATTTTGAAGCTGTGTGTGCGCGTGGGCGGCAGCATTTCGGGCGAGCATGGGATTGGGGCGGATAAGCGGTGCTATATGCCGGAGATGTTTAACGCGGTGGATTTGGAGACGATGCAGTGGGTGCGGGGGGCGGTGAATAAGAAGGGGTTGGCGAATCCGACGAAGATTTTTCCGACGCCGAGGACTTGTGGGGAGGCGGCGCATGGGACAACGGGGAAATTTGCGGCGTTGGAGCAGTTTTAGAGAAATGACGATGCTGCACTTGAGTGAGTTGTGTGAAAAAAGAGATGAGCGGCCTGGATAGTCGCTTGTCTTTAGGGTTAGAGCTAGCCACCAGACGAGCATTACAATAGAGCTGAAGCTTCTTTGAGGCGTTTAATTATGACTTCTGCCTACCTTCGTCAGTCTTTGCCGAGTACTGCCGATTTGCCCTGCTCTGACGATACGCCTGTGGATGATGAAGATCAGAATCTGCTGCCTAACCTGCTTCTGTTGCTGCTGAACAGCCTATGGGCGGAGCGAATGGACTGGTTTTTTGGGGTGGATATGGCGGTTTATCACACGACGGGCTTTAACGCTAGGGTGCCGGTGGTGCCGGATGCCTTTTTGAGTTTGGGCGTGGAGCGGAAGAAAAACGGTAAGTCTCGTAGAAGTTATGCGGTGTGGGAGGAGCAAGATGTTGTCCCGATGCTGACGTTGGAAATGGTGTCGCACAAACCGGGCGGGGAGTATGACAAGAGGATGGATATCTACGCTAGTTTAGGCGTGCTGTATTACGTGGTTTATAACCCGGAGTATTGGAATAGAGATCGCCATCAGCCGCTTGAGATTTATAAGCTTGATGAGGCTGGCGCTTATTGCTTGCAGATTGGCGAGCCTTACTGGATGCCGGAGATTGGACTGGGCATTGGTCGCTATCAGGGTGAGGTGGGCGGACTGGCTCAAGAAGTGTTGACTTGGTATGACGAACAGGGTCAGCGGCATTGGAGTGCGGAGGAGCAGGCGAGCTGGCGAGCTGAGCAAGCTGAGGTGGCTGTTTCTCGGGAGCGATCGCGCAGAAAGCAGTTAGAGGAGATATTGCGATCGCAGGGCATCGATCCAGACAGTTTGCCTGAGGGTTAACGGGATTGAGGGTTGTTGGTTTTTGGCATAAGGGTGACCCACCCCACCCTTTTCTCTCTTTTCCTCCATCCCATTGCCGATTCATCCGGAAGGCTTTTACGAACAAGCTAATTTGATGGGTGGGGTGGGAAACCTATGAAATGTGTTGCACTGGGTTTGCTTGTCGCGTTAGCGGGCGAACTGTCACCGGGGAAGTACGGATTTGTGGGGAAGTAACTGGGGCGGGCTTATGTAATAAAGCTGACTGTTCAAGAAATGTTGGGGGGTAAGTTAAATTTGTAGCGAAAAAGACAAGTGAATGCCGGACGCAGTGGGGGTTTCAAGCTTTTGATACTTTCTTTGGCTAGGGTGGAAAACTTGAAGACCGCAGCGCAACGCAACTTACCTCAAAACATCTCGGAGACACCTTCCATGACCACTCAAATTAAAGCAAAATTGCTTCAGCACTTCGCCGCGAAAAAGAAGGGCAACGGCGGTTTTACGCTCATTGAGCTTCTTGTTGTAATTATCATCATCGGTATTCTGTCGGCTATTGCACTGCCTTCCTTCTTGAACCAAGCAAACAAAGCTAAGCAGTCTGAAGCTAAGACCTACGTTGGTTCTGCAAACCGCGCTCAGCAGGCTTACTATCTGGAAAACGGCAAGTTTGTGATTGATACACCCAATTTTGGTCAGTTGGGCTTAGGTATTGAAACAAAGACTGCTAACTACCTCTATGAAATTAAACCACAAGGTGATGCTGCCGTTCGACAACAAGCTATACCTGCCAAAAATAAGGAAATAGATCCCGCTTCTGCACTCAAAGCTTACGCCGGTGCTGTTAAAATTGGTACAATAGGTACGGAAGCGGCGGCTGAAGCAACAACGCTTGCGACTTTGTGTGAAGCCTTAGCTTCACCTATTGCAAAGGGAGCAAAGGGAACTGAGGACTTCACCATAGTAGCTGCTACTGAAGCTGGTGCCCCTGCCTGCCCGGTAGAATACAAAAATCTTGGGGGCTAACGCTTTCTATTTTCTAGACTGTTCTTAACGTAATTGAGATATAAGAACAGCATGTTCTGTAGGAAGCGAGTTTTTTTCGAAAGCTCGCTTCCTTTTTTATATAGGTGTAGCGAAATCGAGAAGATACTCCTGAAAGAGATGCTTTCTATATGACTAATAATTTGACTAGCGGATTGATAGGGACTTTATGCATAGCCGCTATCAGCGGATTTCAGTATTCTAGTCTGAACCGATTAAATAGCAATACTAAAGATGGCTTTGTTCAGAGTAACTATTCGAAGGTTGAACAAACTGTCGAGCAGCTAAATATTCTCAAGAATACACCCAGCTTTGGCTTTGGAAACTCCATTGCAAACTGGGGATTTCTTCAATTCTTGCAATACTTCGGTGACGAAGAAGCCCGAAACGCTAACGGCTATAATCTAAGTCCTGATTATCTATCTGCGGTTCTAGCTCACGATCCGTACTATAAAGACTTCTATCTCTTTCTGTCAGAAAGCGCAACTTTCTATGCTGGAATGCCCGACAGAACAGTTGAGATAATAGAAACAAAATTGCCTTACCTCAAAGAAAATAGAGCGCCTGATAGCTACTACGTATGGCGATATAAGGGTACAGATGAGCTATTGTTTTTAGATGACTCTAAAACAGCGCAGAAGTCTTTTGAGATGGCCGCTGCATGGGCAGAAGAGTCAAACAAAAAAGATAGCAAGCTGATAGCAACGCTCTCTCGGCAAACGGCAGATTTCCTGGCTTCAGATCCAGACAGCACTCAGGCAAAGATTGGTGCCTGGGGTAATATTTTAACAACATCTCGCGATGAACAAACTCAGGCAAGAGCCGTTCAAAATATCCGTAAACTGGGGGGCGAGGTCGTTATCAGCGACGCTGGCGGGGTGAGCATAGAGTATCCTCCTACGTCCAAAAAAGAAGATTAGAGCTTGCCCGACGCTCTAACACTGTGAGACTGTTTTTTACCCAAAACAAAGTCACGAGCCTAAAGCATCGAAGCAGTGCTAAAGAAACGTCAGTTACAGCAACGAAACCCACCCCCGGCCCCTCCAGAGGGGTGACTGCTGGCTGGGTGTTTCAGGGTTTTGCTTAACCCGAACTGACGTTAAATAGGCAGGTTACAGATACTTTCGCAAAAGACTCATCGCCTCTCCTTGCGCAGGCGTAATAATCAGCGGTTCTTCAGTCGTCATAATGGGACTCCAAAGAAGAGTTTCGGCGTAGTGCAGCCTGTGCAGTAGATGAATCGTTTGTCGCACCGCAGCGGGACTGCCTAGCAGAATGTGACGCAGCGGTTCTCTAGCAGCGTTGCCAACGGGCGTTATCTGCGACAGCATGGGCAAAGGAGCCAGCGTGATTTGACCCGCCGCTGAGGGGCGATCGCTCGTGAAACATATAGTTTTCATGGTTTTCTCCGGTGAGGTTGTGGAAGAAAGCCACGAAAAAGATAGCCACTCTAACTTGTCAGGGGTCAGGGTGGCTATGGCACAATGGCCAAAGCCTCTTTACTGCTTGTGTCAGTTTTGAGGTTAGTTGTCGGCGTTGGGTGCGAACCAATGCCGACAACGGCTAAATTTTTCGGGCGGTGACATGGTTGCTAGCTTGCAACCACCTTAAGCATTAGCGTATCAGCTTTCTTTTTGAGGTGTCAATTGTTTTACCAGGAATCGTGACAAATACGGAGCGTAGATCGGTAGGTGCATAAGGTGCAGACCCACCCCGTCCCTACAAGATTAGCCCGAGAGGGGTGACTGCTGGCTGAGGTCTTTGGCGTTAGGCTAAACCCGAACTGACGTTAATTAAAGCGATCGCGATCGCTTGCGATTTGCGCCTGTACGGATTGTTCTAATTCAGGCGTCAGGACAACGTTCATTCAACCTTTCCAAAGGTAAGTTCAACTACGAGCGAGCTTGCTAACAAACGCTTGATGCGGTTCGCTTGCAATACCTATCTGCAAAGTCTCATACACTCGCTGCAAGTCGCCTGCTACAAACGCTTCTACATCTAGCCATAGCCCCGGAAATACTTCACTACAGATAATGCCTGAACTGTCAGAGTCTAGCAATACGTATTGGTCTGAGCATAATTTGAACCAGGAGAGCGATCTTGCCCCCGAATTCCAAACAATATACTCCTGCACCCCATTACGTCGGTAAGCTTCCTTCTTATCGTGCAGATCGTAAGACGCACTGCTGCCCGCAACCTCAATTGCCAGCTCTGGCGCTCCCTCAAGATAATCATCCTGCGCAATCCAAGAACTTCCTCCCGTTTCGATGCGTAGCAAAGTATCCGGCTGAGGTTCATTTTCGTCGTCTAGCCGAACAGTGGCGTTATCGCAAATCATTACACCGGGCGTAAGCAGTAAATAGACGCCCAACCAAGCGTTGAGAAAACACCATGAGGCTGACTATGATGAACGACCCGAACACAAGATCCCAAGTAAACAACCCCTTCAATAAGTTCTGCTTTCTTCAGCTCAGGCATCGCTGTGTAGCGAATCTCAAATTCTTCGCGAGTTAATCTATCTCCATTTTCTAACGGAGGCGTCGTTACTTCAATTTTGCGAGTTGCTATCATCGCGTAAAGCTCCTGAGCTTGCTTGCCTTATTGTATCGGCTTTGAAGCTACTGGCGGCGGTTGGCGATCTCCTCCCCAGTCTCTACCCCGGCAAGTTCCCGCTCCCCCTGCATCCGAGAAAGCATCGTCTGCACTTCGCCATTCAAATTATCAGCCGCAAAAAGCGCATAGCCATGAGTAGACATATCGCGCAGCATCTGAAGCTGACCAGCGGCCACAGCAGGCGGCAGATTGAGCAAACGAATCCCCGGAATAACCTGAGTATGCCGATAGCTAGACTCTACAAGCCAGGGGCGAATCAGTTCAGCAAAGCGATCCGTGCTGCTGGCATAGCTCATCAGCACAATCCAATCGACCAGCCCCTGATCGGCCCAGTCCTCCCAGTCTTGCTGAAGCGTTTGCTGACGCTTGTAAGTATCGTCAGCAAAAACAGCAGCAGAAATGGTGAGCGTAGGATCTTGACGACGCAGACGCTGAGCCGTTTCCGCGACAAAAGTGGTGACCTGCTGAGTGCGAAAGGCCGTCCACTGGTTCCAAAGGTAGCGGATTCTTTGGTCTTGAGAGTTGGGCGAGAGCTGCGTAGGATCTACGCCAGTCAGATCTTTGAACTGGGCGCGGGCAGCGGTGCCGTAGCCGAATAGCTGGTTGTTGTTGTGGTCTTGAAAAGGGTAGCGGATGTAGTCTAGCTGAATGCCGTCTACGTCGTAGCGAGTGACGATTTCGGAGAGCAGGCTGTGCAAGTAGCTACGAACTTCTGGATTAGCCGGGTCTAAAAAGGGTTTGGTTTGGCCAGGGATAATCAGGTTGCCTTTGTTGTCCTTTCCGGCCCAGTCCGGATGAGCGCTGAGGATCGGGCCAGGATAGCTAGCAGGCTTACCAACCAAAGGATTATGAGCCTGATTGCCAGCGGCAAATATCCACACCCAAGCATGGACTTCGATGTTATAGGCTTTGCCCAGGTCAACAGCAGCAGCGAGCGGGTCCCACCCTTTAGTTAACGGATTTTGCTCGGGAGCGACGGTACTGGGATAGATCGGGTAGCCCGCGTTAACCGTTTCAACAAAAACGGTGTTAATGCCAGCGGCTTTGAACCGTTCGAATACCTTAGCGAGTCCCTGCGGAGATTTGGCATTGACAATAGTTTCGCGATCTAGCCAAATGGAGCGGATTTCGGCTGAGTTATTAGTACGAGCGGCTAGCTGGATAGGGGCATTCGTTACGCCTAGTTCGGAGGATTCGACAGTGCTCGTTTTATCTAGAGCCGCTTGCGCAATCGGATGGTCTTGAATGGACTCTGGCGCTTGAGCGGTGGAAGGAGCGATCGCTGCACCTTTAAAGGGTTGGGCCATTGCCGGGGCCATCATTCCAGCGTTCAAGCTAAGGCCAATTGCGCCACTAAGCAGTCCTCTATAGGTGACACGCAAGGCAGCCCGAAGGGAATAAAAGGCCGATTTACGCTTAGCTGATTTGGAGAGAGCCGCTGAGATCAAGAGGCTATGAGGCTGAGTAACCTGAATCATAGGGAGATGACGAAGCATTAAGGGGAACTGCGATAAAGCTGTCAGTTGGGGAATACGCACCGGGCGATTCTCACCCTTTGAATTCCCTGCGATCGCAGCGAGCTATCAAGCAAACCTGTTAGAACGTCCGCACAGACAGACAGGCCACACAAGTTCTTCCTCAGGCCTTAAATCTGACCCCTGTGACCTTGTGCTTTTTTCGCGGCATCATGGCCCGAAAAGGTCTTTTTTTTATCAGGGCGGCAAATTGAATGACCGCTAACTATTTTTTAGAAAATTCAAGATTTTTTGTCCTAAAAACGGAGCTAATAGGAACGTCGAGCCAAAGTTGAGCCATGGAGCAGAACCAGGACTTGCCTGTGATACGATTAGAGACCTCTATGAATACATTCAATCTGAACTTAGGCGTATGGCTCTGCTACAAGAACGCAAACAGGAGATCATCTCCGACAACCAGGTACACGAAACCGATACCGGATCTGTAGATGTACAGATCGCGATGTTGACCGACCGAATTAATACGCTGAGTCAGCATCTACAAAAGAATAAAAAGGACTATTCTTCCCGTCGCGGCCTCATGAAGATGATTGGTCAGCGCAAGCGACTACTCGCTTATTTGACCAGACAAGATCCGGAGCGCTACAAGGCTTTGATTCAAAAGCTAGGCATCCGCAGATAATGAGGTGTTAGCGGCTCTAGACTAACATTTGGACTAGCTAGTATCTAGATTGACGACAGTTGGATTGACCATGGCTTCTGATCAGCGCGGATCTAATAAGAAATCGTCGGGCGACCGGGCGGGACTCCCTTTTGAACCTAAGGGCAGTCGGCAGCGTTCGGACAAGTCTGAGCGAGAGCAAGAAGATCGCAACTCCAAGTCATCTGAAGCGCAGCCGTCCGAAGAAAAGTCACAGAAAAGCAAGTCTGCTAAAGCATCAAAAGAAAAGTCTGCGGTTTCTCCGCAGACTCAGGCTCGGGTGGAAGAAATTCGGGCAATGCGACAGCGGCGAGCGGAAAAGACTACCCAAAACAAGCAGCGGCCCAAAGGCGGTAGCGCTGACAGTGAAATTCCAAAGGATGTAAGTCAGCGAATGCTGCGGCGGATGGCCTTTTTTTCGGGGATGCCGATTGCGCTGGGCGTGGGGGTTTTCTTTTTGTCTTACTATTTGCAGAGCCGCGAGATTGTAGCGTTTGCGCCGGTAGCGGTGCTGCTAGTGACGATGGGATGCTTTGGCTTAGGCGTGTTGGGATTGACCTATGGTGTACTGTCGGCTTCTTGGGATGAGGAGTCGGGTGGGCTGATTGGGCTGAAGGAATTTAAATTGAATTTTGGTCGAGCGGTGGAAAGCTGGCGGGATGGGAAGGCGGCTAAGAGTTAAGAGGCTGCTTTCTGAATATTTTTCCTAGACTGGCATCTAAATCTTAGTTACGCGGGTTTCTTGAGCCAGTAGGTAGAGGTCGGCCCACTGGCCGGTGACTTGGCGTTGGGTGCGATCGCTGGCATTAGCGATTTCTTCTACGGTTTTATCGGCTTTGAAGTCGTTGAGGAGGGCTTGTTGCTCGGGCGTGAGCGTTTTCCAGTAGGTGTCCCATTCAGCGGGGGTGAGGCCCAAATTGTGCTGCTTGAGTGAGGTTTTTAGCCAGCTAAAGACCAGATCGGGCTGTTCTTTTAGGGTGAAGATGCGGATGGCATGATAGCTGACTTTTTCGCGCAGGCGGTAGGCTTCGCGGACGTTGAGACCAAGCTGGCGAGAGATGCTGTCTTGAGCGTAGCCCTGAAGATGTAGCTCTAGCCATTGAACAGCGGTGTTGCCCAGGTTTTCTTGCAGGTAGTCGGCGAACTGTTGCTTCACCTGCTGGCGGTTGATTTGCTGCTGCTGCTGGTCTTGTTCGACTTCGTAGCGGTCTAGAGCTTCAAAGTCTAGGAGGCTAAGGCTGCCTTCGGTGGCGTCTTTGCCGATTTCTTCGGAGATGAGCTGAATGATTTCGGCGTTGGGGACTTGAGTCATGCCGCCGCGCTGCGATCGCCGCAAATAATTCACAAACCGATAGACCAACAGCGGCTGATTGCAAATGGGCCGCAGACAATATTCTTCAATCGTGGCCAGCGTCAACAGATTGCGCAGGCTGGCTCTGTTGGTGCACTGCTTAATCCACAGGGTTTGCTCCTGCATATAGCGATCGCTTTGCAGCATTTCTTGAATCACTTCCTGGAGCACATCTTTAACGGCGCGTTTGCGATCGCGACTAAGGGCAATCCAGGTGCGAATTTTACTACGAATAAGGAAAAGCCCCCCCAGCTTTTGCAGCATACTTTTGTAAGCTCGTTCGGGAGAGAGACCCCAATAGCGCGTGATGAAAATGCGGTAGCGATAGTCCATCGCTTTTTTGGCCAGCTTGATATCATCCTGGCTCATAGTTTCGAAGCGCTCAAGAGGGCCGACTAGCCACTGGGCGATCGCTGCGTGAGTTTCTGCGGACTGCTGAGGCAGATCGTTCGCTAACTGCTGCTGCCAGGACGCGGCCAAGCGCTGAATATTCTCTGGAGCTGAGCTATCTGAGGCCATAGGGACTGGTTGCTCTAGATGGATAGGACGAGGGAAAGAGTCGTTCATAGTCGCGGCAGCTCTAGTACCCAAGGGCAACAAAATAATGCCTACTTTAACCCATCACAGAAGCCTCGATTTTGGGATAGGTTCCTGCCTTTATGAAGTTTCTCAGTAAGACCCGGCCTGACCGGGCAGTGGCAGGTGAGCGGGCGGTCGAGAATTGAGGATTTTGAGACCGTCGTAGCGCTGGATTTGTACTATCAACAGCGCTGGAGCCGACGGTACAATTGGGTGATTTTAATGCGGACGGTGAGGATGGTGCTGTCGAAGGATTCAGGCGCGTTCTAGCTTAGCTGGCTAGTCTAACTGGCACCCAACCAGCGAGCCACATCTTTCGCGTGATAGGTCAAAATCAGATCGGCCCCCGCGCGCTTAAAGCCCATCATGGTTTCCATAACGACGCGCTCTTCGTCGATCCAACCGTTGAGCGCGGCAGCTTTGACCATAGCGTATTCGCCAGAGACGTTGTAGGCAGCCACCGGCAGATTAGTCGCTTGCTTCACTCGCCAGATGATGTCCATGTAGGCGAGGGCAGGTTTGACCATCAGCATGTCTGCGCCTTCGGCAATGTCCAGCTCAATTTCTTTAATGGCTTCGGTGCCGTTGGCCGGGTCCATTTGATAGGTGCGGCGATCGCCAAATTGAGGAGCCGACTCAGCCGCATCGCGGAAGGGGCCATAGTAAGCAGAAGAATACTTAGCGGCATAAGAAAGGATTGGTAAATCTTCAAAGCCACCGGCATCGAGTCCAGCACGAATAGCCTGGACAAAGCCATCCATCATGCCCGAAGGCGCAATGATGTCTGCACCTGCATTGGCCTGGGAAACCGCCGTTTTTTTCAGCAGTTCTAGCGTGGGATCATTCAGCACCCGACCAGAAAGATCGCCCACTTCTAGATAGCCGCAGTGACCGTGGTCGGTGTACTCGCACAGGCAGGTATCAACAATGACAATCAGGTCGGGGACGGCTTTTTTGATTGCTTCAGAGGCTCTTTGAACGATGCCGTGGTCGTGCCATGCGCCAGTCGCTTCAGCATCTTTTTCGATCGGAATACCAAAGAGGATGATCGCCGGAATGCCTAGTCCGTGCACTTCTTTAGCTTCTTCGACAATTTTGTCCACAGAAAGCTGATAGACACCGGGCATGGACTTGACTTCTTGAGAGAAGGACTCACCGGGGGCGGCAAAGAGCGGATAGACCAAGTCGTTGACGGTGACAAGGTTTTCTTGCACCATGCGGCGGAGGTTTGGGTGCGATCGCAGTCTACGGGGGCGATGATTAGGAAACATAGGACGGGAGAGAAGGCGTTATTTCTCAAATATGTAGTGTTGTTGAGTTTAGTGTAAAGCTTGGATTGAGATTCGCTTTGGCCTAGTGGGGCAAAAGTTATGTTCCTTAAGAAATCAAGCTAAGGCGATAGAATGCTGAAAGCAATAAGTTGATTTAAGTTGGATTTAAACAAAGGTAAAAAGATTACGTGAGCGCTCTGTTTGTGCTGCTTTGGGCACTGATTGGTCTGATTTTAACCATTGGCAGTACCTGGCTAGAGGCGTTTAGTCTGGGCGTACCGCTGAGAGATTTATTAAGAGGAGAACAGGGCGCGTGGATTTCTTCTTTACAGGTGAGCTTTCAGGTCGGGGCCGCTTTGTTTACCGGCTGTATGGGGGGAAAGACAGCGGCGGCGCTCTCGCAGATTGCCTATGTAGCGCTGGGAATTTTGCTGTTTGACCGGTTTGGCTACGAGGTATTTACCCAGGGAGCCGGGATAGCGTCTTTAAGGGAGCCGTGGTTTGGCTATCTACTAGGGTTTATTCCGGGCGGGTGGCTTTGTGGCTGGCTGGCGTTTCGATCTAAGGCAACTCTGGAGCGATTGGCTTTTGGCAGTTTGGCGGGGCTAGCTGCCGTGCATCTGTGCGGGTTGAGCTATTTGCTGTTGGGATCTTTAGTGCGATGGGTGCGGCTAGAAGGGTCTTTGGGTGAGGCGATCATGACCTATTCGGTGCTAGAGATTCCGGGGCAGGTGATGGTGGCTTGTGCGATCGCCCTAATAGCGTATGGTATGCGGCGAGCGCTATTTTATTAAGCGCGCTCCAGCGTGCAATATCAGTATGAATGATTAAAATATGAAACCTAAAAACGGTCTGTTTTGGCTGATAGCCATTGTGGGCGTAGTGCTCGATCAGCTAACGAAATGGTGGACGGTGCAGACGTTTGGACTGGGGGAGGGCATCACCGTCATCCCAGGAGTGCTGAACTTTACCTACGTGACCAATCCGGGAGCTGCCTGGAGCCTCTTTAGCGAGAATGGCGAATGGTTGCGCTGGCTGTCGATGGCCGTGAGCGCGGCGCTGGCGATTTATGGCTGGGTGGCGCGGATTTCGCTGCGCTGGGAGCAGGCGGGCTACGGCTTCATTTTGGCTGGCGCGTTTGGCAATGGCATAGATCGGCTGCTAGCGGGTGAGGTGGTGGACTTTTTGCAGGTGTTTCCGGCCACCCGGTTTCCGATATTTAACCTGGCAGATATCTGGATTAACGTGGGCATTGGCTGTTTTATTTTGGTGGCCATTTTAGAGGCGCTTGGACAGGGAGACGGTGGGGGGCGGTCGAGGGGGAAGTGACGAGTGATGAATGATGAATGATGAATGATGAATGGGGATTTCCGAAACTTGGGGGTGGCAGGTTGTTGGTGGTTATGTCGTGGCAATTGCCCTTGGTCATCCTTTCTGCGGGCAGATCGCCTAATATCTATCTAGTTAGGTTTTGATATTTGTCTGTTCTTGGCTGAACTGTCATTCTCTTTTACGCTATGACTTCTCCACCGCCTAAGCCCCCTGATCGTCCTGGCCCCAATCGTTCTAACGAACCTAATGCGGGTCGTCCCGATCCGGGTAGAAAGCCTCAAAAGTCGGAGCAGTCTGTGCCGAGAACGGTGCTGGGATCGATTACCCAGGCGTTTCAGACGGTGCAGGCGAATGTAGACTTTTCGAAGATTCCGCTGAAGCCGAATGCGCGGGTGCCGAAACTCTATATCGAGTCGGACGGGAAGCAGAGTGAGTACCCACTGGTGGGCGAGCATTATTTGCTAGGGCGCTCGTCTAAAGCCTGCGATATTGTGGTGCGATCGCCCATCGTTAGCCAAACCCATTTGGCCCTCACGCGCGATCGCTCGCGACCGGGCAACCCGTTTGTCATTCGAGATAAGGGATCGACCAACGGCATCTATCGAAATAAAAAACGCATCTCTTCTTTGCCGCTGCGACACGGCGATATGCTCACGCTAGGGCCAAGAGAATTGGCCGATGCGGTGACCGTGCGCTACATCGATCCGCCGCCGATGTATTTGAACGTGCTGCGCTATGGGCTGTATGGCGCAACCGGATTCACCGGGTTGCTGGTGTTTTGGATTGTGGGATTGCAGTGGCCGAAGATTTCGATCAATCCCCTGCCAGAGTCGGTGCAGGGGCCGGTGCTGATTACCGCAGATGGCGAAAAGGGACGAGAGCCATTGAACAAGCTGCCGAACATTTCGCACCGAGAAAAGCAGCGGCTAAGAGAATATTCGGCGTTTTTGCCCAAGGCGATTGTGGCTTCTGAGGATACGCGCTTTTATTGGCATGTGGGCGTTGACCCGCTGGGCGTGGCCCGAGCCTTGGTGACGAACGTGGCCGAGGGCGAAATTAAAGAAGGGGCCAGTACGCTGACGCAGCAGCTCGCTCGCAATACCTATCGGGATTTTGTGGGAACGGATGATAGCGCCACTCGAAAGATTAAAGAAGCCGTGGTCGCGCTCAAGCTAGAGACTTTTTACAGCAAAGATCAGTTGATGCTGCTGTATATGAATCGGGTGTATTTAGGCAACAACCTATACGGCTTTGAGGATGCAGCACAGTTTTATTTTGGCAAGTCGGGCGATGCGCTGACCATTGCCGAGGCCGCGACGCTAGTAGGCATTTTGCCTGCGCCGAACGCGTTTAATCCGGTGCAGGACTATCAGGCGGCGGTGGAATATCGCGATCGCGTCATCCAACGCATGGTCTCGCTGAATATGATTAGCGCTGAAGACGGACGACGGGCGAGGCGATCGCGCATTGAAATTAGCCCCAACGCCCGCGAACAGCTACAAAGCGTTCAAGCGCCCTATTTCTATAGCTATATTTTTGACGAACTAGATGAGGTGCTAGGCAGCAACCTAGCTCGCGAAGGCAACTTTGTAGTAGAGACGAGTTTGAATTTGAAAACTCAGCTAGCGGCAGAACGATCGCTCAAAGCGGCCATCGAATCGAATGGCGCGCAGCTCGGCTTTTCCCAGGGTGCGCTCGTTACTTTAAACTCCAGCAACGGCGAAATTGAAGCGCTCGTCGGCGGTGCGGACTACGCCGAGAGTCAGTTTAACCGGGCGACTCAAGCGCTCAGACAGCCCGGTTCTACGTTCAAGGTCTTCGCCTACACCTCAGCAATTGAGCAGGGAATTTCACCGGGGGAGACATTTTCTTGCGCTGAGCTGAACTGGGACGGACTGTATTATCCAGGCTGCGCGTCGGGCGGGGGGTCTTTAGATATGTATGCGGGGCTGGCCCGGTCGGAGAACCCGATTGCGCTGCGGGTAGCTCAGGCGGCGGGGTTAGAAAACGTGATGGAGATGGCTCATCGGCTGGGCGTTAAGAGCAAGCTGGCAGCAGAGCCGGGGCTGATATTAGGCCAAAGTGAGGTGACGCCGATAGAGATCACTGGGGCTTTTGGGGCGATCGCCAACGGTGGCGTTTGGAATCGGCCCCACGGCATTCAAAAAGTGTTAGACAGCAGCGACTGTAGAGACTTCAGCAACATTCAAACCTGCCGAGTCATCTACGATTTTTCGCAGAGTGCCGATGCGAACCAGCCAGTATTAGACCCCGGAGTGGCAGATACGGTGGAGAGTATGCTGCAAGGCGTGGTGCAGGGCGGCACCGGACGGGCGGCGGCAATTGGGTTAGGCGAAGGGGGCAAAACGGGCACCACCAACGATAATGTGGATTCGTGGTTTATTGGCTTTGTGCCGTCGCCTTATTCGGTGGTAACGGGCATTTGGCTGGGTAACGACGAGAATGAGCCAACGGATGCGGGGAGCGGGCAGGCGGCGCAGCTTTGGGGCGATTATATGGGGAGTGTGTTGAAATAGTGATGAATGACGAGTGATGAGTGATGAGTTCAGGCGGTGGCGGCTTGGGGGTCGAGTACTGGCTGAAGGTTGGCGATCGCGGCGGCTTTTGCTGCGGGCGTAGGAGCGGCAGTATCTACTAGGGTATAAACATCGGTGCTGCTTTTGCGTCCGCGCAGGTTGCCAGACTGAAATAGCTTGACGGGGAATTGGGTTTGGGTGTATTGAGAGGTGTCGGCGCTGATCAGCAGGCGGAAAGGAACGGATGGGGGTAGGGCTTTAGTCATGCTTTCTAGTCTGGCGGCAATATTGACGGTATCGCCAAAGACAGAGTAGTTGAGCCGGTAGCGACTGCCGACGGTGCCGCCGATGAGGGGGCCGGTATGAATGCCAATGCCGAAGTCGATAGTGGGTAGATTTTGACGGGCGAGGTGGAGGTTGAGCGCTTTTAGGCGGTCGTGCATTTCGAGGGCGGCGGTGAGAGCAGCGATCGCATCTGCCTGAATTTCAGCAGCGCTACTGCGAGGCAGAGGTGCGCCAAAAACCGCCATAATGGCATCGCCAATATACTTATCGACCATGCCGCCGTGATCCATGATGCAGTCGGTCATGGTTTCAAAATACTGATTGAGCCAGGGCAATAGCTGCTGAGAGGGTAGCGTTTCGGCAATGCCGCTAAAGCCCCGAATGTCCATAAATAAAACCGTTGCCGTCAGCGTTTGAGCAGCAAGTTCGCCCCGGTGCAAAATAGCGTCTTTATGCTGCCAAATTAGCTCTGCCGTGCCGGGAGAAACGTTCATCGAGAAAATGTCCATCAACTGCTGTTTTTCCTGCTGTTCGCGTAGCTGAATCACGAGTCCAGCTAGGGCAACTGTGCATAAAGGAGCCGCCACAGGCAACCACCAGCCGAGGAGGAAGCTGCCATAGGCGAAGCCGCTCCAGGCCAGCGGGAAGCCGACTAAAACAGCGAGCCGACGATAGACGCCCTGACGCTGAAGTAACTGAGCGCTGGCGATCGCCAAGGCAGCCAGCAGCAGCGTTCTTTGCCACTTGAGCGGGCGTTTGAGGAAGGATTTATTCAGTAAGTTGTCGATGGTGGCGGCATGAAGATAGACACCGCCAGTGGGGAGGCGAGACTGAAAAGGCGTTCTGAGCGGATCGATACCGGGCGCAGTAGCGCCAATCAGAACAATTTTGTTTTGAAAGTGGCTATTGTCTACTCTGCCTTTGAGCACATCTACATAAGAGTAGGTTTTCAGGTAGCCTGCTTGAGACTCTTTGAGTTGATTTTGAGAGGTGACCATGGCGCGAGTACCGCCCTGAGTCTTTGTGGGTGGCGGGCCAATTTCTCCAGGCCAGCTAACCCACAGCGTCTGATCATCTGGAATTCGGTCTGAAAGTCGCTCGATCAAGTCAGCGCCAAACTTAAAAGACTGGCCCAGAGAAAGGCGGCTAAACGGCGGCGATGAGTTGGAATAGTTGCCCGGATCTTTTTGATTAGGCCGATCTGTCTTAGCACTCGAAGCATCTTCTTGGCGGGAAAGCCCGTAATGGCTCAGGCTAAAGGTAGACGGAGAGTGAGTTTTTTGGCCGCTGTGTGTTTTATTAGCGGTCGAACTAGGAGGACCCGCTGAAGCTTTTGCGCCATCAATAGGGTCTAATTCTAGGGAGCTTGAATGATGCGCTCTATCGTGATTAAAACCATTATTGGAGCCGCTGAGGTTGGCCTGAGTGGTACTGGCCATCGTTTCTGCATAAATCTGGAGAGTGGCTACACTCAAAGACGGGTTGGCGTGGCTGTAGAGCTGAATGCGGCGGCTGATGCCGTCTATATCGGGTTGGTGGCTGATGTCTCCAGGCAGGAAAAACCCGTCGGCTGGATCGGCAATGGTGGGGGAGACGGCAATGGGCGTATCGCCCCCGTCGGCAACTGCTAAGACAACATTGGCGCTATTGACAATCGCGGCGGCCAGATCGCCGTCTTCCTCGGTGGTATCGGCAAAGAGAATATCGAAGGTAACGACGGCGGGCTGCGTACTCCAAAGCTGATCTAGCAAATCGGTGTAGGTTTGTCGGGGCCAGGGAAACCGACCGAGTTGTAACGTACTGGCATCGTCTATGGCGATCACCACAATGCGATCATCCCAAGTGGGCGCACCGGCTAGCGATCGCCGAGTCCGATGCATGAAGTTATAGCTTTGTAGCTCCAGCAGTTGCCAACCATCGACCGTCGAGAGTCCGGCGGATAGGGTCGCCACGACCAGGCCAGACCAAAGCCCAAACCGCCGACTGCTGGCACTCATCAGAATGGGCTGCGATCGCTGACGGCTCAGGGGGCGGCGGTGGCGTGAACGTCGCGTAAAGGGCTGCATCCGAAGGGTCTGACAGTAGCGTTTTAGCCAGTCAATTGATTGTCTTCTATCTGGGAGCATCCTGTCGCCGTAGTCAAAGGTTGAGTGTCACCACGGGCTACCTAGAAGTATTGGAATACTTGCACTAATACGTCGGTAAAAAGGCCGATGATTCGAAATTGCCCTCAGTATTTAGAGCGAGTTGATGGTAACAGACAATCGCAAGCCATCCGAGAGAGATCGTAAAAAAAATAGCTAGATAGCCGCAGTAAGTACCTTTTTTCAAAAGCGCTTATGGTGACTTTCTCAATTTAGCGGCGTGGCGCTAGCTCATACAACGGTAGTGCTTGATGGCTCACTGCATTAAGCGTCACATACTTTTTTTCATTACGGATACAGACTTGATGAAGGCAGTACTCGTTCGATGGATTATATATCGGGAATAAGTATATGCACGTAAGCCGTATGGCGTAGATGGCGTAACGATTGTGCTGTTATCTCCGTCTGGCTTTGCTCATCATTTTTTGAGAAAGGCGAAGCTGAAGATTTTCCTGCTTGGCCCAGTCTTGGAGGATGCGATAAAAGATTTGGCGATCGCGACTTTGCAAAACAGCGGTCTGGTCAGCCGTTTCAATCGCGTAGGGATAGCCGTTGCCCACAATTACCTCGGCGCGCACCTGATTGATCACGGTTTCGGCGCGGCCCGTGTCCCACAGCCACCGGGGAAGTTCGAGGCGAGCCGGATAGTTGGCGTTGGTTTTGAGATAGGTGAAGGCAATTTGGTCGGATTGGTTGCCATATTCGGTTAGGATACCGCCGCGATCGCAAATCATTAGGGGAGTGCGATCGCCCCAATCCATCAGCCGATTCATCAGCTTGGCATCGTGAACCGCACGCGTCGTCTCTAAATCCTTTGTCGTCCTCAACAGCGTTGTGATGTCGTTCGACTGAGCCGTATCGACGTAGCCCACCAGCGGCACCTCGTACTTTTTGCTGGCATGGAGTAGCGCCGTCACCTGCTGAACGTAGGGCGCGCGCAGATTTTCGTCGAGCATAGAAGCAAAGGTCAGCACCAGCGAGCCATCAAAAAACACCAGGCATTTTTCAGGATCTCTGCCCTCTGCTAAGGCGCGATCTTTTGCGCTCTTTATATAGCCAGTTAGCTTTTGCACTTCCATTGAGAAGCGGCGCATATTGATCCACCTATCCATGGGCTGCGAGCGGTCGGCCACCAAATCCTTTGGCGTCATCACATCGAGCAGAATATCTTTCTCATAGCGCCCCTCGTTGCAGTGGTGATTTTCAAACCAGCCAATTTGAACCAGCGCAATCGGAATCGAAAAGTCTTTTTGCGGAAAAACCTGAGAGCCATCGACCGCAAACGTTGTCACATTCGCCAGATGCTCGCTGACCCACTGAAGGCTTTGCTCGCGATTATCCCAGGCGAGATTGCTGCGAATAATGCCTTTGCTTTGAGGACTCATCGGCTCTAGCGGTCTAGCTCCGATGTCTCTTGATTGAGACCTCACCCAGTCCGCTCGGCTAGCCGGTGTCAGCTTTACCCACTGATCCCAGGCCGCTCGGTACTGCATCAAATAGCTCGAAGTACTCTCATCAAAGCTGGCAAAATCGGCTCGTTTTTGATCAAGCGCCCGTTGAATCTGAGAAGGTTTAATCGCCATCAGCCACGCCGAGATTAAATTAAAGGAACAGCCGTACTATATTACGATGCTATGAGTATACTGACGGTCATCCGTAACCGGTGATAGAGTCCTTCTATGCAAAGATGTTGAGACAGTATCCGTCGGAAGTGGAAGCGAAAGCGAATGGTTAGCAGCAAAAGCACTTCTAATCGAGCTTCTACAGGCATTGAAACGCTCGATAAGATTTTGCGTGGGGGTTTGCCTCCTGGAGAGATGTATGTCGTCAACGGAGCACCAGGCACCGGAAAGACCACGCTAGCCCTGCACTTTTTACAAGCAGGCGCAGCCAATCAAGAAAAAGTGCTCTGTCTAGCCTTGTCTCAGCGGGTAAACAGCCTGGAAGACTCGGCAAAATCCGTCGGGCTGAAGACTTCAGGCATCACCTTTCAAGATTTAAGTACGGTTGAGTCTTTGCAAGCACTTTCCGAGCAGCAGACTATTTTTGATACGTCTGAGGTTGAGCTGGCAGACACCGTAACAGCCATGATCGAGATTATGGAACAGGAGCAACCCAATCGGGTGGTTTTCGATGGCATTGCTTACTTAAGGCTATTGGCTCGCGATTCGCTGATCTATCGGCAGCAGGTGTTTAAGCTGCGTGACTATATTTCGCCGCGCGAGATTACGCTAATGCTGACTGATACGCAGGATCTAGCACCCGGAGATAACGAACTGAATGCGATGGCGCATGGGGTGATCGATTTGTCGATGGAGACCACCAGACATGGCAGCGATCATCGGTATCTGCGCATTGCCAAGCTGCGGGGCAGCGGCTTTGAGCCGGGTAAACACGATATGGAAATTAGCGATCGCGGTATTCGCATCTATCGATCTCACCTCGATACCTCTGTAGAGGCTATTTCGGCTGAGACGATTGCTGAACAAGCGAACGCAGACTCGGCTCGAATTATATCCAGCGGATTACCTTCACTCGATAAGCTAGTGGGCGGCGGCCTAATCACCGGAACGAGCTGTTTACTCGTTGGGCCATCCGGAACGGGAAAGACCTCAATGACCACCTTATTTGCCCATAACTTTGCAACGCAAGGGGGAAAGGTGAGTATCTTTCTATTCGATGAGCTAGCAGATACCTTTGATCGGCGCTCAAAAGGGCTGGGAATGGATGTGGCGGAACTGGTAGGCAAAGACCGGATTCGGATTCGCGAGCTGAGCTTTGGGGATGTTACGCCAGGTAAGTTTGCTAGCCTAGTTGACCATGACGTGGACATCTGGGGCGCGGGCATTGTCATTATCGACACGCTTACGGGCTATTGGAACTCTATGCCAACCGACGCGCGGCTAACTTCTCAAATGCACGAGCTGATGATGAGTCTCAATCGGCGCGGCGTCCTGACTTTTTTGGTGGTGGCTCAGCGTGGCGTGATTGGGCCTGCACTAGAAGAAACAGTAGACATCAGCTACTTAGCCGATACGGTACTGCTACTGCGTCACTTTGAGGACAGCGGGGTGATTCGACAGGCCGTGAGCGTATACAAGAAGCGCTACGGCGATCACGAGAAGCAGATTCGAGAGGTGCGGCTGCGGCCTGGCAGTATTCAAATTGGTCAATCGCTCAGTCAGTTCTCTGGTATTTTGTCTCGTACGCCGCAGTATACCGGGGAGGGCAAGGATTTGCTAAGAGACGATGATTAGCGAATTGACGAATAGCGATACTCGATCTTCTCCCAACTACAAAGCTTATGGGCATATCGTGCTGGCTACCTATCGGGGGCGAAACGCGACGGTGCTGCGAGAGGTGCTAGAAGCCGAGTCGATGGTCTGCGTCCATGCGGCGAGCGTAGAGGCGGTGGCCGAAGCGATTGAAACCAATGCAGCGCTGGTTGTCGTGACTGAGGAAGTATTCACTAACCAAGCAGCGGCTGAACAAATAGGTCGATGCCTGAACGATCAGCCAAGCTGGTCAGATATTCCGGTCATCATTTTAATGCGCGATTATCAGCGTTTTGCAGACTGCTTGGGTCTAATGAATCAAACGGCTCATCAGCGCAGTGTCTTGCTATTGGAGCTACCGCTAAAGCGCCAGATATTTGCGGCGATGGTGCGCGCTTGCTTACAAAACCGGCAGCGGCAGTATGCATTGCGCGATACGCTCTATCAACTCCAAGAAAGCAATCGGACTTTGGAGAGCTTTAGCTATACGGCGGCGCATGAGCTGAGAAACCCTTTGGGCATTATGACGAGCAGCTTCGATTTGCTCGCTCGAATGGCGCTAGATGCCAAGCAGCAAAAAATTGTGGGTATGGGTCAGCGAACGGCGAAGAGTATGAATCAGGTGCTGGGGGCGCTGCTGGACTATGGGAAGATGCGATCGCAAGGGACAGAATCCTTTCTGCCAGTTGATATGAACAAAGTTTTAGAAGAATCGGTGTCAAATTTTCAGCAGTTAATTAAAGACCGGCAGGCTAAAGTGAGCTGGTCGAAGCTGCCGGTTGTCTTGGGCGCTCGTCAGCTTTTGGTACAGCTAGTGAGCAATTTGGTGAAAAACGCGATCGTGCACAACGAGGCGGCTTTGCCAACGATAACCATTGCAGCAGAGCCACGACCCGCCACAAGTTTGCAAGCGGCTAGATGGCTATTTTTAGTCAGCGATAATGGCCCAGGGGTTGCCCCTGACGACCAGGAAAAAATATTTGCCATGTTTAATCGGGCCGGGAAAAGTCGAGCGGAGGGTAGCGGGATTGGGCTAGCGCTGTGTCGGCGAGTGGTAGAGCAGCATCAGGGCGAGATTGGGGTGCGCTCTGTGGTGGGGGAAGGGAGTACGTTTTATTTTGATTTGGCGCAGGTGGGGGAGAGTGATGTGGGATGAACAGGCGATCGCGCTACCGCTTGAAGCTGACTGAGTTGTTGTAATAAATTTAAGAATTTCTTCAGAGCTTTTTTGCTTAAAATCCGTACAATTCACAGATTTTAGTTAGGTATCTTACTTTCCTTTCGGAATGTAAATCAGTGTTGCAATGTATGTAACATTCCAGCGCTCTTATGCCCCTAAATAGAGTGCGGTGATACGATTTCTCTAGATTAATTTTTGAGTGGAGCATAAGCACTTGGTACTTCGAGTCGCAGTTGTAGGCGCAGGCCCAGCCGGTTCTTCCGCCGCTGAAGTCTTGGTTAAAGCAGGTATTGAGACTTACCTTTTTGAGCGCAAGCTGGATAATGCAAAGCCCTGCGGCGGCGCGATTCCGCTCTGTATGGTAGAAGAGTTTGATTTGCCACCCCACATCATCGACCGTCGCGTTCGCAAGATGAAGATGATTTCGCCTTCTAACGTGGAAGTAAACATTGGCGGAACCCTCGACGACCACGAGTATATCGGCATGTGTCGCCGGGAAGTGCTAGACGGATTTTTGCGCGATAGAGCCGAAAAGCTAGGCGCGAACCTGATCAACGGCACCGTTCATAAGCTTGAGATTCCGGGTAACAATAAAGATCCTTACGTGCTGCACTATGCAGACCACTCGAAGGAAGGGCTTCAGGGCGAAGCGAAGATTTTGAAAGTAGACATGGTGATTGGTGCGGATGGTGCTAACTCGCGCGTGGCTCGGGCGATTGATGCGGGTGACTATAACTATGCGATCGCTTTCCAAGAGCGCATTCGTCTCCCCGAAGACAAAATGGCCTACTACGAAGAACTCGCTGAGATGTACGTGGGCGACGATGTTTCCCCCGACTTCTACGCCTGGGTCTTCCCCAAGTACGACCACGTCGCGGTGGGTACAGGCACCATGCGGCCTAACCAAGCTCGCATTAAGGAATTACAGCGCGGCATTCGCACTCGCGCGGCCAAGCGTTTAGAAGGCGGCGAAATTATTAAGGTAGAAGCTCATCCTATTCCTGAGCATCCTAGACCTCGCCGGGTAGTGGGCCGAGTTGCCCTAGTCGGCGATGCTGCCGGTACTGTTACCAAGTCTTCCGGTGAAGGCATTTACTTTGCGGCTAAGTCGGCTCGGATGTGTGCTGAAACTATCGTGAAGTACTCTGAGAATGGGGCGCGATCGCTCACCGAAGATGAGCTGAAGCTTTACCTCAAACAGTGGGACAAGGAGTACGGCCTTACCTACAAAGTGCTCGACATTCTACAGCGCGTGTTCTATCGCAGCGATGCTTCTCGCGAAGCCTTTGTCGAAATGTGCTCGGACATTGATGTGCAAAAGCTGACCTTTGAAAGCTACCTGTACAAAACGGTTGTCCCGGCGAATCCGCTCACGCAGATGAAGATTACGGCAAAAACAGTGGGTAGCTTGCTGAGAGGCTATGCGCTAGCGCCTTAGGTTTCGATTGGTCTTAAGTTATTCTCTTTGTTTTTAAGCGCCTTCTGCATGAGTAGAAAGCGCTTTTTTTTGTTTTCGGTCGAGCGAAGGGTTTATACGACAGATGCCCTATGACGGTTGCCCTACAATAAGAAGAGCAAGGCAAATAAAGGAATTCAACGGTTAGTATGGTAGATCAGCTAATTCGCGCGACGGCGGCAGACGGTGGTATTCGAGTCGTAGGCGTGACAACCACTCGCTTAGTAGAAATCGCTCGAAAAAGACACGAGTTGTCTTACGTAGCGACAGCGGCTTTGGGCCGAGCCATGACAGCGGGCCTGCTGCTCGTGTCGAGTATGAAAGAGCCACAGTCTCGGGTAAATATTCGCGTGAAGGGCGACGGACCACTGGGCGGACTGCTAGTAGATGCAGGTTTAGACGGAACGGTGCGCGGATATGTGGAAAAGCCGGAGGTGGAGCTACCCCCGAATGCCGATGGAAAGCTAGATGTCGGCGGCGCGATTGGGCGCGAGGGCTATCTGTATATCGTGCGAGATATGGGTCGGGGCTATCCGTATAGCAGTATGACGGAGCTGGTTTCGGGTGAGATTGGTGATGATTTGACGCACTATTTGGCCAACTCGGAGCAGACGCCTTCGGCTTTGGTGCTGGGCGTGTTTACCGGGGCGGATGGGGTAGAAGCAGCGGGCGGATTGCTATTGCAAGTACTGCCGAAAGCGGCGCGGGATGAAGGACTGGTTTCGCTGTTGGAAGAAAGACTGGGATCTTTGACTGGATTTACGCCTTTGCTAAGAGCGGGAAAAAGTTTGCCGCAGATTTTTGAGGAGCTGGTCGGCGATATGGGACTGGAGATGTTGCCGGGATCTCAGATGGTGCAGTTTAGCTGTAGATGTACGCGCGATCGCATGTTAAGCGCACTCAGAATGCTAGGCATTGATGAGCTAAAAGACATGATCGAAGTAGACAAAGGCGCTGAGGCCGTTTGCCACTTCTGCAATGAGAAGTATCGGGCGGATAGTGACCAGCTACAAGACCTGATAGACGATCTCGAATTGCAGGCAAACCAAGCATAGGAAATCTGCCTAAACTATGGTTTCGCTGGCGTAGCCGTTGCAACAGGCGGGGGCGATCGCAGCTAATACCCCTCTTGTTCTAAAAGCGCTGTTAGTGCCGTAGGAAAGTCTGGGTAAGTTCCGACCTCCTCGCCTGCCTCATCGCGAATTTCTAATCCCCACTCAGACTCAGAATCATAGCGTTCTAGCATATACGCCCAGACTTCATCGTACTCTCCTACCAGGCTTTTCATCGCTACATAGCCAGCCAACAAACCGTTGCGCTCTCCTTCAAAGTTTTCATCGGCAAAAGTCTCTTCAATTTGAGCTATCCGCGCTCGAATGACGGCTGGATACTGCCGCGTAGTCTCGGTAAACTCGCCGCCTTTAAATGTGGAAATTAAAGGCGGTGGAAACGAACCCGCATAAGAAGAAAAACGATAGAGAAACCTGTTGTTATAAAAGATAAATTCGCTAAAGCGATCGCCATCCAAATCTTCAAAGCGACCGCCTAACCCATCTAAGTAGCCAGACTCTATGCTGGTAAATTTGTCGTCTTCCCAGCTATAAACGGTTGTATTGGTACAGCAATGCGCACCGCCGCTGTAGTTTTGCACAATCACTTCCGAAAGACCGTCGCTATCTAAATCGCTCAGCGATAGATTGGCAAAGTTATAGGCTTCAGCGGTGGCTTCCTCATAGCAGAAACACCTCAATTACATTAGGCTCTCATCATACGAGAGGTTACCAGGAGAGTTGTTAAGGCTGGGACGAAAAGATAATCGCACCTGAAAAAACAAACTCAAATTGTTTGATTTTATGAGATTTTTTGGCATAAGATTTTTTGCTCCAAAGCCAATAAAGAAGCCGCAGGGTATGGGCAACCCTACGGCAGAAAGCTATCTTATATTAGCGACGCGCGATCGCCCCCCTAACCTTGCGCAGGCAAAGGCTCAGGTCGCAAAGAAATCGTTTCCGACGCGCCACTCCGCTCAATGCGCAATCGCAAATCGCGGCTCAGACCGTTCGACTCCACTGCGTTTTGCACATCTTGCCCCGTCTTAATAGCCGCGCCATTTACCTGACGCACCACATCACCAGAGCGCAGTCCGGCCTTAGCCGCAGGCGAACCCGGCAGCACCTCAGCCACCAGCACACCGTCATCAGACTCTACGGTAAAGCCCCGATTCGGATCTGCATTCACCGACTTGCGCAGCTCAGGCGACAGGTTCACCATTTGAATACCAATAAACGGATGATCGACTTTGCCATCGGCCACGAGCTGACTTGAAATTCGCTGCAAAGCTTCCGCCGGAATCGCAAAGCCCAGACCTTGCGCACCGCTAATAATCGCGGTGTTCATACCCACCACTTCACCCCTTGCGTTGAGCAGTGGCCCGCCCGAATTACCCGGATTAATCGCCGCATCGGTTTGGATAAAGTCCACTCGTCTATCAGCAATGCCGACCTGACCGCTCGTTCGACCTGTGGCGCTAATGATGCCGACGGTGACGGTATTGTCTAGACCGAGTGGATTGCCGATGGCGATCGCCGTCTCTCCCGGCTGCAACTCAGCCTCATTCACCTTCACCGTCGGCAAATCGTTCGCCTCAATATCGATCACCGCCACGTCCGTCACCGGATCAGCGCCCAGCACTTTTCCTTCAAAGCTACGACCGTCCTTCAGCGTCACCTGCACCGTATCTGCACCCTCAACCACGTGAGCATTGGTCAACACGCGTCCATCTTCACTGACAATAAAGCCCGAACCCACGCCGCTTTCCGTTCTCTCTTGAGGGCCACCTTGAGCGCCCCCTGGAAGGGCATCGTCGCCAAAGAAACGGCGGAAGCTATCCGGCACACCGGGAGGTAAATTTGAGGGCTGGCTAGAAACGGTGCGAGAGGCATTAATTCGCACAACGGCTGGGCCTACCGCTTGAACCACTTCAGCCACAGAACTACTTTCAGCAGGCAGCGCCAGACTGGCGTTCACGGTGCTGTAATTAGGCTGAGAAACAGGCTGAGTGATGGCAACCGGATTCGCGTTAGGCCCACCTTCTAGAGCATAGTGAACTCCTGTCGCGGTGCCTGCACCTAGCATAACTAGAGCCGCAGAAGTTGCCAGCTTACGGCCAGCCGAATTAATTCTCCCAGATGGATAAGAAGATGTATCTACAGAGCGATTATCAGACATTAAACCTTACGTGTAACGAGAATACGCTAATTTTATCTAGCTCATTTGACAATGGTGCTACGGCGATATGACTATCTTGTGAAGGATGGCTAGCACATCGGTTTGTGGTCTAGTAGAAAAGCATTAAAGCACACAAAAGGAATCTTTTTATGGATAGCAAATCAACCGTTGTTTGGCAAGGTAGCCTCAAGCAGGGCGAAGGTAAAATTACCACCGAAAGTAAGGCGCTCAATGAGTCTGTATATAACTTTGGCACTCGCTTTGAGAATAACCCTGGCACCAACCCTGAAGAGCTAATTGCCGCTGCTCATGCGGCCTGTTTCACCATGGCAGTAGCCGATGGGTTAGGCGGTGAGAACATTACGCCAGAGAAGCTAGAAACGGTGGCTACGGTCACGCTGAGTACAGAAGGTAACGAGCCTAAAGTTTCTCAGATTCAGCTAAAGATTACGGGCAAACTACCAGGTGCCGACGAAGAGACTTTCAAGAAAGTTGCGAATACGGCCAAAGAGAACTGCCCCATTTCTAGATTGTTCAATGCCGATATTTCGCTAGAAGTACATCTGGAAAAATAAGCGGAAGAACAGTTAAGGGATGAGGATTAAATAAGAAGCGCTTTCGTAGATCGGTAGGTTTTGGCTTCGACTGCGCTCAGCCAGCGGCAGTTGCTGATTCCGAACCCTGAGCGTAGTCGAAGGGTGGCCGGAAATAGATCGGCAACTTATTAAATTCTCATTCCTAAGCAAACATAAACAACAAAGGAGAGATTACTTAATGTCCGATCAGCTTAACGGAAAGAAGATTGCGTTTCTTGCAACCGATGGATTCGAACAGGTGGAGTTTACTCAGCCTTGGGAGGCGATCAAATCAGCCGGAGCCACTGTAGAGCTAGTTTCGAGGCCAACGTAGTAAAAGGTCGCACACTGACCTCTTTCCCTAGCCTTCAAACCGATATTCGCAATGCGGGTGGCACCTGGGTGGATGAAACGGTGCATGTAGACCAGGGCCTAATTACTAGCCGAAATCCAGACGATTTGGATGCTTTTTGTAGCAAAGCTATCGAAGAGTTTGCTAAAGCCTGAGCTACCAGTAGCTGAGGGTAGGCGCATACTACCCTCAGCTAGCCAAGAAGATATCTATAAGAGAGACTTTGTCAATGTCTGAGATGATTACGTTTCAACGTCCCGATGGTAAAAGCTGTTCTGGCTACTATGGCGCACCTGATGGCAATAAAACAGCACCGGGCGTGGTGCTCATTCAAGAATGGTGGGGCCTGAACGATCAGATAAAGGGAATGGCCGACGATCTCATTGAGGCAGGCTACCGCGTTTTAGTCCCCGACTTGTACAGAGGTGATGTGACGCTAGAGCAAGCCGAAGCTCAGCATAAAATGGAAGACCTGAACTTTGACGATGCGACGAATCAGGATATTCGCGGCGCGGCGGCCTACCTGAAAACGAGCAGTCCACAGGTGGCGGTAATGGGGTTCTGCATGGGCGGCATCCTCACGATGCTTGCAGCTATTCATCTTTCTGAAGAGATTCAGGCCGCGATTAGCTGGTACGGCGTTCCGCCCGAAGAGGGCGGCGACCCGAGCAAAATTAGCATTCCAGTACAGGGGCATTTTGGCACTGCCGATAGCTTCTTTCCACCGGAGGCGGTAGACGCGCTAGAGGAAAAGCTCAGAGCCAGTAACGTAGACTACGACTTTTATCGCTACGAAGGCGCAGAACATGCGTTTGGGAATGAGACGGGCGATAGCTATGATGCGGCAGCGAAAGAAAAGGCTTGGGCGCGATCGCTCGCCTTTCTCAACGAACACATCCGCCTGCTAAACGCCTAGAAAATGGGGAGATAGCGGCATCTGTCTTAGGTAACGTTAACGCCAACTTTTGCGCAGACTTTGCAAGGACTGGCACAATAGAGGGATTATCCTCTTACCCGACTGCCTGTGTTAGCGCCTGAAACCCTGTTTCCCTTTCAGCTAGACGATTTTCAACTGGAGGCGATCGCCGCCCTCAACCAAGGCGAATCCGTCATCGTCTGCGCCCCCACCGGCTCCGGTAAAACTTTGGTGGGCGAATATGCCATCCACCGCGCCCTAGAACTCGGTCGTCGGGTCTTCTACACCACCCCGCTCAAAGCCCTTTCCAACCAAAAACTTCGAGACTTTCAGCGCATCTTCGGCGAGGAAAACGTCGGCTTGCTCACGGGCGACACCTCCATCAACCGTGATGCCCCCATTGTGGTAATGACCACTGAGATTTTTCGCAACATGCTTTACGGCACCAGCATTGGGCAAGTAGGCACCTCGCTAATGGAAGTGCAGGCTGTGGTGCTAGACGAGTGTCACTACATGAACGACCGGCAAAGGGGCACCGTTTGGGAAGAATCTGTCATCTACTGCCCGCCCGAGATTCAGCTCGTGGGCCTCTCTGCGACTGTCGCCAACGGCGGTCAGCTCACCGACTGGATTAGTGAAGTCCACGGCCCGACGCAGCTCATTTACTCCGACTACCGCCCCGTCCCGCTCAACTTTCACTTTGCCGTAGAAAAAGGCATTTTCCCGCTGCTAAATCCGTCGGGCAATGCCATCCATCCCAAGCTAAAGGGCCGTCGCAAACCGCCTCGCCGTCAGCGCGGGCAAAAGGCACAGGCATCTGGCCCCACTCTTCCCGACATCGTCAGCAAGCTCCAGCAAAAGGACATGCTGCCCGCCATTTACTTCATCTTCAGTCGCAAGGGGTGCGATAAGTCGGTGCAGTCGGTAGCGCATTTGAACTTAGTCACCCAGGCAGAGGCCGAACTGCTTAAGCGCCGAATTGATGCGTTTGTAGATCGCAATCCAGACGCTATTCGCGCCAATCAGCTAGAGCCGCTTTATAGAGGAATTGCCGCTCACCATGCCGGTATTTTACCCGCGTGGAAAAGTCTGGTAGAAGAGTTGTTTCAGTCGGGGTTAATTAAAGTTGTGTTTGCGACAGAGACACTGGCTGCCGGAATTAACATGCCTGCTCGGACAACCGTAATTGCTAGCTTATCGAAGCGGACGGACGACGGACATCGCCTGCTTCATGCCTCTGAGTTTTTACAGATGTCGGGTAGAGCGGGACGCCGGGGGATGGACGCAGAAGGTCATGTTGTCACGGTAGAGTCTCCTTTTGAAGGGGCAAAAGAAGCTTCGAGGCTGGCATTATCACCGCCCGACCCGTTGGTGAGCCAGTTTACGCCCAGCTATGGCATGGTGCTAAACCTGTTGCAAATTCACACAGTAGAAGAAGCGCAAGAGCTGATTGAGCGAAGCTTTGGTCAGTATTTGGCAACGCTGCACTTAGCTCCACAGCGGCAGGGCATAGAAGCGGTAAAGACCGAGATTTCCATTTTGCAGGATCAGCTCACTTATGTAGACGATACGGCGCTGGCGGAGTACGAGAAACTGCGGGGCTGGCTAAGAGAAGAAGACCGGCTGCTGAAGATTTTAGAAAAGCAGGCAGAGGAGACTTTAGGCGGCGGCGATCCGGTGGCCGCTTCTTTTGCCATGGGCGGAACGCTGCTGGCCTTGAAAGGAAAGAACGTAAAGGTATCTGCGCCGCTGAAGGCGATTTTAGTCAGCAAAGTACCTGGCCCAGGACAGTTTCCTCTTTTGGTGTGCTTGGGAGAAGACAACCGCTGGTACGTGGTGACGGTGAAGGATGTCGTGATGATCTATGGCGACCAGCAGCGGATTCGGGAGGCGGATGAGCTGACGCCACCGGCTGATTTGGCAGCATCTCCTGGGAAGTCTCGTAAAGGCGATGAAACAACAGCGTCGGCGATCGCGAAAATTCCACCGCTCCCCGACTTTGAAGCGCAAGCACCTGAGGTGAAGGCCCAAAGAGAGAAAGTAGAGGCAGTGGAGGCAAAAATAAAAGAAAATCCGGTGGGCAAGCTGTCGAATCCGAGGGCGGTGGTGAAGCAGCAGAAGCGGTTGAGAAGGTTGTTGGAGGAGTTGAGCGATCGCACCCAAAAATACGACAACCAAACCCATCGCTACTGGCTGGAGTTTGTTAGCCTAATGCAAATTCTAAAAAACTTTGAGTGTTTAGAAGACAACGGCCCCACAGAGGTAGGCCAAATGTGCGCCGCCATTCGGGGCGACAACGAGCTATGGCTAGGCATGGCGCTAGCCTCCGGCGAATTTGACGCACTAGAACCCCAGCAGTTCGCCGCCGCCTGCGCGGGCATCCTGATGGAGAACAATCGCCCCGATACTTGGATTCGTTACGAGCCAACGGCTCCCGTCATTGAAGCACTCGAAGGCTTGCGCAATCTTCGCCGCCGCATTTTCCAAGAACAGCGCCGACAGGACATTCAAATTCCCGTCTGGCTAGACTACGACCTGATTGCCATCGTTGAACGGTGGGCGCTAGAAGCTGAGTGGCAAGAACTCTGCGACAACACCAGCTTAGACGAAGGTGATATCGTCCGAATTTTGCGACGTACGCTGGATTTACTCTCACAAATTCCGCATGTTCCCTACTTATCTGACGAAGTAAGAACAACGGCAAGGCAAGCCGCGTTTTTAATCAATCGTTTTCCTGTCTCTAACGAATAAGGCCAGATCTTCAGTCTTTGAGCAGTAAAGTTGGCGTCCTTATTCAGAGCCGAACGTCTACGATGTCGCAACATAGTAGACAAGACATTAACCTCATCAAAGTTCGCGCGCGATCCCCGAAAGAGACTAGCTTGCGAGGTGCCAGTCCTTCGCCCGCTGTCGAATCTCATTAAGTTCCTCTGCCGACATTCTATCTAGATTCTTCAAGATAAAGTTCATGCGTCCCTGACTACTTAGTTTCTCTCGATGCCGATCTAAAAAGTCCCAGTAAAAGAAATTAAACGGGCAGGCATTTTCTCCAATTCGAGCTTTGCGATCATAAGAACAACCTTTGCAGTAATTGCTCATCTTATTCACGTAATTAGCACTAGAAGCATAAGGCTTTGTCGCTAGCAGGCCCCCATCGGCAAACAGCCCCATACCGATTACGTTGGTTTGCATTACCCAGTCGTAAGCGTCGATAAAAGCCGAGTGGAACCAGTCTTCTACTTCCTGCGGAGAGAGTCCAGCAATCAGGGAAAAGTTCGCCAAAATCATCAGCCTTTGAATGTGATGGGCGTAGCCTGTGCGCTTAATAGTGTCGATGGTTTGATGCAGACAGTTCATCTGCGTATCGCCATCCCAAAAGAAGTCGGGCAGGGGATGATGGTGTTCAAAATAATTACGAGCAGGATAATCCTCATCGACCCGGCTGTATACGCCATGCATATATTCTCGCCAGCCCATGATCTGACGGATAAAACCCTCCACGCAGTTCAGCGGAATTTTATCTTGCTCGTAGGCTTGCTCTACCGCCTCGATAACTTCCATCGGTTGCAACAAACCAATGTTGAGGTAGGGAGAGAGTAGCGCGTGCCACATGGTATCTTCGCCTGCAACCATCGCGTCTTGGTAGGGGCCGAAGGTGGTGAGGCGATCGCTCACAAAATTATCCAGCACCTGTAGCGCCTGCTCCCGAGTCACCGCCCAGCCAAACCAGCTATCATCCCCAAACGTCGGAAAGTCGGCGGCTTCTACTAGCGAGATCGTCTCCCTCGTAATCTCATCCGCTTCAAACGTCAGCGGAGGAGGCGGCGAAATCTCTCCTTTTGGTGGCTTCCGGTTCTCCTTATCAAAATTCCAGCGATCGCCCACAGGCTTTTTGCCATTCATCAAAATGTTGAATCGCTTACGCCCTTCCCGGTAAAACGACTCCATCAAAAGACTTTTACGCGCTGCCGCCCAGTCTTCAAACTCCTGAGTAGACCACAGAAAATGATTATTCGGCGTCTGGGTTAACTCACACTCTAGCTTGAGTCCTTTGAGCAAAGCGGCAAAGGGTCGATCCGCAGGCTCCATCACCCGCAGCTCATCAATTTTGTTCTGCTTTATCCACGCTGTCAGCGGCCCTTCAAACGAATCAGCCGTTTCGTAAGTAACTGCCCAGCCAGCGGCTCGTAGCTCCTCTGCAAAGTGGCGCATTGCCGACCAAATTAAAATCAGCTTTTGCTGGTGATACCGTCGCTCCTTTACGTGATCTAACGATTCGATGAAAATGATCGGAGTATTAGCCTTATCTGCTGATCCGCTCTCTATCGCTGATTGTCCCACCCAAAGCTGATCGCCCAATACCCAAATGCCAACCGTCATACAAGCTTATCTAAACTACGTTCGGTATAGTTTAGGGTAGCTAGCAATTCCCTGTGTGATTCCAAAGAAAGATCTCCTACGTTGCAACCGATCAACGATTGAAGAACCTAGCTTTTGAGCCAGCGGCCCACATGCACTCGCAGCCAGCGAATCTCTTCTTGGCTACCTAAAATCGCTAACTTTTCGGTGCGTTTAGGATCGTTTGTAGCCAGAATGAAGCTAATTTTAGGGGAGAAGAAACCTGGCTTGGTACAGAGCAGTCGGATAGGAACATTGGCAAAGTGAATCTGACTCTCTAGAAAAGCAGCTTGCGCTCTAGTCCGCGCTCTGGAATGTCCTTTTAGTCTCTGCTTTGGCAGAGGCGTCGTTGCCAATGTTACAAACATGCGACCGAAATTATCTCGGCGTAGTCGAATGCTAGCCTGCCGTTCTGCGGGTTCGTCAATCACAGGTGCGTGGGGAACGAGTAAAAGATAAAAGCTCGGTAGTAATAAGGCCACCACCAGTCCTAGCAGCGGCGATCCGGTCAGGGCGACGGTGCCACCGATGACGGTCACGGCTAGCACTAGCAGTAGGGCCGTCTTAAGTTCCTCGGGGCTGATGATGCTGGTGGCGATCGCTCGCGTCTGGGTTTTGTCACCTTTTATCCGGTCGTAGTTGAAGTGAATTTTAAGCTCTTGAGGCGTCGAGTTCACTTTAAAGTCGAGATAAGCCGTCTGGGGTTTAGGTGAGAGCTGAGTGCGAGGCACCGCCAGATTGTAATCGCCTTTTGCCAGTGGTTTGCCGAGCAGTTGAATGAGTTCTAGCTCTTGAAGGGCACTGCTTGCGGAAGTTGTGCGCTTGGTCAAGTCGGCCTGCGTCAGTCGAGAGATCCATTCGACGAATGGCCGAGATAGCGCGATATCGCGAGGTTGAATCTCTAAGTCCGCGCCCATCCAGGCCGAGGGAGACTTCCCAGAAGCCATATAGATTAGCGTTGCGCCCAGGCTGTAAAGGTCGGAGGCGGGCCGCGCTCGACCATAAAACTGCTCGGGTGCAGTATAGCCATAGGTGCCTTTTGAGGTGACTGTACCACTGGCGTTTTCGGCGGGCGCTTGGCCTAAGTTGACCAGGTATAGCCGACCAAAACCGCGATCGCGCTTGAGCTTTGATCGTCGGTCTCGGGTAGGTTCGTAGTCGGCAAAGGGGTCGGCTACGCGCCGGTTTTCTAGCAGAATATTACTCGGCTTAATGGCTCGGTGGAGCGTACAACCAGCCGTTCCTATCGTCTGAGCGTTCGTCTGGCTATCCGTCTGACCATGCAAATATTTCAGCGTAGAGAGCACTCGCAGCGCAATCAGCCTCAGCTCAAATTCGTCGAAGCAGTAGCCATCGGCCATCCACTCTTGAATAGATTTAGCCTCAGTCGCCGTCTGCACAATTGCAAACCCAGGCCCTAGCGAGGTTTCTAGCTCAAAAGCATCAACATAAGCCGGAATCGCTGCATAGTTTAGGGCCTGAAGCTCTCTAGCGTTCTGTTGCAACCGCACTAGCTCGTGATTGTCGGTGGGGTCGAACAAATGCACATCGACAACAACTTTTTTCTGCGAGTAGAGCTGCGTCAGCGTGAAGCGGCTTCTTTCCTGATCTCTTTCACAGTCGGGTTCCCAGGCTTTCTCATCAGCATTTTTAGACTGCTCACTCAGCGGCAATCCTATTTGCTGCGAAACCAATGCCTCAACGCAGTGGCGAGAAGCAATAATGACATCGTTAGCATCCGCTAGCTTCCATTCTGGCGTTGGCAAAGCCTCTCCGGAGGAGTCTCGCCAGCGACGGCGAGCAATTGTCGATGTCATCGGGTTAGAAATGGAGCTTGTGCTGTCGGTGAATTCCATTGAAATACCCTCAGGTTAGAACTATTGGGGTAGAGGTATGAGGTAGAAGTGCGCGAGCTAATGAGGTCAATTAGCTAGGCTAGCGGCCCTGTCCCTTCGAAGATAATGAGAATGCCTTACTCAGTGCCTATACTTAGTGCTAAACAATACCGTTTACAGGCACTATGTGAAGAGCAAGTATATTTATGCAAGGCCGAGGAACCTTGCCTTTACGAAAGGACACTATTTTTAAGCCTTTAATCTGAGCACTAGAGGATTTACTGAGCTATTTGCAATAATAATTACCAGAAAAAGCCGCGACTGCACCCTGATGTACTTAGTACACGTACATAGATAGTCAGTCTTGTTTGCACAGCTTTTTGTTCCTGCCTATCCTAAAGATTGGGCAGGAGAAGGTTTAGCTTAATGAAAGATAGCAAGCAGGGGATAAGTAGCTAAGCGGGTTCTGCTGAAGCAGAGTCTTCTAATTTGGAAAGCCCCACTAAGGCATCTCCACTTACTCGGCAACCTGTCCATTCATCCATTAGGATCGCACCCATGCGTTTGTAGAAGGCGATCGCATCTTCGTTCCAATCCAATACGCTCCACTCCAGGCGGCCACAGTCTTTACTCAGGGCAAAGGCCGCCAAATGCTTTAGCAAAGCCGTCGCAATCCCTTGTCGTCTAAACTCTGGCAGCACAAAAAGATCTTCTAAATAAATACCTGGCTTCATTAAGAAGGTAGAAAAGTTGTAGAAATATAGAGCCATACCCGCCGCCTGACCGTCCACCTCCGCGATCATTACTTCCGCATAGGGAACCGGCCCAAACAAGCCTGCGTGCAGATCCGCTTCGCTACCCACCATTTCATGCGCTAGCTTCTCGTACTCGCTGAGCGACTTAATTAAAGCAAAAATAGTCGAAACATCTTCTGGATAGGCGGGGCGAATTTCAACGGTCATAGCGGAATGCTCTCTCACAAGATAGATGAAAAATTAGAATTACAGCAGCCGACTGGTCACTAGGCCCACAATGCGATCGCGACCCACCACCCCAAACGACCGGCTATCATTACCCTCAGCCACATTATCGCTGAGCACGTAGCAACCCCCATCATAAAAAGTCTCACTGATCCGCTTCACCATGCGCAGATCTGGCCTAAAGGGATGAATGCAAAGCACAATATCTCCGGGAGCGAGCGCCGTCATCCGGGTCACTGGCAGCACTAGCACGTCATCATTCGGCTGTAGCGTGGGCAACATAGAGCGCCCTTCTATGCGCACTCGCCACCGTTTACCCAGCACCCATTGCCAAACTTCTGTCCAGTCTCGTCCCAGCTTCGCCATCCACAAAAAAGCCCCGTAATGCTGCCTCAACAGATTACAGGGTCTTTTGTCTAACTAGCGCGCATTAGCTCACCAGCCCTCGACTAGCTAGCGGTATACCAAGAAACATCGCGGCCCTTGGATTCCCAGAACATGTTGTGAATCTTCTGTACGGCGTCCATCAGCTCCTGACAGTGCTGAGTGCTCACTTCTACTTTGCAAGCAGAGCAAGTCTTAGCGGCTTTCCAGAAAGTATCGTGCAGGTCGGGATACTTCTCTAGGTGCACGGGCTTAAAGTAGTCAGTCCAAAGAACTAACAGCTCATCTTTAGCAATCTGAGCCTGCTCTTCTTTAATCGCAATATAGCGAGACATGGTGTTCTGGTAAGAAGCCATCGCCTGCTTATCGCCGCCTTCGGGGTGCTGCAAGTCGAGAATCTTTTTGGTCATAGAAACGACTGCTTCAGCCGCGATGCGCACAGAAGACGGGTCGTATACACCACAGGGGCCGTCGCAGTGGGCCTGTACCACGGGGGCCGGAAAACAGGTTTTCAAAGTCGAAATAACGATGCTAAACATAGGGTCTTGTTATTTTGTAAACAGCATCCCCTCCGAGGAATCAGATTGGCTCGGATGAGTCATCACAGATCCCCCTGGGGGGGGTATGACTTTAGTATACCGCTCTGGCTTTTTAGTGGACTCATTCTTGAGCAAGGCTTTTGTCATCAGCGCTACAGATGATAGTTTGATAGAACGTACGTATTAAACCGTAAGTCCATCTATCCGCTGTTCACTGACTGCCGTTACTTTAATGTCCAGGCTAAGCCCCTTCTCTCTGCTGCTCTCATCACCGTCTATCTGGCGGTTTAGCTGGCTAGCGATCGCCGCTGTTCTAGGTCTTAGTAGCTGCGATCGCCTATCAGCATCAGACATTTACGCCAGCCTACCGCCCTGCGCGGACATCGTTTGCGACTGTAGCGACTTTACCAACCAGGCTCAGGCGCAAACGGTTTTGGTCGCCTTTGAAGACGATGTTTACAATCTGGATGGCGATCGCAATGGCACCGCTTGCGAAAGCCTACCCGCAGTGGCCGTTGGCTTAGACGCACCGACCTATTTTTCCAATAGCGAGCATCTGACCTTTGGTAATCCGAGCAATGCGGGAAAGGACAATCCCGACAATTGGCTGATAGAGCGATCGCAATACGTCTTGTCTTACAGCAAAAGCCGCAATGTGTTGAATTGGGCTAGCTGGCGCGTAGATAATCGCTGGTTGGGCCGTACAGATAGACAAGACGACTTCAGGCCCGATGGTGGACTGCCGAAGGGATTCTATCAGGCGACACCGGGAGAGTATCGTCGCAGCGGATACGACCGGGGGCATATGGTTCCCTCGGGCGATCGCACCAATACGTCTCAAGACAACTCCGCCACCTTTTTAATGACGAATATTCTCCCGCAGGCCAGCGAAAATAACCGAGGGCCATGGAAGGAACTAGAGCAATATGGCCGCGATCTGATTTATCAGGACGGTAAAGCGCTGTACGTTATTGGCGGCTTGTATGGCGATCAGGGAAAGGTGGGCCGGGTGACGGTGCCAGGGCGCGTTTGGAAGGTGATCGTGGTACTGGACGATATAAATGCTGGGATTAGCCGGGATACGGCAGTGATTGCGGTGGATATGCCGAATAGCGATCGCATCGAAGCCGACTGGCAAACCTACCGCACCACCGTAGATCGTATCGAAATCGCCACTGGTTACGATTTACTTTCAGAGGTTCCAGCAGACATTCAAGCTGCCATAGAAAGTCGATAGGTCAAGTCTCCACCAAGACCGTCTGTACGCCAGCAAGTACGCCCTCTGTCGAATAGCCCAAAACGTACGCGGCGATCTCGACTTCGCCGCAGCGATAAACCTGTAGAGCAGAGAGTTCTGCGTTTAGAAGTTCTTTAAGGCACTTTAGTCTTGAAAGCTGTACCTTATCGTCTTTTGTGTGCCAGCTTTTAGGGGTTGTTGCTCGCTCAAAAAAGTCATTAAGATCGACTTTTTCTATTTTACTTTCTTCGTGAACAGAGCTAATCCATTGGTTAATTACCGTTGGATTGCGATCGCCCACTACACTAGGTTGCCAAACAACTTTTACCGGATAGTCCGCTTCGCTGCTCCACCACAAATCCTTACAGGCATTCTCTAGCCGTTCTTTCAGACCGTCTGTCAATTTGTCTTTTACAGGCATTTTCTCTGTCTCTGTGCAGTCGCGACTATCTCTACTGTCAGCCTATCATTCCGATCTGACTCTTTGCATTAGGCGCACAGCAGGTGACGCCCTTACGTTTTCTATGCGCATTCTCCTCTGGCTTCGCAACGACCTTCGCCTACACGATCACGAGCCGCTTCACCGAGCGTTAGAAAAGCAAGCCGATATCATTCCGCTCTATTGTTTCGACCCTAGACACTTTGGTGAAACACCTTTTGGCTTCCCTAAAACCGGTGCTTACCGCGCTCAGTTTTTGATAGAAGCGGTTGCAGACTTGAGGCAGCAGCTTCGGAAAAAAGGTAGCGATCTGGTTATTCGCCAGGGCAAACCTGAAGAAGAAATTCCAGCATTGGTGAAAGCACTGGGTATAGACGCTGTGTACTGGCATGAAGAAGTTACTTCAGAGGAGACACAGATAGAGCGGGCGGTAGAAAAAGTCCTGGCTGAAATGAAAGTAAGCTCTGAAGTCTATTGGGGAGCCACGCTTTACCATCCTGACGATTTGCCTTTTGAGATTAAAAAGCTGCCTGAGGTTTTTACTCAATTTCGAAAGGCCGTAGAGAAAGAGAGTCAGATTACGCCAGCGTTTCCAACCCCAGAAAGACTATCGGCGTTGCCGAAAGAGATTGAAGTGGGTGAGGTTCCAGCGATCGCCCACTTCAACTTAGAACAACCCAAAATAGATCCCAAAGGCGTCTTACCATTCAAAGGAGGCGAAACAGAAGCCTTTGCTCGCTTACAGCACTACTTCTGGGACGCCGACCGACTGCAAGTTTACAAAGAAACTCGCAACGAAATGTTGGGAGCCGACTATTCCTCAAAATTCTCTCCCTGGCTAGCCAACGGATCGCTTTCTCCTAGAAAAATATACGAGGAAGTGCAAAAGTACGAGCAGCAGCGAAGAAAGAACAACTCTACCTACTGGATGGTATTCGAGCTGCTATGGAGAGATTACTTTCGATTTGTGTGCCACAAGTATGGCCGCAAGATCTTTCGCAAAGGCGGCATTCGCGGACTGCCGATAAAATGGCAAGAAGACTGGAAGCGTTTCGACAAATGGCGCGATGGCGAAACGGGCTATCCGCTGGTAGATGCCAATATGAAAGAGATTGCCGCGACTGGGTATATGTCTAACCGGGGTCGGCAAAACGTGGCAAGCTTTTTAACCAAGAATTTGGGCATTGACTGGCAAATGGGCGCGGAATGGTTCGAGTCGCTGCTGATTGACTATGACGTGTGTAGTAACTGGGGTAACTGGAACTACACGGCGGGCGTAGGGAACGATGCGCGGGGGTTTCGCTACTTCAACATTCCAAAGCAGTCTAAAGACTACGACCCAGAAGGCAAATATGTGAAGCACTGGCTGCCCGAACTAGAACAGGTTCCGGCAAAAAAGGTACATGCGCCCTGGAAATTGCAGCCGGTAGAGCAAAAGCGTTTCGATATTCGAATTGGGGTGGACTATCCCAATCCGGTTGTTGACTTGCAGAAGTCGGTAGAGGTGAATGAACAACGCTATCAGGAGGCTTGGGATAAGAAAAAATCTCGACGGAGTTAGGCTAGCGCCTGTACCAAGACAGCTAACTAAAGGTATCGCACTGATCCACATCGCCAGACGAAAAGCCGCGCTGGAACCATTCTTGTCTTTGCTCGGCGCTCCCATGAGTAAAAGAATCTGGGTTGACATAGCCTTGTTGACGCTTCTGCAACTTGTCGTCTCCGATCTGGCTGGCCGCGTTCAGCGCTTCATCCACATCACCCGCTTCCAAAAGACCCCGGCCTTGGGCGCTAGCACCCCACACACCGGCAAAGCAATCGGCCTGAAGCTCCTGCCGCACCGATAGCTGATTGGCCTCAGTTTTGCTTACTCTTCTTTGGGCCTGACGTACCTGGTCGGAAATGCCCAGCAGATTTTGCACGTGATGGCCTACCTCATGAGCAATCACATACGCTTGCGCGAAGTCGCCAGGTGCACCTAGCTGATTCTTCAAGTCCTGGTAAAAGTCCAGGTCAATATAAACTTGCTGGTCGGCGGGGCAGTAAAACGGGCCAACTGCGGATTGCGCGGTGCCACAGGCCGACTGCACCGCGCCGGTAAATAAAACGAGTCCGGGGTGCTGGTAGTTGCTGCCAAACTCCTTGGGGAAAATTTTGTCCCAGGTGTCTTCTGTGTCTGCTAAGACAACAGAGGTAAAGTCTGCCAGCTCGTCTTCTTGGGGGGAGCTAGCCTGATATTGACCGCTGCTAGGGGTACGGCTCACTGGCGGAGACGAGTCGAGTAGGATTGTCGGGTCGCCGCCTAATAGCGCGATGACAATAGCGACGACGATCATGCCCAATCCACCGCCGCCGACAACCATCGGGCTACCGCCACCGCGACTATAGCCACCGCCCATCCCGCGACGGTCTTGAACGTTTGCGCTACGACGGCCCTCTTTCCAACGCATAGACTCGAACGCTCCTGTGTGCCGGACTCTGTAACAAACAGACTACGGCGAATAATTACGTATTAGCGTATCATCTCCAAGGGCTGCGAGGGCTACTCCTACATAGGCTAATGGAAACATCTGAAGATCAGTCGTTAGGCTTCTTTTTGATCAAAGCGGCGAAATTGAGATGGCTGCGTAGCATGTCAAGATCTTCGTCATAACGCTGAAGGTTGAAGGCTTAATACACTGCAACTGCTAGCTTAGCTTGAGCTTTTAGCTGTTTTAGCGCTTCCACCTGTTCGCGGGCATCTGCGTTTTCTGGATTAATCACAATTACCTGTTCAAAAGCTGCGATCGCCTCGTCATAGCGCTCTAAGCTAGTCAACGCCAGACCTTTGTTGTAAAACGTGCCCTCGTTAGGATTGATTGCCAGCGATCGCTCATAGGAAGCTAACGCATCTTCGGACTGCGCCTGCGCCAACAGTCCGTTACCTCGATAGAACCAAGCCTGAGCAGATTCTGAATCCTGTAACAAGTAACTGTCAAAAGCCTTCACCGACGCCTTAGACTGGCCTAGCTCTAGCAGGGAGCGACCTTGACCAAACAAAGCACCCAAATGACCCGGTTCTATCGCGATCGCCTGGTCAAAAGCAGCTAGCGCATCCTCGTACTTTTCCTGCTCTCCCAAGCTGCGGCCTAGCCACATCCAGGCATTCGGAAAGTCAGGCGCAATGTCTACGGTATTGCGAAAGTCAGCTTCGGCCTCAGCGTCTCGGTCGGCGTACCACAGCGCAATGCCACGATGATAGTAGGGCATGGGGTTCGTAGCATCGAGCCGACTCGCCGTAGAATAGGCATCGAGCGCTAGGTCTAGCTGTTGGCTGTCGTCGTAGGCGTTGCCCAGCCAAACCCAAGCGTACAAATAGTCGGGTGACTGCTCGGTTGCGGTCTTAAAGGCCACTACCGCTGCCTCAAATTGGCCCAGTCCGTACAGCGATTCTCCTTTACCGACAGACAGCCGAGCCGCATCAGGATATTGGGCGATCGCTCCTTCAAACGTAGCCAGTGCGCGCTCGTACTCTCCCGCATCAAGCTGTTGTTGTCCGGCTTCTACAATCGCCTCGTAAGTATCATCAGCAGACTCGGTGAGCTGAGCAGTATAAGCCGCCTCTTTTGCCGAGGACGATTGAGCGCCGTAGGCCGCCGTTGATAAAGGAGCGCCCGTCAGCATTATCAGTGCGGTGATCGCCCCCAAACGCACAGAACCCGAACGCCTAGAACCTGACCGGATAGAACTAAAACAAGTAGCGTCATTCATACAATTAAACTGTTGTAGAAGGGGTTAGTTTATTCATCAGAACCTGCCAGCTCATTTCCGGGAATTCACTCGGAGAAAGTGTTCGTACCTCTGATTTTCTGCGCGGCGGCTACTCGCGCCACCTGCTGAGGTGCACGGATATCGGCAAAGAGCGCGATCGCCCGATCAAAACACTCAGCCACCGCCGTCTCTGCCTCATTCGCCAACCGTCTGCTCAGTCCCATCTGAAAATAAGCCTCAGCCAAATCGCACTTTGCCCCAATTTTTTCGCATAGCGTTACAGCCTCACAGTGTAGACGAACCGCCTCACCGTAATTGACCCGATGCCGCTCCAAAACAGCCAGACCGGTCAGCGCCTTCGCCTGCACCTGAACGTAATGGCCCGCCTCAGCAAAATTAATCGCCTGTGCATAGAGCGATCGCGCCTTATCAAATACGCCCAAGCTATCGAACGCCTGACCCAAAAGCTGCAAAAAGTAAGCATGGCGACCGTGGCGATCATTTATGCCAGTAGCAAACCGGGGATAGACCTCTAGAGCTAGCTCATGGGCCACCGCCGTTTGCCCCAGGTAGGCTCGCGCTAAAGCCAGCCCGACAGTCGCCTTGTCCGCCCAGGCTTGATGATCGCTTCCCGCTGCGAGCGCAATAACCTGTTCAAACTGCTCAGCGGCTTCACTTAACTCCCACAAATCCATTCGATATAAACCCATGCTCAAATGGGCATCGACCGTCAGCATCTTAAGATAGTAAATATCTCTTTTATGGGTAGACGTTCCAATCTGTTGTTTCAGCGCTTCATCGGCACCGCTCTGTACAACAGATTGAGTTTTTAGGATCGACAGTCGGCGCTCGGTATCGGCTAGGGTTTGTTGTTAACAGGCGATCGCCTCATGAATCCGACCGGTAATCCAGTAGACATCGCCCAAAATGTTGTTCAATTCGCTGCGGCCCGCCGTCACATGCGGCAATATCTGCGAGATCGCATTCACCACCGGCTGCAACAATCCAACGCGATACAGACTCGCCGCTAAAGGCAAAACTGCTGCCACTGATTGTGCCGACTTTTCAGCAGTACCGCTGCGGCCGCATCGTAATTCTCAGCCGCAATCAAATGATAATAGGCTTCTAACGCCTGCAATCCATCTTCGACCGAAACCACCGTGCTAACGCTATTCGTCCAATAGTTTGCGGCCGCTCGATTCGCCTGCTGCCAGTCTTCAGCCTTGTTTTGAGCCGTGCCTTGCCGCAGCCGCAGAATAACCTCTGCTCGACTCACCGGATGCAGCCAATAGTCGCCCTTACGAAATTCTAGTAGAGAGCGATCGCGCAAAGAATTCAGCGTCTGCCGCTGCTGCGAAGGATCAATATCCCACATCAAAGCCAACGCCGCCGCCGCCTTCAGCCTAGCCCGATCCTGATAGCGATAGCACCCCAACCGACAAAACAAACGGTAAGCATCAGCGTCTAGCGCTTGCAGCCGATGCCTTAGCATTACCGCCATAGGCCCGATGCATCCGCGCCAGACTCTCTAACGCCACGGCCTGTCGATCTTGAAAAAACTGTTGCCAGCTTTCTAGGCTCAGCCCTGGCAGTCGATAGTGATAGACAGTTACGCCCGGTTCGCAAAGGCGATCGCGACTGGTCATAATCGTTGTCGCCCCCGACCCCGACGCACAAAGCACCCGCAGCAGCTCTGCATAATGCCGATGCGCCGCGATGAACTGCCCGTTACTATCTAACGCGGGTTCCAGATTATCAATCAGCACAGCCACCGATCCCTGCTGCAAATGATGCTTTAGGCGACTCAGCGTGACGCCAAACTCGCGCCCCGGCTCCTCATCGAAGTACTGGCGTAACCACTCCTCCACCACGCTTTCGACCGGCGTAATACTAGCTGATTCTTTCGCCATCAGCAGCTCTAACGTTTGATCAAACCGCTGACAGTACTGCTGAGCCAGCGTTGTTTTACCAATTCCACCCTCGCCTTGAATAACGACGGCTAGATGAGTCAAAGCAAGATTCTGTAGGGTCTGAAGTGCTTGCTCGCGGCCAATAAACGGTGTTGGAATGGCGGCTACTGCTGAGGCAAAAGAAACGATTGTTTCGATAGTCGCTGCCCTAAAAGATTCAGTTTGATGGAGAGAAGAGGCTTTTTTAAGCGTGCGCTTGATGCGGTTGATGAGGCGCGATCGCAAATTTCCTTTCGTAATGCGCTCGCCCAGTGCCTCCGACAGTAGCCGCCATAGCTGAGAGGCCACATCCTTAATATGACCCTCGCTATAGCCCGCAATCGTCGCGACCTGTCCGTAAGTTTGGCCCTGCCAGCTCTGTTGAATAATACAGCTTTGCAAATCACTCAGATGTCGGCCAGTGCGTTCGTATAGCAACTGGTCGGCATATTCAATTGCCGTATCTATTCCCATGGTTTCCGACGATATCGAGATCTGTCTTTTAGACGGTTATCTGTGTAGATGCGCCCGCTGCAAGCATAGACTACCAGCTACCCAGCCAATGTTCCGAACGGACTAGGCAGGTTCAACATCATTTTACCGGTACTTCAAGCAGAACGCCTCCTCAGCGCCCACTGCCTGAAAGCCAAGAGCAGACTTCCACCGACTTTTTCCGACTGACGTTTAAGCGCTAACTGACTAATCTAAGAGTGAAGCCGATTATCTGAGCGCGTCAGTCTCATCGCCAAAGCAATCTAGCCCTACCGACTGGGCCTACGCCTGTGGCCTGGTAATGGATCAGATTTTGCAGTGGAATCACCGTCTGGCTTTTCCGCTTCATCGGGAATTCTCAAGCCAACCCACGGAAACCGCTGAGGCTATCTTTTAGCGCCATCTCATAGCCTTCAGCTACCCGACCACAGCCACTTTTTCCATTCCTACGAGCCCACCTCGACACTCGCCAAACCATGAGCCTATACTCTGTTCTTCCCGACGATCTCAACCCTCAGTGCCTGCCGAATCATGTCGCTGTCATCATGGACGGCAACGGTCGCTGGGCCAATCAGCGAGGGCTGCCGCGTGTAGTCGGCCATCGGCAGGGGGCAAAAATTCTCAAAGATCTGCTGCGCTGCTGCAAAGACTGGGGCATTGGGGCGCTGACGGCCTACGCCTTCTCTACCGAAAACTGGCGGCGGCCCACGTCCGAGGTGGACTTTTTAATGGTGTTGTTTGAAAAAATGCTGCGTAAAGAGCTGAAAGAAATGCATCGCGAAGGCGTTTGTATTCGCTTTATTGGCGAGCTTGAAGCCCTCTCTCCTTCCTTGCAAGCAGAGATTAAAAGAGCGATGGAAGAGACGGCGGATAACACCGGCATAGATTTTAATGTCGCGATTAACTACGGTAGCCGCAGTGAGATTGTTCAGGCCTGTCAGCAGGTCGCCCAAAAAGTAGAGCGCGGCGAGCTGTCTTCAGAAGCCATTAGCGAAGAGATACTTAGTCAGCATCTTTATACCGCAGGCAGCGATCCCGATTTGCTCATTCGCACCAGCGGCGAACAGCGCCTGAGCAACTTCTTACTCTGGCAGTTGGCCTATACCGAAATGTACTTTACCCGTGCCTTTTGGCCCGACTTTGACCGGGGTGAGTTTCATCGGGCACTACAAACCTATCAGCAGCGCGATCGCCGGTTCGGTAATGCAAAGGATGGGGTTACTGAAGCGAAAAACCAAGTGGCGAAACGGGTAAAAGAGCCTGTTCTGACTGCATAGAAAGGACGCCGTTCGAATCGGTCTAATCCGGATTAACCGCGCTGTAGATGGACGAATAATCTTTGTTGGCTAGACCTTGAGAGATCGCTTTTTGGGCGATCGCACTCACACCCGCCGCCACCCTCGCATCAATATCTTTATTCTCAGCCGCCTGCACGAACAAATTCATGTCTTTGAGTAGGTGCTTGGTCGGAAAGTTTGGATCTTCGAAATTGCGATCACACATCCGACCCAATTTCTTATCAAACTGCGGCGCATACAGCGCACTCGCTCGCACCAGCGTCATAAACTTTTCTAGATCTAAGCCTTCTCGCTGTACCAATCCCAAGCTCATCGAAAACGCTGAGGTCAACGTCCCAATCAATTGATTCATCGCTAGCTTAGTCGCCGCTGCGGTGCCCACTGGCCCCATGAGCTGAGGCTCCACGCCAAAGCATTTAAATACCGGCATCCACTGCTCAAACTGCTCGGGCGTTGCGCCAACCATGACGATCAGCGAGCCGTCTTTTACTTCCGGAGTGCTTCCTAATACTGGCGCTTCTAAATAGGTGCCGCCTGCCGCCTCTACTTGCTGCTTTAGCAGACGACTTTCTTCGGGGGCAATGGTCGCCATTTGTAATATTGTGCGCTCTGCCAGGGCCGAAGCGTCTGCAAATAGTGCGCTTTCGGTAGCAGCGGCATCGCTGAGCATTGTAATGGTGACATCGCAGGCAGCGATCGCTCCACCCGCCACTTCCGTAGTCTCAATCCCGGCCTCTCTTAGCGGCGTCAGCTTCTTCAAAGTTCGATTCCACGCCATCACCTCAAACCCATCCGCCTGAAGCTTCAGTGCCATTGGGCCTCCCATCAACCCGATGCCCAAAATTCCCACTTTCATGCGCTCATCGCCCCGCCAACTACCCCCATATCATAGAAGCCCTTGCCTAGTGCGGCACCTCACCGCCCACAGATTAACGATTCGTTAACACCTTCTAAAATTGTGCCTGAGTTCTAAAAACCTGTTCTACGCTGGTAGATAACCTAAGGTAGCTAGAAGATTCATGGCAAAAAAGAAAAAACAATCCACCGCCACTACAAGTTCTAATGGCACCTCAGACAGCGTAGTTTCATCGTCTTCTAATAAAGCCAAATCGGTAGAAAGTAAAGACAATGAGCAGTCAAACCAGAAAACTAGCGGAAAGAAGAGCAAGCTCTCGGGTCGCGAAGACGATAGCACCCGCTCCAAACCCGATGAGGACAGTGTTAAAAATAGTGAAAAACACAGCGACCAAAAGTCCAAAAAAATTAAGAAGTCTAAAAAACTAGGCAAAAAAACCTACAAGAAAGAGCTAGAAAAACTGCAAGCAGAGCTGGTAAAGCTTCAGTACTGGGTAAAGGCCAAGGGACTGAAAGTTGTTGTTCTTTTTGAAGGACGCGATGCGGCGGGTAAAGGCGGCGCAATCCAGCGGATTACCGAATGCCTGAATCCTCGAATTTGCCGAACAGTGGCTCTAGCGGCTCCTAACGATGAGGAGAAAGGACAATGGTACTTTCAGCGATATGTGGCACAACTACCCACCGCTGGTGAGATTGTTCTATTCGACCGAAGCTGGTACAACCGAGCGGGAGTAGAAAAAGTTATGGGATTTTGTACACAGCAGGAGTATGTGGAATTTTTACGCTCTTGTCCGGAGTTTGAGCACATGCTGCAACGCGCTGGGGTTGTGCTGGTGAAGTACTGGTTCTCGGTGAGCGATGAAGAACAAGAAAAGCGCTTTCAAGATCGGCTGAACGACCCGACTAAGCGGTGGAAACTTAGCCCGATGGATTTGGAGGCTAGAGCGCGATGGTTTGACTACTCTATGGCTAAAGACGATATGTTTGCGGCGACGGATACAACCCGATCGCCCTGGAATGTAGTAGAGGCCGATGATAAAAGGCGGGCAAGGCTCAACTGCATCAATCATCTGCTGCATCAAATCGCCTACAAAGATTTGACGCCGCCACCCATGACGCTACCGCCCAGACAAGAAAAAATAGATTACAAGCGTCCGCCGATGGAAATGCAGAATATTGTGGACGATGTGATTTAGTTCACCATAGTTCTGTCAGATCTTTGATTTGAGCGTTGATTTGGTGCAGACTTCTTGCGGAATGAGTGTGCCGCAGTATGGCTATCAGGGCGATCGCACCGCACTCAACGAATGGGCCAAAAGGAAAGGAGCTGAAGGAATTGCTCACTACTGGGACGAAAAAATCGGGTGAGCATCGACGGAATGCCCACCCGTATTTTTAAGGATTAAACCTGCGCGTACTGCCCGGTCAACTTACCCAGTTTTTGCACTAGCAGACTCAAGAACAGGCCCACGTCAGTGACGACACCGGTCGATTCAACAGAACCGCGATCGCTTAATTTAGTCACCACCGCTGGGTTAATATCCACGCAAACCATCTTCACTCCGGCCGGTGTCATATTGCCCACGCCAATAGAATGCAGCATGGTCGAGAGCATCAAAATTAAGTCCGCACCCTCAATCAGCCGAGCATAATCCGCCTGCGCTTCTAACAGATCCATCTTGGTATCCGGCAGCGGCCCATCGTCGCGAATAGAACCGGCCAAAGAGAACGGGATATTGTTTTTGACGCATTCGTACATCACGCCGCTTTTAAGCACACCCGCCTCAACGGTTTTGGCAATGCTGCCGTGCCGACGCACGGTGTTGATGGCCTGCAAGTGATGCCGATGACCGCCATGCACCGAGACGCCACGCTTCATGTCCATGCCTAAAGACGTGCCTTTCATGGATTGCTCAATATCGTGCACAGCGATCGCATTTCCCCCTAGCAACGCATGTACATACCCGCCGCGAATCAAATTCTTCAGGTGCTCGCTGCCGCCCGTATGAATCACCACTGGGCCAGCCGTGACGACTACTTTGCCACCGCGATCGCGAATTTGCCGCAGATCCCAGGCAATTTGATCCACCACTAGCTCCACTCGGCGCTCACTCGACACGCCCGCGCCCATAAAGCTAAAGTCATCCATTTTTTTCTTCAGCGAAGGCGCAGTGCGAATCGTATGAATGCCTTTGCTGCCGACGACAACCTCTTCACCTTCGAGCAAATCGCGCAGCAGCTTGCACTTCGCAACGGACTGACCTTTGTCTTGAGTGATAGCGATCGCGCCATCCATCCGCTGACCCTCGACCCGCAGCCACTGCCGGTCAACACATACCTCAGTTGGATAAATCGTCGTGACGTAAAAGTCGTCTGGGGCAACCCCATCTTGCACAACGCCTTCTAAAGCCGCAGAGATTGCAGCCTCTTCGTCCGGCATGGTAACTGCGCCCAAATCAACTAGCTGACCCATGATGTCGCCCATCACCGAATCGTCTGGCGCAGATACTTTGACCTCTGCCCTGGAGCTGTCTTGTCTTTGCTTGCCCAAGTCAAAGCTCAGCACCTGAAAGCTACCGCCACCCGCCACAATCGTATCGAGCGCCCGATTCACCAGCCCCGAATCTAGCAGGTGTCCCTCCATGAGAATCGTTCGAGACTCAATCGTTGAAGATTGAGGCGTTGCCTGTCGCGCCTCGTTCACCTTTAGCGTGAGGCACTTAGCCGCACCGCCCGCTTTCAAAAACTCAGTGAGCGGCGTTTCGACCACTTTAAACCCGCGATCGCCCAGCGCCTTCGTTAAAGCCTCGCTCGCTTTATTCATCACCACCACCCGATCCACATTCACCGTATTGCAGGCAAAGTTAATCGCGTCTACCTCTTCTATCACGATGCGCTTATCTTCAGGGACACGCATCTCAATCAGCCGGTTGGAATAGTCGTCAAACGCGGGCGGATAGTACATCAAGTACCCGTCCTTCAGCGGACAAAAGCAGGTGTCTAAATGGTAAAACCGATTGTCTACCAAGCGCAGCGACACCACTTCCACATCTAGCCATTTTGCCAAATAAGCGTGAGAGTCTAGCTCGGAGCGAAAGCCATAGCCCGCCCAAACCCAGTGCCCCGCGCGGTCTATCAGCGCATCGCCCGCCCCTTCAAAAGGCAAGCTCTCGGGCAGCGTATGCACCGTAAACCCATTGTCCTCAAACCATTTCTGAAAATGCGGCTCCTCCCCCTGTCGCTCGGGATGAAAGAACCGACTCAGCACACACTGATCGCCCAGTACCAGGCCCGCATTCGCCGCGAATACCATATCTGGCCAGCCCTTCTGCGGCTCTACTAGCACTACTTCAGCGTGCGTCTTTAGCACTTCGTAGAGTTGGTTCCACTGCGCTTCTGCGCGATCGCGCGACGAGCGATGAATATTCCCCTCCATCCAGGGGTTAATTACGTAGTCCACATCGTAATGATGAGGTGCACACATTAAAATTCGGTCGGTCATTGAAAATTTCCTATCAAACTACTCTGCTGTCAGATCTTTAAGTACGTCAGATTTTTAGCAAACAGCTCACTATTATCGCCCGCTTCTGGCATAGCACGAATCTTCGTAGCATGGATTTTGAAAGCTTTTCTTTAGAATAGAACCATAGCGCGATCGCTAACCCATCTAATCAACGCATATTGTCAGCGTTTGCCTCAATAAATGCTGGCAACTATTAAATGTGTTATTTCTCTCTTAACCTTGCCAAGGTATGCCACCCAAAAGACAAACAGAAGGCTATAGATGAGTTGTCTATCGGCTAGCGCGATCGCCTGCATAACGCGAAAGCTCAGGATCTAGCAAAGGCAAGTCATACGGAGTCGTCTCATCTCATATAGACTCAATAATACTGACGGGGTAATGTTATGAAACCTTGACTAACTAGCTGATTCAGCTATAAAACGGTGTTATACAATACCACCATTAGTAAGCGTAACCCGTAGAAGAAGTATCTGAGTTCGAAAGGATACCATTCTTCCAAAATACAAATTTTAAAAAGCTGAATAGCCTCGCACCTAAAATTGGATACAGAGCAGCTAAACCTGAAGAAACTGAACATAAAATACGTCGGTAGAACAGATTTTCTCGCTGAGCATTATTTCTGCTTTAATCTTTAAAAAACTCAGCGGTCACTAACCGTTAGCTATAATAGAACCGTTGCTATAGCAGGCTTATCAAGTTATCTTCATCGTCTCTGCTTACGCTTCGATAACTCGCTTTGATGACTACAGATTTTAGCTTTTAGAACACCGTTACCAGCGGTCATCTTCACCTATATCGCGATCGCCTCGCGGTTAAGAAGCGTCAGCAGGATACGGCGTTCTAGCTCACTTACCAGGACACTACCATGCTTACAGAACGCCGCTGCTCTATTAGCTCAATTCAAGAAGATGTGCAGGCTTTAGTCGAAAAAGGCACGATTGCAAAGCGTCAGCAAATATATGCGCTGGCGAGATATTACAGCACCGCTGAATGGAGATCGGTAGAGCAAGTTTTAGAAGTTAACGAGTATTTACTCAGAGACTCCGTATGCGACCTGATCGGCAGTGAATCTTGGATGAACGATTAGCTGTCCAAACCGACGAACTCAAGGCAAGACATCATCCAAAGGATACGACAACAAGGCGTCATGAGAGAGTTGTCTCGTGACGCCCAAGCATCGAATTTAATCATCCGGGTTCGCCCCGACCAAATCAGCCGTCTGCTATAGAATTCCTTTAGCAGGCGGCTTATTTTCGTTGCCTTTCCCCACTAAGTGAGTCATTTCGTAGGGATCGTCCACTTTTTGAGAGGCTTTTCTAATCTCTAGCCCAATAACTTTGCCGTCTTCGTCGTAGTCTAGAATAAGACCTGGCGCAATCTGAGTGGTTTCCTCAACAACAGCTTTCGTCAAGGAAATATGTAAAATGTCTTTGTCAGGATCGTAGATTGATTTCATCGGAGTTAGCAGTTGTTATAGGGTTGTAGCCTTTGCTTCGCTTTTTAGGATGCCACTTCGGGCCTTATTTTGCTCAGCCTTATTTTTCTCAAAGGTATCTTGATAAAGCGCGTTTAGCGTAGAATTCTCAAGGGAATACCCCCTTAAACCAGCCTAACAGCGAATCGGATTCCTGATCTACTATGTTTATTTAATACCGTGTCGTTGAAGATAACTGGAGAACAATCGGAGAAAACTCAATTTCAGCAAATACGACGACTCAAGCCAGCAGATAATGTACTACAGCGTGATATTCAAACATGTCTAACGATGCTCAAAGGTCGTCGGTATCTTCTCAAAATCCATCTAGTTTTGCCTCAGTTCAGCCAAGTACAGTCAGACCTATCGGGCTTTATGCTATCTCAGGGCTGACTGTGTTAGATCGTAGATTAATTGCCTTAGAGTCGGTGCGAGGTTATTTGGCTCAGGTCGAGCCGAAAACAAACAACACCACTATTCTCAATGGCCTTCACGCAGCGGATTGGGTCGGTGCATCGGGACTTGCCGCTGAGGATGAGGCTATCTGGTTTGCGAAAGATCAGTCTGTCTATAAGTGCGATCGCGCCTCCAGCACCTTCTCGTCTTACCCCAATCCGCTTCAGCTTTCCGTGCCGGTCGAATTCGCTCGGTTGCCCTACTCCGCTAACGGGATCGCTCTGGACGGCGATAAAGTCTACGTTTCCTGTGAGAAGTCTGGCTATATTCACGTATTTGACAAAGCTAGCGGCAAACCGGTTAGCAAGATTGCTCAGCCGGGAATTGGAATTGAGAACCTGACCGTGGAGGAGGGGGCGCTTTGGGTGTGCGATCGCGCCGAGCAAACCGTCTTCTGCCTGGATCTGGAAACGGGAAAAGTTCAATTCAGCGCCCTCACCCCCTTTGGCTCGCCCACTGGCATCACGTTCTATCCTCAAGAGAACGGCCCAGAAAACAGCCCAGAAAACGGCCCAGAAAACGGCAAATCTGTTTGCTATATTTCCTATGCAGACAAAGAAGCTTATATTCGAGACGATCCCAACGCTGCCGACCCGCTACAGTTGACCTTGCGCGATCGCACCTTCATCCATCCGCTCTTCATCCACCACATCCCCGAAAAAAAGCAAACCCTTTCCAACGGCTATCTCATAGAGCTGTCTTATGTAGAAGAAATGCTGCCGCTAGAAGAACTTTCGCTCAGCGGCGCAGAATGGCGCATTGCCTTACCCGCCGACACGCCCCGACAAAAAGTTCGTCAGGTAGAAGCCATCGGCCACCCTTTCACCGACGAGATCCAAAACGGTCAGCGCGTCGCCGTCTTCAAGTTCGATCATATTGCGCCCTATCAGGCTGGCCTAGTTGGTTGGAGAGCGCTCATTGAGATGTATAGCATCAAATATAATCTCGCTCCCGAGGACGTAGAAAACAGTCCACCGCTCTCAGAAGACTTTAAGGCCGCTTACCTAGTTGACGACGACGAGCTATCGATGGAGACGCCCATTATTCGGGCCGCCGCCAAAGCCGCCGTCGGAACCGAAACCAACCTCCTCAGAAAAATGCTCAAAATTCGTAACTACGTTTACGATCAGCTCTCTTACGGCATTCAACCCAAAATCGACACGCCTGATATTGCCCTGGCTAGAGGCACCGCTTCCTGTGGTGAATATGTCGGCATTCTGTTGGCCTTAACCCGACTAAACGGCATTGCCTGCCGCACGATTGGTCGCTACAAATGCCCTCAGTTCCCTGAAAAGAAAAACCTGCCGCTAGAGCCAGACTTCAACCACGTTTGGCTAGAATTTTACGCGCCTGGGATTGGCTGGCTCCCGATGGAATCTAACGTAGACGATGTGATCGATCAGGGGCCATATCCAACCCGGTTCTTTATGGGCTTGGCTTGGTATCATACCGAACTAGGAAAAGGGATCTCTTTCGCTAAGTTCAAGGCTAAGGGCTGGCCCGAGGGTGTTTCCTTAGGAGACTTTGCGATTAACCACATTCACTTTACGATTTTAGAAGAACTGAATCCTGAAGAGTCATATTCTCAGTAAGCAGTCTCAATTATCAGTCTCAATAAACAACAGACTTAAGCTAACACTTTCTCCCAATCAACAACTTTTAGAGAACCTTTCACCATGACTCAGCCTTATTCTTTGATGATCCACGGTGGCGCGGGTGCGCTTGAAGACCTGAAGTACGAGGCGAGTGCAGATGATTTTAAGCAGAGCATTGTCAAAATTTTGGAGGCGGGAAGAGCGCGATTGGAGGAAGGCGATCGCGCCCTAAACGTAGTAGAACACTGCGTTAATTTGCTAGAAAACGATCCCTTCTACAACGCGGGTAAAGGCTCCGTCCTCAACGAAAACGGACAGGTAGAAATGGACGCCGCGCTAATGAACGGCAGCGACCTTAAAGCAGGCGCGGTCACCTGCGTAAAGAACATCAAAAACCCCATTTCTCTAGCTCGCCAAGTACTAGAACAGGGCGACCACGTCATGCTAGCGGGCGAAGGCGCGGGCAAATTTGCCAAACTCTATAAAGTTGAGATTTGCCCAGACGACTACTTCATCACCCCCGGCAGAATCAAGCAGCTAAAAGAAGCTCAAGCTGCCGGAAGAATTGTTTTAGATCACGAGAAAATCAAACAAAAGCTAGGCACCGTTGGCGCAGTTGCCAGAGATATCCATGGAAATTTGGCAGCGGCCACCTCTACCGGCGGACTCGTAAACAAGCGGTGGGGACGCGTCGGCGATACGCCGGTAGTAGGTGCAGGCGTCTTTGCCGATGACGAAACCTGCGCGGTTTCAGCGACGGGGTATGGAGAACAGTTTTTGCGCACGGTGCTCTCTAAAACAGTCTCCGATTATGTTTACTTTAAAGGTATGAATGCAACAGAAGCCGCCAAAGCCGGGATTGAATATTTAGTGGCTAAAGTCAATGGCGAAGGGGGTGTAATTGTGATTGATAACGCGGGTAAATGTGCTGCGGCTCAATCAACTTCTGGATTGATTCATGGCTGGATCGAGCTAGGTGGAGAATCCATTTGCAAGTTAGGATAGTAGGAGGATCAAAGGCTTCTATACCTCCACGTAAAATGGTTCAGCTACTTGCAGTCACAGATTACATTAGTAGCCTCGCTGAGGCTGAGCGTGTTTATGGTGTCGCTGCAAGCTTGGAAGCGTACAGCTTTTTCCCAGAGTGGACATCTCAGCTCAAAGCTTTATCTGTAGCTGAGCAAAAAAGGCTCGACCTAATTAAGCAGCGCTATTTATATCATCGACAGCATGGCCATTTACTAGAAAACGCTGTCAACTTCTTAGTCATCGCACCGCTGTTAGAATTGGCAAGATTCTACGATCCCCCTTTCTTACTACGCTCTGAGGCTTCTGTACGCTTTGAGTTTGAAGATGAGAGTCGGAAAGTCTATCAGGGACGCATTGATGCATTAATAGTGCAAGAGGCGCTGTGGATTGTTCTAGTAGAGTCTACAAGAACATCTTTTAACGTCACGACTGCTTTGCCTCAAGCACTGGCATACATGGCTTCTAGTTCTCAAAATCGGCCAAAGTTCGGATTAGTTAGCAATGGAGAACGATCTATTTTCCTCAAGTTAGATCAGGGAGAATATGCGTTCTCAGATGACTTCTCTCTGAACAGACGGCGGAATGAGTTGTGGGATGTTTTGCAGATACTCAACCGATTGAAGAACATCGCATAGTGACCTGTGGCTTTTCACCTACTATGCAGCCATTTGACGACATAGCTCTGCGCATTTTCGGCAAGATTCAGCACAGCGCTGGCAGTGGTCTGACTGGTGGCTGCCGCATTCTTTGGCACAGCGATCGCACGCCTCAGCGCAAGCTCGACAAACATAAGGATGGATTTCCGACTGGCGCGCCATGAATCGAACGCACATGGTGCAGGTATCCGCACAGTCGCGGCAACGCTGAATACATGCGGTCATCATCTGAGCCATGTCGCTGCTAAGACGTAAGGATTCAGGTCGTAGCTAGAGGAATTAAAGAAGGAGCATCGGGCAACTTGT
>QBMC01000039.1 GCA_003242035.1 Nodosilinea foveolarum | reverse complement strand
GCTGCCAGTTTAGTCTAGACACACTTAAACGTATATTTAGAATGAAATAGCCCTGTCTATTGACGCCCTTGTTGCTATTGTCAAACGATTGAGAAACTATGAAATTCAGCATCATACATCTTCTGAAGATTTCTCTTCTCACTACCCGCCACAGCAGTTATTAGACGATGTGACTTTTTCTGAATGGTTCGCCGACTATTGGCACTATATTGAAATTCGCGCGGCAATTATTCAACGATTAGAAGACATAGAAAAAGAGGCATTGGACTGATGGAATTCCGTATTGCAGATACCTTCACTGATAGTCTTAATAAGCTGACCAATCAGGAGCAAAAAGGCGTCAAAACAACTGCCTTCGACCTACAGCTAAACCCAGAAAGCCCTAGCCTACGCTTTCATAAGCTTGCCAAAACCAAAGACAGCCACTTTTGGTCTATCAGCGCCAACATGGACATCCGCCTCATCGTCCATCGCACCGCCAATAGCCTCCTCCTTTGCTACGTCGATCATCACGACGACGCCTACGCCTGGGCCAAAAAGCGCAAAATAGAACGCCATCCCAAAACCGGCGCAGCCCAGCTCGTCGAAGTCCGCGAAACCGTCAAAGAAATCACCGTCCGTCAACCCGTCCCAATACCCACGCCGTCCACCAAGAAAAAGCCCGCTAAGAAAGCCCCCACCAAACAACCACCCCTTTTCAAAAATCTCTCCGAAGACGACCTCCTCAGCTACGGCATTCCACCAGAGTGGATCGCCGATGTCAAAACCGCCACCGAAACCACGCTTTTCGACATTGCCGAACACCTCCCCCAAGAAGCCGCCGAAGCCCTCCTAGAACTCGCCACAGGCGGACAGCCTCAGCAGCCCACCCTGCTCCCCGAAGATAGCGATCCCTTCAGCCACCCCGACGCTCAGCGCCGCTTCCGGGTGATGACCAACCAAGAAGAACTCCAACGCGCCCTAGACTACCCCTGGGAAAAGTGGACTGTTTTCTTGCACCCTGCCCAGCAACACCTTATCGAACGCAACTATAGCGGCCCAGCCCGCATCGCCGGTTCAGCAGGCACCGGCAAAACAATCGTCGCCCTTCACCGAGCCGTCTTTTTAGCGCGCCTGCATCCAGACGCGAAAATCTTACTGACCACCTTTTCTCAAGCCCTAGCGAATTCACTACACCTAAAGCTAGATCGGCTAGTAGGCAATGAACCTGACGTGCGAAATCGCATTCACACACAGTCTATGCGCGAGGTTGCCCGCACCCTCTACAAGCAAGCCTACGGCGAACCCAATATTGCTAATCCTGATGAAGTGCGATCGCTGCTCATCACCCTCGCCAACCAAACCGCACCCGGTCAATTCTCCGCATCCTTTCTCTGGAACGAATGGAAAGACATCGTCGATGCCAGACAGCTCAGCACCTGGGAAGCCTATAAAAACGTCAAACGGCTAGGCCGCAAAACCAGAGTCGGCAACAAGCAAAGGGAGCTGCTGTGGACTATCTTTAGCAAAGCGATTGATACGCTTAAAAGAGAAAAACAGATCACCTGGGCTGGACTCTTTCAACAAGTCACCCATCATCTAAAAGAAATTGACACCCCACCCTTCGACTTTGCCATCGTAGACGAAGCTCAAGATATCAGTATCGCCGCACTACAGTTTCTTTGCGCGCTAGGTACGCGCTATCCTGACAGTCTCTTTTTTACGGGTGACCTGGGCCAGCGCATTTTCCAACAACCTTACTCTTGGAAATCATTAGGTGTAGATATTCGAGGGCGATCGCAAACCCTCAAAATCAACTACCGCACCTCTCATCAAATTCGCCAACAGTCTGATCGCCTGCTGCCTGCTACTATTGCCGATGTAGACGGCAACATCGAGGAGAGAAAAACACCCTCTCTGTTTTTAACGGCCCCGCGCCCCAAATCAAAATCTGTGATGGCCCAGATCTTGAACGTCAGTTTGTCGGCCAGTGGATCGCAGATCGTCTCGTAGATGGACTTCAGCCAGATGAAATAGGCGTCTTTGTCAGATCAAAAGAACAGATTGAACGGGCGATCGCGGCCATCCATCAAGCAAACGCTACTCCCACCAAATTGGATAGTCAGGTGATGCCTGCACAAGGCTGTATCGCCGTCAGTACCATGCACCTCGCCAAAGGGTTAGAATTTCGCGCCGTCGCAGTGATGGCCTGTGACGATGAAGTACTGCCCTTACAAGAGCGCATTGAAACTATCTCAGACGAAGCCGACTTAGAAGAGGTTTATCATACTGAGCGCCATCTACTCTATGTAGCTTGTACCCGCGCTAGAGACCAACTACTGATCTCAGGCGTAGATCCCGCTTCTGAATTTTTAGATGACCTTGATACCTGAAAGAATGTAGATTTCTGTATTGGTCTAATGCCCCCTGGCGCGGGCCGAGTCTTGCCTTTGCCTAGCAAAAACACTAGCGGCAAGATCGCCACAAACACCCAGCCCACAATCTTAAACATGTCTTCAAAAGACAGCAGCGTTGCTTGCAAATTCACCGTCTGCTCTAGCAAAGTCAGCGCCTGTTGGTGCCCAGTCGTCGCATCCGAACCTCGACTTTGCATCGCGCCGGTTAGCGCCTGCAAGCGAGCCTGAGTCTGGGGATTGTAAAGGCTAACATTATCTGCTGATGGGGTGACACAACGCTTGAAATCCTCGTGATATCGATGCTGTGCAGGATACAGGCAAAAAAAGATAGGTTTGTTTTGCGAGCGCGATGTGCGTCTAGAGACGATCGCCGAAGCGTTGCCGCTGCCCATCTTGTTTGAAAGCCGTCGAAAAAAAGTTCAACGGTTCCTAAGACTGGGTGTGATGGACATAAATCACCTTTGGCTAGGTCTGTTTGGCCGCTTTATCAGCCATCAAAAAGTGACTGCTAACAGTATCGTGTACATCGCTATTGACCGAACAACTTGGCGCGATATCAATCTACTGATAGTCAGTTTTATCTGGCGAAAGCGAGCGACTCCTATATACTGGCAACCCTTGGATACGCTCGGCAATAGCAACTTGAAGATGCAAAAGCGAGTGCTAAAAGTTGACTTGAGTGCCCTGCGCGATTACAAAGTCGTGGTGCTCGCAGACCGAGAATTTTGCTCAGTAGACTTGGCTCGTTGGCTGAGCAAACAAAAGGCATACTTCTGTCTACGGCAGAAGAAATCAACTCATATTCAGTGTCATGATAACGGCGAGTGGATAGCACTCAGCCAACTAGGGCTAACGCCTGGGACTCACTGTTTCTTCAATCAAATCACAGTGACACAAAGTAAAGGCTTCGGCCCGGTTCAGGTCGCTGGAAAGTGGAAGCGTCGCTATGACGGCTTTGCGCCAGACGAACCCTGGTTTATTCTCGCTAATCTCGATAGCCTAGCGGCGGCTATCAGTGCGTACCAAAAAAGGTTCTCGATTGAGGAAATGTTTAGAGACTTAAAATCGGGTGGCTATGGTCTCGAAAACACACAGGTCGAGGGCAAGCGCTTCATGACGATAGTGCTCTTGATCGCCATTGCCTACACTTGCACCACCACCCAAGGCCAACAACTTAAACAGAAGGCTTTGCAAAAGTAAGTAGGTTGGCCTAATCATTTATAAGATGTATTCAATCTGAAACCCTTGCACATCAATAAATTTTGGATTTTAAGCTACTCAATTTAATTGCACTGGCCTACTTATATTGCTAGACCTGAAACTCAAGGGCGTACCCACAAGCGACACAGTGCCTTTCATATTGGACTAACTGCCTATCGCTGGGTGCCTTGCTGGCAGTGTTGTCAGCAACAAATCCAAGCATTGATGAGGCTCGACCGCAACAAAATTGAGTATCATTTACGAGGACTGACGGCTATGGAAGCCGTCCTTTCTACCCTCTAGCCGTTGTGTCACCCCTTCAGCACAGAGATATTATTACGTATGCTAAGTACTGTAGCGCTCGGTTGAAAGCTGCGATCGCTCCCTTAGAAAGAGACTATTGCATCCCTAAACGTGTCTGGCGAAGGATTGACGCTTTTTCTAACCAGGCATCAGCATCAGGTATGCCGGATCGAGCTGCACATATAAAGGAGAACTCTGGCGCTTTAACCCTTCCCATTTCTCTCGATAAACTTCGGCCTGTAGATCATAGTCCTGAGCAGACGTTGGCCGCTGATGAAGCTTGATATAAAGCGTGATTCGGTGCTGGGTTTCACCGGTCATCGCCACCCATCCTGGAAATGTATTAACCGCATCTGGCGTTTTTGAGAATTGAATATGGTGAGCGCGAACGCCTATCCAGCGGGTATCAGGCGGCACGGGTGAAGCGATCGCTAACTGACAGTTCCAGTCCACAGCGGCGATTTGGCGATCGCCGACCCAAGCCGCCTGCGAAAAGTTCTTGCACTCTGTCACCTGGGCTACGGCAAATGTAGAGGGATAGCGAAAAATCTGTTCTTTACGGTCGTTGGCTAGCACCTTACCCTCTGAAAGTACCAGCAAATTTGGACAAATTCGATAGGCTTCCTCTAGTTTGTGCGTCACAAACAACGTCACGCCCGAGTAGTCTTTCAGCGTTTGAATCAGCAGTTTTTCGATCTGGCTGCGTAAATAGGTATCGAGCGCAGAGAGCGGTTCATCTAGCAACAGAATCTCCGGCTGAATCGCCAGCGCCCTAGCCAGCGCCACCCGCTGCTGCTGTCCGCCCGAAAGCTGATGCGGATAGCGATCGCCCCACCCTACTAGCTCCATCATCGCCAAATAGTCGGCCACCCGCGTCGCCCGCTGCCTTCGAGGAATTGTCTGCATTCCAAAGGCAATATTCTGTGCCACGGTGAGATGCGGAAACAGCGCGTAGTTTTGAAAGACAACGCCGATCTTGCGATCGCAAGCTGCCACATTTACGCCCGTCTGTGAGTCGAACAAAACTCGCCCGTTTAGAACAATTTGTCCGCTATCTGGCGTTTCTAAGCCTGAAATGCACCGCAGCGTCTGGCTTTTGCCTGCCCCAGATGCGCCTAATATGCCAAGCGGCTGATAATCTGCGCTGAAGCGGACGCTGAGTTGAAAGGTGGAGAGCGATCGCTCGATATTGACCGTCAGATTGGGCGAGATCGCTAGCTTAGCCTCTTCAAAGTCTCTTTTAGCAACGGTTGCAACAGGAGTGATGTCGAGCTTAAAGCTACCAAAGTAGACTAGGTTAAACCCTTGCCGACGCCAGCGGCTTTGAAGTGGCTTTGAGGGCGATCGCGAGCTGCTGAGGTTGATTGAGGCGATCGCGCCTAACGACACCGCAACCATGAGCAAAACCCAGGCCAGCGCTACTCCCATTTGTCCCGACTCCGCCGCAAAAAAGATCGCAATCGGCACCGTCTGCGTCACGCCCAAAATGCTGCCGCCCACCATCAGCGTTGCCCCAAACTCTCCGATTGCACGAGCAAAAGAGAGAATCGTCCCGGCTAATATACCCGACCCGCTCAGCGGTAACAGAATCTGCCAGAAAATTTGCCCTTCCGGAGCGCCCAACGTCCGCGCCGCACTAATTATCGTCGAATCCACCTGTTCTAGCGCCGCCAGCGTCGTTCGATACATCAGCGGAAAAGAGACAACCGTGGCCGCTAGCACCGCTGCCGCCCAGGTAAAAACAACAGAAATTCCCAGCGCGGCTAGCCCTTGTCCTACCGGACTATTTCGGCCCAGCAACAGCAACAGCAAAAATCCTGTTACCGTCGGCGGCAGCACTAGCGGCAGCGCAAACAGGCCATCGACGAGTCCTCGCACCCAGCCCCGCAGCCGCAACCGAGTCGTATTGCCCATTACCCACCGGGCCGCCCAAATACCTAGCCCAAAAGTCAGCAGTGTTGCGGCGATCGCCGTTCGCATAGAAACCCAAAGCGGCGATAAATCTTCGGGCAAAACCCAGTTATTAAACCAGTTATTAAACAATATCGAACCCGCTCGCTTTGAAGATCGCTACCGCTGCATCGCTGCCCAAAAAGTTCATAAACGACAGCGCTGTCTCGACCTGCTGACTAGATTTAATCGCAGCCACCGGATATAAAATAGGCGAATGAGCGTTATCAGGAACAGTGGCAACCGTGCGCACTTTATCTGAGGTCAGCGCATCTGTTGCATAGACAAATCCTGCCTCCACGCTGCCGGTCTCTACATAGGCTAAAACCTGTCGGACGTCTTTGCCTAGCACCAGCTTCGAGCGCAAACTTTCAAACAGATTCATCGCCTCCAGTGATTCTTTCGCATACTTTCCAACAGGCACACTCTCCGGCTCGCCAATCGCAATTCGCTGAGTCTGAGGCGCTTCAAGGCTCTTAAATCCGGTTATCCGACTATCTGACTTGGGTGTAACCAGCACGAGCGAATTCTTCAACAGATTTCGACGAGAGCCTTCAGCGAGCAGTCCTTCTTTGTTTAGCACATCCATCCAATCGGGCGAGGCCGACAGAAAAATATCGACCGGCGCACCCTGCACAATTTGCTGAGCGAGCGAGCCTGAGGCACCGAAATTATAAACCATTGCCACTTTGGGTTCTGATCGATAAGCCGCCTGTACTGATTGCATCACTACTTGAAGACTCGCAGCGATAGAGAGCGTTAGCTGAACGGGGGCGATCGCAGTTGCCCGATCTGCCGTCATTTTTCGGCAGCCCAATGGCCCCAGACTCACCGTGCAGGCAGACAAAATAGCAAACTGTCGTCTATTCATAGCCGTAAAAGACTTCAAACTTCACTCATAACGCACGTTTCTATGCACAATCCAACCATCCTCATGCCGACTGTTCGGATCGCGATGCGTCCAGTGAATCAAGCCGCCCCGGTCATTCCATTCATACTCACCTTTTACTGAGACGCGATCGCCCGCTCGCAAATCGTTCAATCTCGGAGCCAAATCAATATTATGTACCACCAGCACCGTATGCCCAGGCGTCACGCGCAAAATAAACCGCTGGTGCCGCGATCCTTCCGTATCATCCGGCAACAACTTATCCACTGTCCCGGATACATCTTCTACAATGACGTTCGATAGCTGATTTTTATAGGCATTGAGCACTTGCTTGTTCCCGTTCTTATTGCTGTTGGGCTTGGCCATACTCTGCCAGAAAACAGCAGGCGCTGCCAGCACAGAAGACGGCAGCGCGTTAGCGGGCAAGACCTTGGGAATTAGCACAGTCGTTGAAATTAAAAGCAGCGAGAGCGTCCAAAATCGCATTAGGTTCCACAAAAAACGAGTAGTCATAGAAATCCCCAAATGCACAGTCTTCTATACTCTACGCCTACCGTTGCGATGACTTAGCAGCCATCCCTGTTGGAGCAGACGCATTAAGCAAATGCGTAAAATGCTTCACGTAAAATACCGCGCTCAGTGGAAGCTAAAAAACCGGATAGGCGCAACCATAGACTCGTAACCTCTATCGCCGTCGCCCCATCTCCAACTCTATGGATATCTATCGCCTGCCCGCCCGCACCGACAACTACATCTTCGTCCTCCACAATCCAGCGGACAACACCGCCGCCGTCATCGATCCCGCCGACGCGCCCCCCGTCCTCCAAAAGCTCAAAGAGCTCGGCGCAACCCTCGTCACTATCTTCAACACTCACCACCACAACGATCACGTCGGCGGCAATCGCGAGCTAATCGCACAGTTTCCAGACGCTGAAGTCTATGGCAGTGCGCAAGATCAGGGGCGCATTCCCGAGCAAAGGCATTTTTTGGGCGAGGGCGATCGCGTTACCTTTGCCGACCGCACCGCCGAAGTCTTCTTCGTCCCCGGCCACACCCGAGGCCACATCGCCTACTACTTCCCCCCCACCTCAGACGACGAACCCGGCGAACTTTTCCCCGGCGACACCCTGTTTGCAGGCGGCTGTGGCCGACTCTTCGAAGGCACGGCTGAGCAGATGGCCGTTTCTCTCGCCAAGCTCCGCAAGCTGCCCGACCATACGCGAGTTTGGTGCGGCCACGAGTATACGCTAAGCAATTTGAAATTTGCGATGAGCGTCGATGGGGAGAATGAAGAATTGCGATCGCGCCTCACCCAGGTCACCGCTGCCCGCCAGCAAAACCAACCCACCATCCCGTCTATGCTAGCCGAAGAAAAAGCCACCAACCCCTTCCTTCGCTGGAACGCCCCCGCCCTCCAATCCGTCGCCAGCAGCGAAGATCCCGTCACCGTCTTCGCCCACATCCGCAAGCTCAAAGACAGCTTTTAGTCTCTACTATTCGGCCTTCTACTATACAGAGACACTAATTTTTAGTTGCGGAGCTTCCCCAAATTCAGTACTCTAGTAAGCTGCGCTGTGATACAAGCCGACCCTCACGAGAATACAGATCAAGAGCCATGCCCAGAAAAAGAACTCAAGTCGTCCTCAGTCAGGACGTGCCCAAACTAGGTAACAGTGGTGACCTAGTAGAAGTAGCCCCTGGCTACGCCCGCAACTATCTATATCCTCGCAGCATGGCGTATCGGGTCACCCCCGGCGTACTCAAGCAGGTAGAATTTCGCCGCGAGAAAGAGCGCCAGCGCCTCGAAACTATTAAGCAGGAGGCTGAAGCCATCAAGACTGCGCTCAACACCATTGGCCTGTTCACCGTGAAGAAGGCCGTCGGTGAAGACGAAGCCATCTTTGGTACGGTCACTGCCGCTGAAGTGGCTGAAGTCATCAAAGAAAACGCGGGCAAAGAAGTTGATCGCCGCGAAATTACACTCCCAGACATCAACAAGCTAGGCGAGTACAAGGTAGACATCAAGCTACACAGCGACGTGACCGCGACCATCAACCTGCGCGTTGCACCCGACTAGCGCTACCAAAAGATAGCCGCAAAAAAATGGCGAATAGTACAAATGTTCGTTAATTTAAGAAGGGTAGAGAGTGACACAGCTTTCTACCCTTTTACTGTTGAATAACAAAGTTTGAGTGATGGGCTGTGAGTGCTGAGTTAAGAGTGCTGAGTTAAAGCCGCTCCCAACTCATCGTTCATCACTCATCCCTCATCCCTCCCCTCATGGTTCAAGAACCCCGCTTCAAGCCCGCCGTAGATCGGCTTCCACCCCAAAATATCGAGGCGGAAGAAGCCATATTGGGCGGTATCTTGATTGACCCAGAAGCCATTGGCCGGGTCACAGAAGTGCTCGTCCCCGAGGCGCTTTATATTGGGGCGCACCGCAGCATTTATCAGGCCGCGCTAGATTTGCAGGCCCGTGGAATGCCCACAGATCTAATGGGCATTGCGACCTGGCTAAAGGACAAAGGGACGTTAGAGAAGATCGGCGGTCAGAGCCGGTTGGCCCAACTGGTAGATCGCACGATTAGCGCAGCTAATATCGACCAGTACGCCAAGCTGGTGATGGATAAGTACACTCGCCGCAAGCTCATCCAGTCCGGCGGCGAGATTATTCAGCTTGGCTACGAAACCGACAAGCTGTTAGAAGATGTGCTCGATCAGTCCGAGCAAGCGCTGTTTGGCATTACGCAATCTCGGCCCACCCAGGGACTCACGGCTACTTCGGACATTCTGACCGATACCTTTTCGGATATTGAGCAGCGATCGCTCGGTATGGTACTCCCTGGCCTAGCCTGCGGCTTCTACGACCTAGACGCGATGACGCAAGGCTTCCAGCGCTCCGATCTCATCATTACAGCGGCACGTCCGGCGATGGGGAAGTGCCTAAGCGCTAACGCTGAGATCTTGCTGACGGACGGATCTATCACTACGATTCAGAAGATCTATCAAGAACGGGATGCTGAACTGCTGACGCTTAACGACCGCTGGCAGTTTGAGGCGGCTAAGCCTTCTGCCTTCATAGATGATGGTCAAAAGCCAGTCTTCAAGGTCACTACCCGATTGGGTAGGCAGGTAGAAACGACGCTGACTCATCCTTACTTAACCATGACTGGGTGGAAGCCTTTGGCCGAGCTGGGAGTGGGCGATCGCATTGCCGTCCCCAGACGGTTGCCCGTTTTCGGAAGTCAATCCTTGCCAGAGCATCAGGTCAAGCTCTTAGCTTATTTCATTGGCGATGGAGGTTTGACAGGAACCTCTCCTCAGTTCACTAACGTCAACCCGCTCATGCAAACTGACTTTAGCGAAGCAGCCTGTAAGTTCCCAGGCGTCAAAATCCGTATGGATGACAGCCAAGGTACGCGAGCACCTTCTTTGGTAGTCGTCGCCGATACTGAGAAGCTGTCGCAGGCGAGGCAGGCATTGAATGTTGAACCCGCATACTTAGCACCTGATGGACATGAATCTATGCGATGGACAGGCAAGAATCTGGTTGCCGCTTGGCTAGACGAACTTAATTTATGGGGCTGTAACGCTCATAATAAAGTTATCCCTGCGGGAGTCTTTACGCTGCCAAAAGAGCAGCTATCGTTGTTCTTGAACCGATTGTTCGCGACAGATGGATGGGCATCTGTGTTATCTAGCGGACAGGCGCAAGTTGGATACGCTTCTGTCTGCAAAAAACTGGCTCGGCAAATTCAGCATTTGTTACTGCGTTTTGGTATTGTGGCATCGCTCAAACACCGCCGCGTAAAATACCAGAATACGAGACGAGACGCTTGGCAGATAGATATCACTGATTCGCAGGCACTGTCTACCTTCGCCAGTGAGATCGGAATTTTTAGCAAAGAAGAAGCCGTTCGAAAAGTAGTTGAGGCAGTTGAAAAGAAAAAGTACCACACAAATAAAGATCTCATTCCCCTAGAGGTCTGGAAGACGCTTGCAACTGAGAAAGGAATAGAAAGCTGGGTAGGACTAGCCCGCCGTGCTGGAATAGCAGGCAGTAGCAATATCCATGTCGGCAAGCGATCGCTCAGCAGACCCAGACTAACGGCACTAGCCACTACGCTCGAACATCAACCGCTTCAAGATCTCGCAAACAGCGCTCTCTACTGGGACGAAATTGTCTCAATCGAATCACTGGGTTATCAACAAGTCTATGACTTGACAATTCCGAAGACTCATAACTTTGTGGCAAACGATGTTTGTGTTCACAACACCAGTTTCGTGCTTAACGTAGCTCGCAACATTGCCGACACACATCGTCAGCCAGTGGCTATCTTTAGCCTGGAGATGTCAAAAGCGCAGCTAATCTATCGTCTGCTTTCCTCAGAAGCGAAGATTGAAAGTGGTCGTTTGCGCACGGGTCGGATCGCTCAGCACGAGTGGGAGCCGATGGGTCATGCGATTAACACGCTCTCTCAGCTACCCATTTTCATTGACGATACGCCGGGTATTGGCGTAACCGAAATTCGCTCGAAGGCGCGGCGATTGCAGGCTGAGCAGGGTGGGACACTAGGCTTAATTTTGATCGATTACTTGCAGTTGATGGAAGGCTCTGGTGATAACCGGGTGCAGGAGTTGTCTAAGATGACGCGATCGCTCAAAGGACTCGCCCGAGAACTCAACGTCCCGGTCATTGCGCTCTCTCAGCTCAGTCGCGGTGTAGAATCTCGTACCAACAAACGGCCCATGATGTCCGACCTGAGGGAATCTGGCGCGATCGAGCAGGATGCAGATTTGATTATGATGCTGTACCGAGAAGAATATTACGATCCCGATACGCCAGATCGAGGCATTGCAGAAATTATCTTGACGAAGCATCGCAACGGCCCGACCGGAACAGTCAAACTGTTGTTTCAGCCAGAATTTACGCAGTTCTTAAACCGGGCATCTGACCTTTCTAATCGCGATTAGAGAGAACTGTTGGTTAGAAGCGACATAGCGTAGCTTTATCGTAGATTGAGTGCATAGAACCTTTCTTATTAGGCGCGGTCATGAAGTCGAAGCATTCTCAAGAGTACGTGGTCGGCGTTATGACGATGGATGTAGAAGGCAAAGACTCGGAGCGCTTTCTAGATTGCGTAGATCAGGCGGTGAGTACCTTCGAGCGATCGCTATCCGATTTGCTGGACGTTCGCGTAGACACCCTTTCCTTTGAAGGGCCGCACCTGATGCCGTCAGCCGGAGCCTACGCGCCGCTCGATTTTTTACGCATCGGCATGACCGAGAAAATCGAGCGAGGCGTCCATTTTTTACTCATCATTACCGAAGTTGATCTATCCGCCACCTCGTTTGGCTCTACGCTGGCGCTACCTAGTCAGCTAACAAACGTCGGCATTATCTCAACTAAACGGCTCAATCCTACCTTTTGGGGCAATCCAGATCACAGGCAGCTCACCGTTCGCCGGTTAGAAACGCTGTTGCTTCACACCTTTGGGCATTTGCTGAATCTCTCTTATGCCAAGTCACCGCAAAACATCATGCACGATTTTGTAGAGGTAGAAGACCTGACGAATATGGTTCATCTCACAGATAGCCAGCGGCAAGAGATGCGAAAGGCACTTCCCCGCGAGGCGCACGAACGTACGAGCCGAAAGCATCGCTGGCGGTTCATTTTGCAAACGCTGGTGCGAGATTGGCAGAGTATTGCGATCGCCGTCATCCAAGCCAATCCGTTTCGGCTGCTCGCTCGCCTGCCTACGATGATTACAGCGGCGCTCTCCACTATCATCTTCTTGTTCTTTACGCCAGATATGTGGGATGTGGCTAGCACCGTTGAGCTATATCAGCTAATTGTGTTTTCCTTTATTGCGATCGCCGCTGCCACCATTGCGCTATATCAGGCTTTTGCCTTTGGCGGCGTCCTCAGCCGCAATCGCAGGCTAGCAGAGTCTACCGTGGTTACTAGCGCCGCTACAATCCTGAGCTTATTGCTAACGATGGCACTGCTTTTCGGTATTTTTATGGGCCTTATCTACATGGGCATCGTCACTATTTTTCCGCGCAAGCTGATGGAAACTTGGCCCACGGTAGATCCGGCTGTGCGTACAATAGACCATATAAAGCTCAGCATATTCGTGGCTGCTTTAGGCGTCCTGGCAGGCTCTTTGGGCGGTCGTGCCGACAGCGACGGGCTAATACGCGGTGTACTTTTTGTAGACGAAGAATCGTAAGTGCAATCAACGCTCCACTCTCAAAGGATAAAGATGGATACATTAGCTAGTTCTACGTTGGATTTTGAGCCGTGGCATCAGTTGCTACAGCAGTATGTCAACGCGCAGGGGCAGGTGGATTATCAAAGCTGGAAGGCGGATGATGGGGCGATCGCCCACCTAAAAACTTGGCTAACCTCCCTCCAAGCCACAAACCTCGACGCCCTAGAACCCGATACGGTCCTAGCCTTACTTCTCAACCTCTACAACGCCCTCACTATCAACCAAGTCCTAGAAAAATACCCTATCGACTCCATCCGCCCCACCCTTCTTGGCATCCCCAACTGGATAACCTTCAAGCTATTCTTCTCCAGCAGCCTTTACAAGCTAAACGGTCAAAAACTCAGCCTAGACGATATAGAACAGAACCTCCTACGCAAAAAGTTCTCCGAACCGCGCATTCACTTCGCCCTCGTCTGCGCTTCCTCCGGCTGCCCGCAGCTACGCAACGAAGCCTACTGGCCCAGCAAAGTCCAGGGGCAGCTAGAACAAGACGCCCAGCAGTTTATCCGCAACCCCGAAAAAGTCCGCTACGACGCGCAGACTAATGTTCTTTATTGCAGCAAGATCTTCAAATGGTACGAAGAAGATTTTCTCACCGTCGCTAATTCTATTCCTGAGTATATTCAGAAATACAGCCATCAACCGCTCTTACCTGCTGCGCAAATAGAACATCTTCCTTACAGTTGGAAATTAAACGACGTAGGCTAGCGCCCGATGCCGAACGTCCATATCCTTGAGCGGTAAAACAAGCATTACAGTACATAAAACAACCAAAGCCCATGCAAATGAAGTAAGCACTTCGCAAGCACAGGCTTTCAGACTAACGATTCAATGAATAGCTAGCTACCAATGCGCAGCAGCTCAACGTCAAAAATCAATGTCGCGTTCGGCGGAATCACGCCACCTGCACCGCGAGCGCCGTAGCCTAAATCAGGCGGAATAATCAGTTTGCGTCTGTCGCCCACTTTCATATCGCCAACGCCCTCATCCCAGCCCTTGATCACCTGGCCCTGGCCAATCGTGAAGTCGAAAGGCTTACCGCGATCGCGCGAGCTATCAAACTTAGTACCATCTTCCAACATACCAACATAATGTACAAACACCCGCTGACCCGTCTGCGGCGAAGCGCCATCGCCCGCTTCAATTACCACATACTGCAAACCAGAATCGGTCGTTACCGTATTCTCTGCCCCTGCTGCTTCTGTCACGCTCTCTTCTCCTGAATCATTCATCAAATCGCTAGCGCTTTGCGCCACTAGCGTCTCGGTCTGCTCTATTGTCTGCTCTATAGCTACTGGGATCGCCGCCGGATTATCTGAGGCTCTCCCCGCGATCGCCCCTTCGTTATTCGAAAACTGCGCCACTAGCAGCACCGCACAGCAGGCCACCAGCACCCCAAAACTAATCAATATCTCTCTCATGGTTCCAATCAATACTTACTCAAATAAACCGCATTCGTTGAGTGTACGATGCTATCGTCTCGGCGTCATGCCTTCCTAACAATTTAGCTATAGCCCGGTGGCTGAGCGTAGTCGAAGTCACTTCCACTGCTTATTTTCTAGATCTCGTAGCTGCCGCTCCAACCGGTCCATCCGTCCGCGCAGCTCATCCATCTCCGACTGACGCGGCACACCCAAATCTTGCATAATCTTCCGCACCTGTCGCTGCATCTGCTTTTCCAACGTCCCTTGATCGATGTTGAACTGAGACATAAAGTCATCAACAAAGCCCTTAGCCTGGTCGGGATCTAGCTTGCCATCGCGCACCAAGTCTTCGCTCATTTGCTTTACCCGTTCAGCTACCAAGGATGTGGTGCCAATCCCGAGCATCATGATCTGTCTGAGCAAATTCGAGGAATCCATAGCTATTTTCAGTTGAGGGGCAACTGGCGCAATTTACCTGTCTATTTTGACAAATAATCCGGGCTATCTGCGGGCGGTTTACCGAATGGGGCCACCGGCTAAAGACTCCGCTACAGATAGAATGCTAAATAGAAAAAGATACTCCTGTCAACAAGCTCTGACAAAAGAGGCTCACACCATGCCTGCTTGCCCCCGCTGCGAAAAATCCGTTTCAGCCGCTGCCCTCAGTTGCCCTAACTGTAATCTGACGCTCAAAGCGCACGGTCATCCCGGCATGATCCTATACCGAGCTAAAGACGAACCACTTTGCGTCACCTGCGCTTACGATGCTGATAATAGCTGTACTTTTTCTAAACGACCCGATGCCATGACCTGTACGCTCTACCAAAATATCAACGCGACTCAGAGTGGCTTGCAGTCAGCACCTTACTCTGCGCCGCCTAGACCTTGGTGGAAAGGAAACCTGGTGTGGATTGCGTTAGGTCTAATGATTGTGGTTGGTGTAGCGATCGCACTATGAGAGAAATAAGGAGGAAAGCTGAGGCGATCGCGTTACCTCCTATCATCTCGTAACGCCATCTATACCAAGCTCGACAATTCTATACACATCTATACACGTGGACTTCAAAGAGCTGTGTTATCACCACAGAAGAACCCTCTCCCCAGGAAAAATCTATGCTGGCATACACCAATATCTCCGACTACATCCACATGGCGAGTCCCGCCGAAGCCCTAGTTTACCTGACCGGCTTCGTCATCGTGCTCGTCGGCCCCACGGTTGTCTTTAGCATCAGCGATTACTTCACTAACAAAGCTAAGCAAAAAAGCAAGCAGCCAGGAATGATATCACGTCGCTGAAACCTAGCGAGCATTAGCGCAGCCTCTTAGTTAATCTGTCATTAAAAAGCGCCCCTAGAAAGTCTTCTAGAGGCGCTTTTAGTGCGGCCAATTAGCTCAGTTCTGTTAGCTAGCTGGTGACGGATCTATCGGCGAGCAGGGGTCACAACTGGCTGCTCGGACACCGTATCGCCAATAATGTCAGGCTCGTAGCCTTCCGCAAGTACCGCGTTACAGAACCAGCCAGCCAAAAGCGCACCCATAATAGGCGTTACCTAAAACAGCCAGATCTGAGCTAATTACACTAGCCCTGCGAAGATAGCGGGTGCCAAACTCCGAGCCGGGCTAACAGACGTATCTGTCATCGGAATACTAATTAGAGGCTCACCAAACCCTTTTGCCGCGAAGGTCGCAGGGGCAGCATCTCGCGATTGCACCCTTAGCACGAAACACATCACTGTAATACAGTCAGCTACAATGGTTGGGTTACACGCGATTTATCTATGACCTCTACCCTCGTGTCTAAAAACGAAATTGCCGAAGCTGTAGAGCGCCGCCGCAATTTTGCCATTATTTCTCATCCTGACGCGGGTAAAACCACGCTCACCGAAAAGCTGTTGCTGTATGGAGGCGCGATTCATGAGGCGGGTTCGGTGAAGGCGCGGCGGGCGCAGCGGCACGCGGTTTCTGACTGGATGGAGCTAGAGCAGCAAAGAGGCATTTCGATTACTTCCACGGTGCTGCAATTTAACTACAGCGACTATTGGATTAATCTGCTCGACACGCCGGGTCACCAAGACTTTAGTGAAGACACCTATCGCACGTTAGCGGCGGCGGATAATGCGGTGATGCTAGAAGACGCCGCGAAGGGTTTGGAGCCACAGACGCGCAAGCTGTTTGAGGTGTGTCGAATGCGCGACATGCCGATTTTTACCTTCTTTAATAAGCTAGATCGGCCTGGACGCGAGCCGCTAGCGCTGTTGGATGAGATTGAGCAGGAGCTAGGGCTGACCACTTATGCGGTGAATTGGCCGATTGGGACGGGCGATCGCTTCAAAGGCGTTTTCGACCGTCGAAAACGTCAGTTTCACCTGTTTGAGCGCACGGCACACGGCAGCAAAGAAGCCAGAGACACCGTCATTGAGGAAGGCGATCCTCAGATTAAAGATCTGATTGGCGAGGAGCTGTACGACCAGTTTGCAGAAGAGCTAGAAATGCTCGACGAGATTGGGCCAGAGCTAGATCTGGAGATGGTTCATGCAGGTCAGATGACGCCCGTGTTCTTCGGGAGCGCGATGACCAACTTTGGGGTAGAGCTGTTTTTAGATGCGTTTTTAGACTACGCATTAGAGCCAGGGCCGCGAGAGAGCACAATTGGGCCAATAGAGCCTGCTCGGGAAGATTTTTCGGGCTTTATTTTTAAGCTTCAGGCGAATATGGACCCTCGGCATCGCGATCGCGTTGCCTTCATCCGCGTTTGCTCCGGCAAGTTCGAAAAAGACATGGTCGTCACCCATGCCCGCACCGGCAAAAACGTTCGGCTCTCTCATCCCCAAAAACTGTTTGGTCAGGGCCGAGAGTCACTAGAAGCGGCCTACCCCGGTGATGTCATCGGCCTCAACAACCCCGGTGTCTTCGCCATTGGCGACACCATTTATCAGGGCGAAAAATTAGAGTACGAGGGCATTCCCTTTTTCTCTCCAGAAATGTTCGCCTACCTTAAAAATCCTAATCCCTCAAAGTTCAAACAGTTTCGCAAAGGCGTCTCGGAGCTGCGAGAAGAAGGCGCAGTGCAAATTATGTACTCGGCCGATGAGTCGAAGCGCGATCCTATTTTGGCCGCAGTGGGTGAGCTTCAGTTTGAGGTGGTGCAGTTTCGATTGAAGAACGAGTACAACGTAGAAACCAGATTAGAGCCGATTAGCTATAGCGTGGCGCGCTGGGTCGTAGGTGGCTGGGAGGCATTAGAGAAAGCAGGCAGGTTGTTCAATACGGCAACGGTAAAAGACAGCTATGGCCGTCCTGTTTTACTCTTCAAAAATGAATGGAACTGCCGTCAAACTGAAAGCGACCACCCTGAGCTAAAACTCAGCAACACCGCGCCCGTAGTCTCTGGAATGCAGCCTGAAGACATCTAGTCTTGAGTAGAAAGGAAATAATCGTATAGATAGAATAGTGCTTCCTGTTCTGTCTGTACCAATTCAGCTCAGAGCCTCTGTATAGAATTAGGTCTAATTATTACGGAATTGCAGAAGAGATTAAGCGTTGCTAAGGTTTCTCATTACCTGGGGATCGCTTGCAATTGGTGGTTATCATTAGAGCATCCCCTTACGGTATTTGCCAAGGATTCTCCCATGGATAAGAGTATTCTTCTGCTAATCGCTGCGGGCGTCGTCTTGGCCTTTCTGCACATGCCAACGACTGTTATTACCTTTGGCATTATTATCACCCTGGCAATGGTCGCGATCAAGCTCTGTTGGCTGATTGTTCAGTCGTTTTCCCAGCCGAGCGAGCCGGTGATGCAGCGCCGCACTGCGCCTGTTCGTAACTATTAATGTGAGATAGCGCCCATACCCGATAAAATAATCCGGTTGCTTTAGGCGATCGCACCCCTTGATAGAACGCTACACCTTGCCCGAGATGGGCGAACTTTGGACAGATCAGTACAAGTTTCAAACCTGGCTCCAGGTCGAAATAGCCGTCTGCGAAGCGCAGGCCAAGCTCGGCCTGATCCCTCAAGCCGCGGTAGACACTATCAAGGAAAATGCCAACTTCGACGTTGCGCGTATTCTCGAAATTGAGGCCGAAGTCCGTCACGACGTGATTGCCTTCCTAACCAACGTTAACGAATATGTGGGCGATGCAGGCCGCTACATTCACGTGGGCATGACTAGCTCAGACGTACTCGATACGGCGCTGTCGTTACAGATTGTGGCTAGCCATCAGCTTATCCTCACTCACGTTGAGAGTTTGATTCAGGCGATTCGCTATAAGGCGCAAGAGCATAGAGATACGGTGATGATTGGGCGATCGCACGGCATCCACGCCGAACCCATGACCTTTGGCTTCAAGCTAGCTGGCTGGCTAGCCGAAATGCAGCGCCACCGCGAACGCCTCACCCGCATCACGGGCGACATCGCCGTCGGCCAAATTTCCGGAGCCGTCGGCACCTACGCCAACATCGATCCCGAAGTCGAAGAACTCACCTGTCAGATCCTGGGCCTCAAGCCCGACACCGCCTCCACTCAGGTGATTTCTCGCGATGTCCATGCCGAATTCATCATGACGCTAGCTGGACTAGGTGCGTCCATCGAACGCTTCGCCATCGAAATCCGCAACCTCCAGCGCACCGATGTCCTCGAAGTCGAAGAGTTTTTCTCCAAAGGGCAAAAAGGCTCTTCCGCCATGCCCCACAAGCGCAACCCGATTAAGTCTGAACGCTTAACCGGAATGGCTCGAATTTTACGCGGTAATGCTGTTGCCGCTCTAGAAAACGTTGCCCTCTGGCACGAACGCGACATCTCTCACAGCTCCGTAGAGCGCGTCATTTTCCCCGATAGCTGCATCCTCACCCACTTCATGCTGGTCGAAACCACCAAGCTAATCAAAAACCTGCTGGTGTACCCCGAAAACATGAAGCGCAATATGAACCTGTACGGCGGCGTCGTCTTCAGCCAGCGCGTTTTGCTGACGCTCGTCGAAAAAGGCATTAACCGCGAAGACGCCTACAAAATTGTGCAAACCAACGCGCACCAAGCCTGGAACACCCCCGGCGGCAACTTCCAAAAAGCCCTAGAGTCCGACCCGCAGGTCACCGAAAAGCTCACTCCCGAAGAAATTCAGGAATGCTTTAACCCCGACTATCAACTACGCAATCTAAATAAGGTCTATCAGCGATTGGATATCTAACCGCTCAGTTTTCTACCACTTATAGCCGAAATGCCTACGCTAATCTTGTCTTAGCGTAGGCATTTTAATGTTTGTAACTGTTCTGAAGATGGCGTATTTGGCGTTAATCTTCGGCTTCTTCGATATAGTTGTCGTCTTCCTCATCAGGGGCATTTCTACCTTCTTGAAAACCCCGCAGGCTCTTACCTAACGCACTACCTAGCTCAGGAATACGCTTGGGGCCAAAAACCAAAACGGCCACTACGCCAATAATCATAATTTCGGGTATGCCTAAACCAAACATGATGTCGCTTCTCCATTCGGCTAGTTTATGCCTTCACTAGCTCTATCATAGGGCTTTCTCTGCATCACAAAATGGTTAGGTAGGTATCCGACGACTCAGTGGGCAATACTTTTAGCTTTTGATTCTGCAAGTCGGGTTCTAGCCCTAATGCCTCCAGCGGAATAACGCCTACTAAAGTAACCTGTCCACCAGGTAACTCTAAGCACTCGAAGGTGCCTTCGCGACCGCAGATAGAAAGCTTAGCGTCTTGGAAAATCCGCGCTTTACTGACACCGTTTGCGGTACTTACCTCAACTTCTTTCAGCAGTTCTAGACCAAGCTGAGCAATCGTATCTGCTGGCAGGCACAGTGTCGTCGCGCCTGTGTCTATCAGCGCATCTTCTATGACGACTGAGCGAACGCGATCGCTAGAAATACGCCCTCTAGAAGCATCAGATTCGTCGATGCGGTTTGTAACCGTTAGTTTAGTCAGTACCTTGCCCATAGTTTGCGTCGTGGAAAACATGAGGCTACACCGTTTGTTTGCTACCTGTCTATTATGACGCTGGTATGGCGCTGGCAAAGCGGTTACCGATGGCGATTCTCTAGCCAGATGCGCAGTTCCAATTCGGAGTGCCCCGCAAAGCGGCCTTGAGTTTTGGGGTCGTAGGCGTACCACTGGGTGCCCGTAGGGGTGATTTTTGTCCAGAGGCGAACCTGATCGCTATCGGTTAGAGACTGTAACAGCCATTGGCCGAAGCGCTTGAGCCGAGTGCTGGACTCAGTGGGTGGTTGGGTGGTTGGGGTTTGCCATAGCTGTTCTAGCTGCTGGCGCGTTGACGCAGATTCTCCTGAGGAGAATCTCTGGGTTGAAGAAAATTGAGTGAAGCTGTTCATTCGTGAAACTCCCTTTATAAGCAACAAATCTGTTTGTTCGCTTGATGTCTCTACTGTATGAAATCAGACTAGAAGCGGCAAAGCACTCTGTAGATAGGCGCTATGCAAAAAACAGATGCGCCGCTGCGTAGCAATCGAGATAGCCTTGAGTTAATTCAGGCACCCGATTGTCATGGCTGGAAAGCAAGCAAAAACGCTCAGTGAAAAAGTGAAGCTCTCTCAATTGAGAACCTTGGGAGCCGTTGCGGTAACGGGTAGCTTTAGTGAGGCGGCTTTACAGCTTAATGTTAGCCAGTCTACGGTGAGCCACAGCATTGCGGCCCTAGAAGAGGCGTTAGGCGTTCTGCTGATTCATCGGGGGCGGCAAAAGGCTTCTTTGACGCCGGTGGGCGATCGCATTTTCACCCAATCCCAACAGATTCTGGGCCTCGTGACCGACATGGGCAAAGCAGCTAGCCAAGCTAGAGGCGTAGACGGCGGGCTAGTGCGAATTGCAGCCTATCGCAGTATGGCCAGTGAAATATTGCCAGGGGCGATCGCTCATCTCCACGAGCATCACCCCACTGTCCAGATCGCCATCATCGAATTTGACAATGGCCAGGAGCTAACAAACGCCCTGATTGAAGGCCAAGCCGATCTTTGTATGGCCGACATACTGCTTCAGGGCGGCGAGTTTGAAACTTTTAAGATTATGGACGATCCTTTTATTGCCTTAATTCCGCCGAATCATCCAGACCTTCAAACTCAGCTAACGTGGGAAAATTTACGCCAGTACCCGCTGATTACCTCGCCCAATGAATGCTGTAAGGTAATTGCGACTCACTTACAAGCCGCTAAACCTCCCATCGCAGTGGATTATTTAATTGCTAACGACTCCACCGCCGTCAGTATGGCTCGCCAGGGTTTAGGCATTGCGATTTTGCCCAAGCTTGCGGCTCAGCCGATTCCTAAAGAAGTGAGAACGGCACGGCTACCCTTTGACATTGCCCGTCCTCTAGGTCTTAGCTGGCTCAGAAAAACGCTGCTGACGCCCGCCACCTACGCCTTTTTAGACGCTTTTAGGCATCTGTACGCAGAGCCAGCTAGAGATCTAGGCGACACTCGGCGGTATGGTGTTGAGCGTGCACCTCACCTTGAAGCGCAAGATTTTAATGAGAAAGCTGCTATTTCTGCTACCCGGCACCACTAAACATTTTTTTGCTGGGGGACTCACTGCCGAACTGAAGACGATGGCGATCGCCCAAAAGATCTGCCCCACCGAAGTCGTCACCTATCGCAGCCGAGAACCCAACACGCTATTTCTAGACGACGTTTTAGCCGATAACCAATACCGGGACTGCATTTTCGTTTGTAGCTGGGGCTTCGATGTCCCCAGGCTCATCCAGCAGTTAGGAAACCGGTTCGTGGTTTATCACGCTCACAGCACCCGCTACGGATTTCGTGTGCCGCCTCGCGTCCCGATTATTACCGTCAGCAAAAACTCAATGGGTTACTGGGGTGAGAAAGCGCTCAGCTCGCTGATTTACCATCTGCCCAATGAAATTTCATCCGACTTTGAGAATCGCCAGCTAGCGCGAGACGTTGACGTATTAGTGCAGACTCGAAAGTCCTCTGAATATCTTTTGCAGCAGCTCGTCCCCGCTTTGCAAACGCAGTGCAATGTGGTTCTGCTCGATAGCTATGTAGACGATCTGATCGGTTTGTTCAACCGCTCTAAAATCTACCTGTACGACTCCGCCGAATATTGGGGACGCTACCGTCTCACCGAGGGCTTTGGTCTGCCACCGATGGAAGCGCTGGCCTGTGGCTGTCAGGTTTTTTCTAGCGTCAATCACGCCCTAGCCGATTATCTCGATCCTGGCTTCAATTGCCAAAAAATTTCAGGCTATGCGACAGAATACGACGTGCAGCGGATATTAAAGACGGTGCAAACCTGGCAAAGCCCTCAGATGCCTGCTGACTTCTTTATGCCTTACAGAACAGAGTCTCTAGTGCCTAGACTGCGAACAATTCTGCAAGATATCAATACTTTTTTCGACTACTTGCCTGATACCCAGACTGACATTCCTCAGCTCACGCGAAGCCGGGTGGCCTATCTCACGCTCAAGCGAATTATCAAGAAGATCAAAAGGCGATGAGATTCGTCAAGTTTCGTTGATGTTTGAGTTTCCATCGAAAAAACATCGGGAATACTCAAACTACGTTTCTTCTAGCTGTAAAGATGGCTACCTTCCCCACGTCCGCCGTGATCGAACGGCTGAGCGATCGCTACGAATTTCTGCAATCTATCGGTAATCCTCTGGGCTACCAGCAACTCTTAGCAACCGATATTCAGCACAGACAATCGGTTGTGATTAAATCGCTCTCTCTGGGCAAAGGCACCTCTGCTGGAGATATTTGCTGCTTCGAGCGAGAAGTTCACCTACTCGAATCACTGCGCCATCCTACCATTCCCCGGTATATTGACTCTTTTGGAATTGAGACGCCAGCAGGCAAGGGCTTGGTGCTGGTACAAGCTCATGCCCCTTCTAGCCAAACGCTGCATCAGCAACTGGTCGCTGGCAAAACCTACCGCGAAGCAGAGATTAAATCTATTGCCAGGCAACTGCTACAAGGTCTGGTTTATCTACACAGCAAGGGTCTGGTGCATCGAGATATTACCCCTGGTAACGTCGCGATTGCTGACTCCGACAACGCGTTAGCTCAAGTATCCTGGCTAAACTTGGGCAGCGTGCAATATGTAGAATCTCAGCGAGCAGATGCCATGGTGGGCACCTATGGCTATATGCCCGTCGAGCAGGTGGGCGGCCAAGCCCGTTTCGCCTCCGATCTATACAGCTTAGGAGCCACGCTGATTGCTTTAGCAACGGGTCGTCGGCCTCAAGACCTGCCTCGCGATGGCCATAAAATTGCGTTTGCCTGCCGTCCTTCTCACCTTAGCGCCAGCTTCCAGCAGTGGATTAACTGGCTCATCGAACCCCACATAAGCGATCGCCCCAACTCCGCACAGCAAGCCCTAAAAGCACTGAACCAATTGCCCTTCTCTATGATCAAGCGACGACTCAAGCAGCCCGCTAAAGCAGCACTTGCGCCTATTCCTATCGTTTCCAAGCCTTACGCTCAAGATCAGCTTTACTTCACAAAAATCAGGCAGCGCGAGCAAGCCAATACTTTGAATTTGACGATCTCGCCGATGGGATTCAGTCGGGCCGATTACAAGCGAGCAATGCCGCCAGTGCTGATGGGATGCGCCCTGCTAACCCTCGGCGTATATTTGCTAAGCCTCTTATCCTTTTCCTGGGATATGCTTTCGCACACAAGAGGGATTGCTTCGCTAGCAGCGGCTGTTTTGGGCGCATGTGGCAGCGTCCAGGGCTGTAAGTTTCTGTGGGTGGGGCTGCGTTGGTTGGATCATCAGTTGCTGCGAGAAATTCATATTCAGCTAGAAGCCAATGTGCTGCTGATTTCCTACAAGTACTGGCTGCGATCGCCCTTCTACATCGTCAACACCCGCCGTAAAGACATCTACAACGTCAGTACCCTACCCGACTGTAGCGCCCTGCGAATTCTCACGCACCGCAACCGCACCGAAGTTCCCTCCAACAGCTTCAAGCTCACGACTAGCCACGGCAACCTCACGCCCCGAGACATTCGCTGGCTCACCTCTTTAATCAACGATTGGCGAATGAGACACGAAGGCTGCGTTGCGGAAGATTAAGTGATACCGATTGGGATGGCGTTTCCAAAACTGAAACCAGGTATTGACCGAGCGGCGCATACCTAATAATAAAACCTAGCTGCACCAGCGGCGATGTGTGACTATCCGCTATTTCCTCACGGTTCGCTCCGTGAGGAAATAGCGGATTTTTTGGGTCTGGTTTTCGGTAGCTTCAGGACTTACTGGCAATCAGATAATCTGCTAACTCAATGAAGCCTTTGCCTTCGGCAGCGGTGGTGATGTAGGTGGGTGAATGTGCCAGTGAAGGTAGGTAGTAGGCGACATTGGCGACGCCTACCGACTGCGGAAACTGCGCTTCGAACAGGCTTTCATCGTTGGGACTATCGCCGACTGTAACGATGTCGGCTGGGCTGAGTGAGGGGAATTGCTGCTGAAGTACCTTGACTAACCCCATCGCTTTGTTCTGACGCAGAATTTTGAGGTGGCACTGTACGGTGCTGTAGGTAAAGTCCATCACCTGTGCTTCGCAGGTTTCCTGCATCCAAGCCAAGTCCGATTGCGTTAGTCCGGTGATATCAAATGTCCAGTCTGTAATTCGGTAGGGATTGTCTACTGAAGGGGTGAGGGTAGGATAGCGATCTTTGAGGCGGTTGAAGAGGCTGCTGAGGCGATCGCGATGATGCGTGATGCGAGGAATATCGGGCAAGATGACGGGTTCGAGATTAGCTTTGTCGATGTAGAGTCCGCCGTTTTCGGCGATCGCGCCCACCACCGGCAGATAATTCACCAGGCCACTCACCCAGCCTGCTGAGCGCCCGGTTACAATCAGTACCTTTATTCCGTTCGCTTGCAGCCGACCAAACGCCTGGAATAGCTCAGCCGTAAGCTCCCCTCGGGTGGTGAGCGTACCGTCCATATCAGTCGCTACAAGCTGAACTTTAGCAAGGGCTAAGCGACTATTGTTAGACCCGAGTAGCTGCGGCTGATTCATCTTGAGCGTTCCTAAGTGAAGGTAAACGTTGGCAAGTAGGTAATAGTTCCAGCAAACCACGACTAGACTAACGTGCGGGGTGCTGGCGATCGCAAGCTAATACAACCATCAACTTTAACCATTCTGTCAACCCGCTTGGGCATCCTTAAACCGAATCCGTTACCAGTCGCCTTTCCATGTCTATGGGTAGCCCTTCTTCGCTTCAGCCACCGCTATGGCTAGCTCAAACTTCCGCAGAGCCGCCCGCACCGCCCCCGCCGCTCAATCTTTGGATGTACTCGACAGGCGGAACGTTTGCCTTACTCATGGGGCTAGGTATTTACTCGTACTTACAAAACCGCAAGCTGCAAAAACAGATTAAGTTTGAAAACTACAAAAATAAGGAACTGCAAAAGCGGGTCAAGCTAGCGCTGATCACCATTGCCAAAATGGAGCGCAACCCAGACCTGATTCACTCGCGCGACTTTAACCTCGACTATCTGCGAATGCGGATGGACGAAACGCAGTTCAACTTCGCGATCGTCAACCAGCTTAAAATTAAAGTCAAGCAGCAGGTCAGCGAGGCGCTGCGTCCCAATCAGGCCGAAACTGGCACAATCGGAATCGCCAGCAAACCTCGACTTATTAACCAAATTTTTGACGTAGAGTACGTTGCACCCAACGACGAGAAAAAGCGCAAGCGCGTCCTCTTTCGCATTCAAATTTGTTTGACTAAAGTTCCGGCCCAAGCGACCTCGACAACGGTAGAAGAAGTGGTGAAATGCATCGAAGGGTTCTTGAATCCCTCAGATATTGAAGGGTTTTGGCAACCTACTTTGCAGGGCCGCATTGCCAATATGAAGTGGGATCAAAAAGCAAAGCCCACGCCGCTGCTGGTTTTAGAGCAGACCAACGAGGGCGTGAACGTAACGTTTAGAACAAAGCAAGATAAGCGAACTTCGATTTAGGCTAGGGTTGGCCTTCGACTACGCTCAGGCCGCGAAAAAATTGGCTTTGTAAAGTCCACTTAGTAGCTGAGCGTAGTCGAAATTGGTAGCTGAGCGTAGTCGAAATTGGTAGCTGAGCGTAGTCGAAGCTACTTCAGCCAGTTCTTTAGTCGTGAGGCAACTTGGGGCCGACGCAACTTTCGCATGGCCTTGGTCTGAATTTGTCTGACCCGCTCGCGCGATAGCTGAAAGATCCGACCGACTTCTTCTAGCGTATGGGTTTCACCGGTTGTGAGTCCGTAGCGGAGCGCGATGATTTCTTTTTCTCGCTCAGAGAGCACTTCGGTCAACACGTCCGAAATTTCCTGACGCATCATCGACTCGCTGATTTTGGACTCGGGCGAGCTGGCATTATTATCTTCTAACAGCTCCATCAGCTCGGTGTCTTCACCTTTGCCCACCCGATGATTGAGCGATAGCGACTTGCGCTGCACCTGCTGTAGAGCGCGGAGCTGTTCTGGCGTGATGTCGAGCGCCGCTGCGATTTCGTTTTCTGTGGGCGATCGCTGCAGATCTTTGCGTAGCTCTCGGCTGGCTTTTTTGAGTTTATTAAGCTTTTCTACGACGTGAATAGGGAGCCGAATGGTTCGCGCGTCATTAGCAATTGTGCGGGTGATGCCCTGACGAATCCACCAGTAAGCATAGGTAGAAAATTTGTAGCCCTTGTCTGGATCAAACTTTTCGGCAGCCCGGTTGAGACCCAGCGCCCCTTCTTGAATTAGATCTAAGAAAGGAACGCCCCGGTTGAGATAGCGCTTGGCAATGGAAACAACAAGCCGCAAGTTCGAGCGGATCATTCGGCGTTTGGCCGCGCGGGCTTTTCTCAGGCGCAGCTTTAACTGCTGCTCACTACAGTCAAAAGACTCGGCTATCTCGGCAATATTAGGGGTGCGACCTAGCGCTTCGGCCAGCGCTTCAGATTTTTCTTCTAGCTCAACAATAATTCGGACCTGTCGCGCTAGCTCAATCTCTTCATCGGCTTTGAGCAGTGGGTAGCGAGCCATTTCCTTAAAAAACGACCCCACGGCATCATCATTAGATGCCTTACGATAGCGAGAGGACGCCGTTGCCTCTTCCGAATACTGAACGGCGTACTGGTTGTTGTCGCTCTGGTCGTCTTCGATTGAACTCTCTTCTAATGAGTTGTCTTCGTCAATATTCAGCAAGTTTGCTGCCGAAGTGGCTGGCAAGGTCTTAGCGCTTGTCGTCTCGTGATCTGCTGCTTCTGTGGAGCTGGTTTTTGAGTTCTCTGACCTAGATATCGTCCGCTCGACTACAGGCAGCGCTGCGACGGCGCTACTATTAGAAGTATTTCTATCCTGCTTTACTGAGTTTGGATTCACTGAGTGGAGTGTCATAGAAGGAATACTGATATCAGAATTATGGGGGGCTGTCATATTTATAGAATCAGGTTCACGTCAATGACGACATTCAGGCTTCGACTGGATTTCGACTGGAGAGGTAGCATGTTCGAGAAAAACTCGCGCTTGAGCCACTTAAAAGCTCGTTAGGTCGATTCTGACCTGAACCAGCACTATAGCTTGTTGCCATCTTTCAGACAGCTTCACTATAGCAACTCATTATTAAGAAATTATTAGCTCAAGAGGTCTATGGACTGCTTGAACTCTCCCAATTGCCCAGTTAATCAAGACTTTTGCTTTGTTTGTTACCCATCCAGGGCTATTTCATTCTAAATATACGTTTAAGTGTGTCTAGACTAAACTGGCAGC
>QBMC01000038.1 GCA_003242035.1 Nodosilinea foveolarum | reverse complement strand
GGCTAATGCTCAAGCGGCTTGCAGCCTCTCTCTGAGATGTCAAACAGGCTCTATAGGAAAAACCTCACCCAAGCCTTCTCTTTTATCGTTACCATAGCCTTAACTAGAGACGTGCAAAGTCCACGTTCTGCGGATAGTGAAAGGTGATCGCTGAAGCCAAGCGCCGAGAGAACCGTAGGCAAATGAACAATAACAGATCGAGAGATAACTTCTTTAATCATCTTCTCCATTTTTTAGCATGAAGCAAGAGAACGTAGCAGAGAACCTTATCGACACCCATACGCTAAAAGCGATGAGTACTGCGCTGGGTTTGGCCGTAGAAGGCATTTCCCAGCTAGATGCGCAGGGACAATACTTGTTTGTCAATGAAGCCTATGCTCGCATGGTTGGCAGTACGCCCGCTGCCATGGTGGGGATGCATTGGGAAAAAACGGTTGCTCTAGCCGATAGAGAAAGAGCGATCGCTGCCTACAAACAAATGTTGACCAGCGGAAAAGTAGAGCTGGAAGTCAAAGGGCTGCGAACAGACGGCTCTACGTTCGACAAAGCGCTCATGATGGTCTGCGCCTACGACGAACAACGGCGCTTTATCGGCCATTACTGCTTCATGAAAGACATTACCCGTCGTAAGCAAAGAGAACTCCAGCTTCAGCAGCAGCTAGAACAAGCCAGACTGATCACCGGTATCGCCGACGCTATCCGCCAAACGCTCGACCTAGACCAAATTCTATCAGCCGCAGTCGGGCAGGTGCGTCACTTCCTCCAGACAGATCGGGTCATCATATTTCGCTTCCAACCCAACTGGCAGGGCATTGTCGAAGCCGAATCGGTCGCCCCCAACCTAACAAAAACGCTAGCCATGCAGATCGAAGATAGCTGCTTTACTAAAGGCTATGCAGATTACTATCGCCAGGGCAGAGTCAGCGCGATCGCCAATATCAAAACCGCCGACATCGATCCTTGCTACGTCAAACTACTCCAGCGGTTTCAAGTCAAAGCCAACCTGGTCGTACCCATTCTCCAAGGTGAACATCTTTGGGGGCTGCTGATCGCGCATCACTGCACAGCCCCTAGAGCCTGGATACCCGAAAGCACTCAGCTCCTACAGCAGGTCGCCGCCCAGCTCGGCCTAGCCATTCAGCAAGCCGAGCTATACCAAAAAACCAAAGAACAAGCCGCCCTCATCGACATCGCCACAGACGCTATCTTCGTTCGAGACCTGAAAGGACGCATTCTATTTTGGAGCAAAGGTGCCCACAGACTGTACGGCTGGTCTGCGGCAGAAGCCATCGGTCAGACAACCGCTAATCTCTTAAAAAAGAGAAGTCCCGCCGCCCTCGAAGTCGCCATCAACACCACGCTAGAGCAAGGATTTTGGCAGGGCGAACTCAATCAATCGACAAAATCTGGACAAAAAGTCATTGTCTCTAGCCGCTGGAGCCTGGTCAAAGACAAGCAGGGCAAACCGCAGTCTCTTTTAGAAGTTAACACCGATATTACCGAGAAAAAGCGTCTGGCTACGCAGTTCTATCAGGCCCAAAAGCTTGAGAGCCTGGGTCAGCTAGCGAGTGGCATCGCTCATGATCTGGGCAACATGCTCACTCCCATCTTAGGCATCGCTCAGCTATTGCAAACCACACATAAAGACGCCGATGCCATCACCCAAAGACAGCTAAACCTTCTGGAAAAGAGCGCCAAAAGAGGCGTCAACATGGTTAGGCAGATTCTGACCTTTGCGCAAGCGAGTGCCGAAAAAGAAACGATTGTAGATGTGGTTTCTCTCTTACAAGAAGTCATCGACGTGGTTCGACAGGGTCTCCCCAACACCATCGAAATTCGGCAGAGCATTCCCCCACCAGAAAATAGCCAGCCCCTCCGCAGAGAAGTCTTCGCCAACTCAACTCATTTGCATCAGGTATTCATGAATCTCTGCATCAACGCCCGAGACGCCATGCCGACCGGTGGCATCCTTACCCTTTCAGTCGCCGATCAGCTCATTGCCGACCCTACCCTTTCCCCAACCGCCGTCGAAGCAACTGCCATAACCCCACAGACAGCAGGCCACTACGTATTAGTTACCGTGGCAGACACCGGCACCGGCATCCCCAGTGAAATATGCGATCGCATCTTCGAACCCTTCTTCACCACCAAGCAGCCCGGACAGGGAACCGGCCTCGGCCTACCAACCTCTCTGGGCATCATCAAAAGTGCAGGCGGCTTTCTCCAAATTGTTAGCGAAGTAAACCAAGGCACTCAAATGAAAGTTTACCTGCCGCTTGCCCACCCCCTAACAAAACTACCTAACGTCTAGATCTCTAAAATTCCTGTCTACTTCTTGCTCTCAACCTGCTCCTTCCCCCGAGCAAAATCAATGTAAACACTGAGATCTCATGAGCTTCACGCTGGGTTCACTTAATACAAGAGACCGTAAACCTCGTAGCCGCTCACCCACCACGCGCCCCTTGCTCCTATGATTGACACCGTTAGCTCCCCCGTCATTCAACGCCCCCAGGGAGAAGCAACCCTACGACAGGAAAGCAGTTTGGCCAGCCAGTTCGCGGTCAAATTTTGGGGTGTTCGAGGCAGCGTCCCTACCCCTACTTCAGCCAACCAGCGCTACGGAGGCAACACCATTTGCGTAGAAGCCCTTATCGGCGACCAACACATCATCTTCGACGGCGGCACGGGCCTCGTTAGCCTGGGCTATTCACTTCAGCAACAGCCCCATCCCATCCATGCCCACTGTCTTTTCACCCACACCCAGTGGGATCGCATTCAGGGATTTCCTTTTTTTCAGCCTGCCTTCGTCCCGCACAACAGCTTCTCTATCCACGGCGGCACCGCCCCCAACGGCGCGTCCATCAAACACTGCCTCACCGATCAGATGCTAAAGCCCCATTTTTCGATGCCGATGAAAGCTATGAGGGCCAATTTCTCCTTTAATACAGTCATCCACAAAGACAGCTTTAGAATTGCTGATGTTGTGGTAGAAACCCTAAAAATTAATGACAACACCGAAGCCATGGGCTACCGCCTAACCTGGCAAAACAAAACGCTAGTCTACGCCACAGACACACCGAGCGAACCAGTTAGCAGAGAATTTCTCCAGTTTGTAGACCAGGCGGATATCTGCATTTACGACGGCACTTACAGCGATTTAACCTATCTCAAAGACCAGGCGTTAGACAGTAGCCTACAGCCCTGGGAAATTGGCGCAGAAATCGCCCAAGCCGCTAACGTCAAAGAGCTGATTCTGCTGCATCACAGCCCGATTCAAAGCGACGACCGGCTAGACCAAATTCAAAGCAGCCTGCGCGATCGCCATCCCAACGTCAGCATTGCCCGCGAAGGCATGACGCGCAGCCTATAGCGAGCAGACCAACTATCTCAGGCTAATCATCCCTTGGCGGCGATCGCTCGCACTTTGCCAATCCCCGTCGCCCGACTCAGCACCCTAGCACTGCGGCTACGCGCCCCGCTGATGTAAGTAAAAAACACGGGCACCACCACCAGCGTTAGCAGCGTTGAAGTTGAAAAGCCGCCAATCACTGCGATCGCCATCGGACTTCTTGTTTCGCCCCCGGCCCCAATCGCCAGCGCAATCGGCACCATTCCCGCCACCGTAGAAATAGAGGTCATCAAAATCGGTCGTAGCCGGGTAATGCCCGCCTCAATTACCGCCTGCCGCCGGGACTTGCCTTCTTTCATCGCAATTAGCGCATAGTCCACCAGCAAAATAGAGTTTTTCGTCACCAGTCCAATCAGCAGCACCATCCCAATCAGGGCAAACAGGCCCAGCGGCTTTTGCGCAATCAGCAGGCCCATTAGCGCCCCGCCAATACACAAAGGTAGCGCCACCATCACGGCCAGCGGATAGAGAAAGTCGTTATAAAGCAGCACTAGCACCGCATAGATCATTAAGATAGCCGTCGCGATCGCCAACCCAAAGCGGCTAAAAATCTCCTTCTGAATCTCCGCATCGCCGGTTGGCTGTTCCTTGACGCCATCCGGTAAATTAGCTAATGCAGGCAGTGCCTCCACCGCTTCCACTGCCTGCCCCAGCGTAATCCCCTGAAGGTTGCCGCCTACCGTCACCTGACGCGAGCGATCAAACCGGTCAATCTGAGCTGGGCCGCTGCCAAACTCAATATCCGCCACGGCAATTAGCGGCACCATCGCCCCGTCCTGACCGGGCACCTGAAGGTTTTCCAGCGTACTCAGGTCGGTTCGCGCTTCATCGTTTAGCCGGACTCGAATGGGGATTTGGCGATCGCCCGCATCAAAATCAGCTAAATTCGCCTCCGCATCCCCCAACGTCGCCAAAGAAGCCGTCCGCGCAATGCTACTCACCGAAACCCCCAAATCCGCCGCCCGCTCCGGGTCAGGTCGAATCAAAATCTCCGGCTGTACCAAAGACGCCGTAGAACTCACTTCCACCAGTCCAGGCACCCGTCTCATCTGCTGAGTCAGCGCCTGCGCCGTCTGTGTCAGCAGCGTTGGATCTTCACCCGTCAGCACAATCTCCACGCCCTTACCGCCGCCACCCGCACCATCCTGATTCTCAAAATTAATCCGAGTCCCCGGAATCTTCTGAAACTGCTCACGCAGCGTCTGCTCAAATTCCGGTCGGGGAATCCGTTCCGCTTTCGGCTTTAGCTGCACAAACACCGTCGCCTCACCCGGCTGCTGAATTCTAAACACCCGCTCAGTCGCCGCATTAGCGTAGAGCGTATCGTTAATTTGCTCACCCAACTGCTCCGTCTTCGCCAGAGTAGACCCAGGCGGCAGCTCAACAGACACCGTAGTCAAATCCGTATCGCCCGCATCAAACAAAGAGGTGGGAATAAACTGAACTAGAAACAAGCTAGACACAAAAAAGGCAAACGCCAGCGTAATCGTCGCCAACCGATGCCGCAAAGCGCTGCTCAACAGCTTGTGATAAGGCAGCAAATATCGAGGCACCCTTAGCCCATCCGCAGCTAGCACCGTATTATCCGGCCCGTCCACCTTAGGCTTCAGCAAATAGGCCGACATCATCGGCGTCACCAGGCGAGCTACCAGCGTAGAAAACATCGTCGCCACCGCTACCGTTACCCCAAAAGGCTGAAAGAACTGCCCCGGAATGCCGCCCATAAACGCCACTGGAATAAACACAGCCACAATCGTCGCCGTCGTCGTCACCACCGCCAAACCCACCTCAGCCGTAGAATCTAGCGCCGCCTGAAACGGCGTTTTCCCCATCTGAATATGCCGCTCCGCGTTCTCAATTTCTACAATGGCATCATCGACCAAGTTGCCAACTGCCAGCGTCAGTGCCAGCAAGGACATACTGTTGAGCGTATACCCCAAAGCCTGAATGACCAGAAACGTCGGGATAATCGAAAGCGGCAGCGCCATTGCCGTAATAAAGGTGCTGCGCCAATCGCGTAGAAAAATTCCCACTACCACAATCGCTAAAATACAGCCCAAGACCAGCGAGTCAATCGAAGCCTGGTAAGAATCGCGAATCTCATCCGCCCGCGTAAACACCAGTTGGAATTCAATATCTTCAGCTAGCGTAGTGTCTAGATCAGCGATCGCCTCCTTAACCCCGTCCTCCACGCTCACTAGCACGCTGCCCTTACTCCGGTAAACCTGAAAGCCCACTACTGGATCTTCATTCACATAGGCAGACGTTCGCACCTCCGCAAAATCGTCCTCCACGCTGCCCAGACTAGTCAGCGGCACCGTTCCCCCGCTCGGCAACACCACATTAAACTGCTGCAAAGACTCCACCGTCTTCGCACTACCCAGCGTCCGAATTCCCTGCTCCGCGCCCGCAATATCGCTACGACCACCCGGCAAATTAATGTTGAACTGCCGAATCTGATCGTTCACCGCCGTCGCCGTAATCCCCAGCGCATTGAGCTGTTCAGGATCCAAATCCACCCGAATCTCGCGATTTACGCCGCCCACGCGCTCCCCCTGAGAAACGCCCTTCACCGCCAGTAGCCGTCGGCTAATTGTGCGATCCACCAAATCACTCAGCGCCTCTACCGAAAGCTGCTCAGAGGCTACGGTATAAATCACAATCGGCCCACCGGAAAACTCCAGCCGCCGCACCGTTGGATCTTGCGCATCTTGAGGCAAATCCTGACGAATCCGCGTAATCGCATCGCGCACGTCATTCGTCGCCTGTTCAGTGTCCACACCCAGCGCAAACTCAATCACCGTTTGTGAAGACCCATCGCTCACAGTAGAGGTCAATTTATCAATATTGCCAAGCCCCGCAACGGCGTTTTCCACCTTCTTGGTCACCTGAGTCTCCATCTCCTCCGGCCCCGCCCCTGTCTGCTGCACCTGAACCAGCACCGCCGGAATATCAATATTCGGGTTCGCGTCAATTCCCAGCCGCGTAAACGCCAGCATCCCGGCCAGCGTCAGCACCAAAAACAGCACAATCGTCGGCACCGGCCGCTTAATCGACCAGGCAGAAATATTAAACATCAGCGCACCACCTCTACTAACTCACCATCTTGCAAATAACTGGCCCCTTCAGTCACCACCGCCGCCCCATCTGGCAACCCATTCGCAATCTCAATTTTCGCGGGTTCATCCCCCTTCGCCGGAATCCGAGTCCCCACTTCTACCGACTGCGCTTGCACCGCCTGTGGCTCGGCTGAACTACCTCCAGCCACCGTGTAAACGATAAAATCACCGCTCGGCTGCGGCAAAACCGCATCTGCTGGCACTACCACGCCCTGCTGCGAACCGGTCACAATTGCCGCTTTCAAAAACATTCCAGGCCGCAGGCGTTCGCTCCCTGGCAGCCCAATTTTCACCGTCGCTTGCCGAGTCTGCGGGTCAACCGTCGGATCAATGCTGCGCACCTGCCCCTGAAGCTGAAGATTCGCATCCGATCCAGACGTAATCCGCACCGTCGTCCCCAGATTAATTTGTGCTAGCTGCGTCTGTGGAATCTTCACCGCCAGATCTAGCTGATCGCCACTAATAATTTCAAACAGCGGATTACCCGCGCTCGCCGTATCGCCTACTGTCGCTGTCTTACTCGCAATCACCCCGCTCGCCGGAGCCAGAACCTCAGTCTGCGCAAGCTGCGTCATCAGCCGATCCACCTCCGCCTGAGCGCTGCGAACCGTCGCCTCAGCGCTATCTACCGCCGCGATCGCCGACCCCACTGTCTGCCCCTCAGTTATCGCCGTTGTCCGCCGAGAAGCCAGCTCCTCCGCACTAATCGCCCCCTTTGCAAACAAAGACTCATAGCGGCCCACCCGCTCCTGCGCCTCCGCCAACGTCGCCCGGTTCTGCGCCACCTGCGCCTCTGCCTGCACTACCTGCGCCCTAGCCGCACTCACCTGCGCCCTCGCCTGATCCATCTGCGCCCGCAGTACCGAATCATCCAGTACCGCCAACACCTGACCTGCCTCCACGCGATCGCCCTCACGCACCAGCACCGACAAAATCTGCAACCCACTCGCTCTCGGCGACACCGAAAGCAAATCAAACGCCTCCACCGTCCCCGTCGTCTCAATCGTCTGCTGAATCGGTTCGCGCTCAGCGATCGCCACCGTCACGCTCGCACTCGCCACCTGCTCAGACCCAACGCTAGCAGGGTCATCAGGCGTTCTAGAAGTCGCTATGCGAGTGGCCCCAAATGCCAATCCCAGGCCAAGCCCTAGCCCAATCAATAGACCCTTTGGCCCACTGAGCCAACCGCCACGACCGACCGGCTTCGAACCTGGAGCAATGTCCTTTGGAATAAAATCGACGCCCAGCGCATCATCTAGCGGAGCGTCGTCTTCCTGGCGCTGAAAATCTTGGTAGGTCACAGGTAAATGCGAAAGAGTATTTAAGGATGAAAATTGAGGTCAGCTAGAAGTGCCGACAGCCTATCTACAGATAAACATCTGTAGAAATAGAGCCGTCCTAGCCTTGTGTCTTGGCTCAGTTTACAAAAGTTTAACATCAACTATCATTACTCACAGATAGCCGCTTGTGCTTCAGCCTCAGCCAATCTAGAAAATAGCTACTTGAGGTTGTTGATTTAGAGCGATCGCGCTAGCAACCCAGTTCATCAGTCAAAGTAAAACTCAAAAGGCGATCGCTAGCCCCTAAGTAGCTGATGCTAATCGCAAATAGGCGAGCTTGTTTGCTGCTACTCTAATCTCCAAAGATAAATCTAGCGGTAACGCTCGCGATCGCAATGGAATCCAAATCTTGGTGGCAAAAGCTCAAGCACAACCCGATTGCTCGCACCGGAGCCATCGTGCTGATAATCTTTTACATCGCAGTCATCTTCGGCGATATTGTTGCCCCTTACGAACCCACCGCATCGCAGCAAAGCGGTTCCCTACTGCCGCCCACCCAAATCTACTGGCGCACCCAACAAAATGGCCAGATGATCGGCCCTCATGTCTATCCCACCATTCAAGGCCCGATCAATCGTCAAACCGGTGAGCAAGCCTTAGAAGTAGACTTCAGCCGTCCTACCCCACTACGACTTTTTGTAAAGGGCGAAGACTATCAGCTCTTCAAGCTCTCCTTTCCCTTTATCACCCAGTTCTCTTTCGACGAACCTATAGAACTCAACGAAGTCACCCTCTTTAATGGCATTCCCGGCAATCTTCACCTATTTGGCACCACTGGCGAAAACAGCCCCACTCAATTTAGTCCCACAGCGGTTGTAGCAGGCGACGAAACCCCTGAAGCCGTTGAACTCGTCCCTGCCTACTTCAATCTGCTAGGCACGGACAACTCAGCGAGAGACGTTTTTAGCCGCTTAGTCTACGGCGGACGCATCAGCCTCAGCATTGGGCTAGTCGGTATCGCCATCTCATTTCCGCTCGGAATGCTCGTCGGCGGTATCTCCGGCTACTTCGGTGGCGCAGTCGATGCCATTTTGATGCGTATTGTAGAGGTCATTATGACCATCCCCTCTATCTACCTGCTCGTCTCACTCAGCGTCATCTTACCCCAGGGCCTCAGCAGCTCCGAGCGTTTTCTGCTCATCGTTATCATCATCTCATTCATCACCTGGGCTGGTCTCGCTAGGGTCATTCGTGGCGAAGTTCTCTCACTCAAAGAAAGAACCTTTGTGCAAGCCTCTCAGTCTATGGGCGGGCGATCGCTCCACATCATCATCCGCCACATCCTGCCGCAAACCGCCACCTACATCATCATCTCAGCCACCCTCGCCGTCCCCGGATATATTATCTCCGAAGCCGTCCTTAGTCTCATCGGCCTCGGCATTCAAGAACCCGATCCCTCCTGGGGCAATATGCTCACCGCTGGCAACAACGCCGCCATCCTTGTCCTCAACCCCTGGCTCATCTGGCCCCCCGCCGCGCTCATCGTCATCACCGTTCTCTCCTTCAACGTCCTCGGCGACGGCCTGCGCGATGCCTTAGACCCTCGCAGTTTGCAAGAGCGCTAAAGTAACCTGTGTAACTAACGCTTATAGCGATCGCGTCACCGCCTGCTTCATCAAAATAGAACCTTCTATTTATTTATGAGTTGTTGAGTAAATTCCAACATGAAGTTTAAACAGAATTAAGTAAGGTTTCAAGCTGTACTGAAAAATACTCTATGTCGGCGTATACATTAAGAAGCTAAGAGTAAAACTATCTTGACAGGGCAAAAGCAGTCTATGACCATCGGATTAGTCGGACATTACTTGGGCGCAAGAATGGGTATCGGCACATTTATAGACCGGTTGCTACCGCCCTTAATAGATGCACTCGATAAACGTGGCATCGACGCCAAAGTTATCACCTCTCCCAACGCACTAAGCCAAACGCCCGCCATCCAGTCACTTCAGCAGCGATCGCCCGAAAAAGTCAGCGTCCTCCCAGCGCTAGACTATTCACCCATCAAGCGATTCGCCTGGGTAGCCACTAATTTTTCTAGTTACTGCCACCAATCCGGCATCGACCAAGTTATCTGGCTATCGAACCCCATGGTGCTGCCCTGGCATCCACCCAGCATTGTCGTACTGCACGACGTTAACGAATGGAAAGCTAAAGAAAAATACGGCTCTCAGGTTAAAACCACGCTGCGAGCCTGGATGTACTTAGAAGCCTCTATAGCCTGGGCCAAAAAAATTATCACCATCAGCGAAGCCACCACCGCCGACCTGCGCAGCTTTCGCCCGCAGCCCAGCCTGCGCCAAAAAATCAGAACCATCCCCAACGGTCTAGACTCTCCCTTAGCCAACCTCACACCCGCGAAGATAAATCCTCCCTCAGCCCCCTTTCTACTCTCAGTCGGTCGTATAGACCCCGCTGGTAAAAAGCTGCCCGAAGCGATCGCCCTCACCCAAGCCCTCCGCACCCTCACAGGCACCCCCTGGGAAATTCACTTCCTCGGCGGCATGAACAAATCCACTCAGCAAGCCGGTGAAGCCTTCCTACAAGAGGTTGAAGCCCTACCCTGGGCCTATTATCACGGCTTTACCACAGACGCAGAACTCGCTGCCTGGTACGGACAGTCAACCGCCGTCGTCTTTCTTTCCCAAAACGAAGGCTTCGGCTCTCCCATTGCCGAAGCCGTTTCTTTCAGCAAACGAGTCGTCGTCAACGCCCATAACCCAGCCTCCCTCGGCGCGGGCGGCGATGCGGTCGTTCCAGTCGTTCCAGGTATCACCGAAAATGAAGCTACAACTGCCGCCGCAACTGTCCTTTCTCAGCTCGAACGCAACCAGACAGAAGCTGAAACCCTCATTGCTCCGTCTGGTGCAGTGAGGTCTAAGACTTATACCTACGCCGACGCTGCGATCGCTTACGCCGAAGAAATTTCTCAACTCAACTCAGGTCATTGATCGGTCTAGCTGAAGCCGGACTTCGGCTACGCTCAGCCCTCTAGCTACGGCAAATTGGGCATTGAGCATAATCGAAATGTCCCAAAATAGCCTTACTCCGCCGACTTGTCTTCTATCTCTTCTTCCTTCTGCGATCCTTCTTTCGCATCGTCCTTATCCGGCTGCTCTAGCAAACGCTCAAAGCGCTCCTTGCTCCAGCGATCAGTGGCGTAAGATATCGCGCTAATCTCTTCTAGTCGAACCAGCCATACCGTTCGCTGATAAGGCTCCTCCGGCAAGTCCTCATCTTCAAAACCTTCGGCCACATCAACATCGACCACTTCTACATAGTCAGCATCTAAATAAATCGGAATGCCGACTAAACGAGTCCCCGGCATCCTAAACCAGACCTCGCTGCCTGAACTCAACGCTTCTTCTAAACGATGATACAGTCGGCTCGAATGTGAAGCAGCGACGTTAGCGGGTCGAGCGTGGGGCTTGTGCTCAAGACGGGCGCTGTTCTTCATCATGCCTTCTGTCATAAATCTTCCTCCTGAGTACCCAGTTATTGCGGCTAGTCTTATCGGCAAAATAGGCAAGCCAAGCAGCTTAAGGCCCTATTCGCACAGTACTATATCGAGCGCAAACTAACTTAATGCTCTTACAACATAGCAAATCCTAACAATTAGTCATCACTATTCATTATCTATCATTATTCACATGCCTACTTCGCCGGACGCACCCGCATTAATACCTGACCAAACTCAACTGGTGCAGCATTCTCCACTAGAATGGCGACAATTTCGCCAGAAACTTCTGTCTCCAGCTCGTTCATCAGCTTCATTGCCTCAATAATACAAACCGTCTGACCAGACTGGATGCGATCGCCCACTTCCACAAACATCGCTTCCTCCGGTGCAGGCGAACGATAAAACGTCCCCACCATCGGCGCAGTAATCTCCACAAGAGAAGGATCAACGACCGGAGCGATAGGGGCTGCTGACTCGGATAAAGGCGCTGCCGCTGCTGGAGTAGGCACTGCACCCGTAGAAACAGCAGGCCCAGATGGGGCAGCGCTCATCATGACATTGGGCTGTAAGGCCGATGGCTTACGCAGCGTTAGCTCAAACTCAGAACTCTTTAGCTTCAGCTCAGCAATATCAGTCTGATTAAGAACATCTACTAGCTCGCGCAGCTCATCAAAACTAAGATTCACCAATAAAACCCCATACAGTATGCGCTTTGAAAAATTAGTCCTGAAAAATTAGCTTACGAGAAAAATTTATTCTACAGATAGCTTAAAAATCTCAGGTCTCACGGCCCAAATAGGTATCGTTACGCGTATCAATCTTGATCCGCTCGCCCTTCGAAATAAACAGCGGCACCATCACCTGTGCGCCAGTTTCAACGGTAGCAGGCTTAGTCCCACCCGTGGCCGTATCGCCCTTCACGCCCGGATCGGTCTGCGTCACCTCTAGCGTTACCGAATTCGGCAGCTCCACCTCTAGCACCCTGTCATTCCAGGTCAGCACCGTCACCTCCATCTCTTCTTTAAGGTACTTTACACCCGGCCCAATTTGATCTTCACTCAGGCGGCTTTCTTCATAGGTGTCCATATCCATAAATACATACTGATCGCCCTCGCGATAAGTATGCTGCCGATTGTTCTTTTCGAGAATGGCCTGGGCCATTGTTTCGCCCGCCCGAAAAGTCTTATCGACAGTGCTGCCAGTCTGCACATTCTTTAGCTTGGTGCGCACAAAAGCAGAGCCTTTACCCGGCTTAACATGCAAAAACTCCACGACGCGCCACACAGATCCGTCTAACTCAATGCTAGTGCCAGTGCGAAAATCGTTGCTTGAAATCATGGTGATGAAATTAGGTTTGCGAAGGCAATCGGCACTTATTGTACCGCTCGGCGGTCAATTGCCCTTCGCCTAGCCCACAGGGTTTGTAAAAGTACAAAAGCCCTCCTCTCTTAACTCAGCGCTTCTAGACTATGACGCAGACTATGGCAAGATCTAAATCGAAAGCTCCCTAAGAAGACGTCTTTGTTTTTCCATGAAAATAAAAAAAATTTGCGCCAGTCTGCTGTTGTGCACAGCGCTCTCAATAGCCTGTTTGTTCAGCGCCAATCCCGTCCAAGCCAGTTCACTTAATTCATTGATCAATCCGCTATCTAACTCACTGATCGCCGGACTCCCGCCTGGTAACGCCATTACCGACGGCAGAGCCTTACTGCGGTACTCGCTACCCATAGACAACAAGGAAATTCGTCAGGTTCAAGACGAGCTAGAAGGCATCTCCAACCGTTTGCGCAGCAAGCGCTGGGGGCCTATTCAAAGAGATGCCAGTAAAGCAGAGCGGATTCTAGCACGCAAGCGAGACGCCATTTTAGCCTCCATTCCAGCAGATCGAAAAGCTCAGGCCGAGTCACTTTTAGACAGCCTATCCGCTGGGATAGAGCCGCTAAAAACAGCCGCTGAAAATAAGGATAAAGAAGGCGTCTGGACAGAGCGCAAGCAGCTCCTTAACCAGGTCGGCGAGATTGAAGAACTGATGGTTGACGGCTACCCGTTCGAAGTGCCCGCCGAGTACGATAATCTACCTCAGCTAAAAGGCCGCGCCACCGTCGAGTTTACCACCGACAAAGGCAACATCACTGTGGTTGCCGATGGCTACAGCGCCCCCGTCACCGCCGGTAACTTTATAGATTTGGTCAATAAAAAATTCTACGACGGCCTGCCCTTTATCCGCGCCGAAGACTTCTACGTACTGCAAACTGGCGACCCCGAAGGCAAAGACGAAGGCTACATCGATCCTAAGACAAAAGAATATCGGGCCATTCCGATGGAGATTTTAGTCAAAGACGACGAGCAGCCGATCTACGGCTCTACGCTAGAAGAACTCGGTCGATTTATGGATACGCCGGTGCTGCCCTTTAACTCCTACGGCAGCCTAGCCTTGGCTCGCCCCGGTGATAATAATAACGGCGGCTCCTCTCAGTTTTTCTTCTTCCTGTTTGAAGCAGAGCTAACGCCCGCTGGCCGTAACCTTTTAGATGGTCGGTACGCTGTATTTGGCTACACCATCGACGGCAAAGACGTTTTGAGAAATCTCAGCGCTGGTGACAAAATCATCTCAGCTAGAGTCGTAGACGGTCTGGATAACTTAATCGAACCCAAAGCTTAGTTGGTTGAGTCGATTGTTCAGAATATGCAGCGCTTGCCGGACAAGCCTCTTAGCGTTTTACCTAGAACAAACAAGATGCTCAGCCCGCAAGTGCCCTTCTATTTAAGCCGATGAATTGCCTATGTCTGATGCGGTGGAAACGATTGCTGAAATTGGCGAGCTGGCCTTACTAGAACGTCTAAGACCTTTCTGTGCTGATGTTGTGGGCGACGATGGCGCTTTGCTGAAGGTTGCGCCCGATCATCAGTTAGTCGTCACTACAGACATGCTGACAGACGGTGTGCATTTTAGCGATCGCACCACCCCCCCGCACTCAGTCGGCTGGCGAGCCACCGCCGCCAATCTCTCAGATCTAGCCGCCATGGGCGCGGCCCCACTAGGCATCACCATCGGCTTGGGTCTCCCTCCTCAAACCCCCTGGCCCTGGGTTCAGCATCTCTATCAAGGCATAGCCGATTGTCTCACTCAGTATGGCGGCGCGATCATCGGCGGCGATCTGTGTCGAGCTAATCAGCGAACGATCTCGATTACAGCACTCGGTCAAGTTCAGCCCCAACAAGCCATTTTTCGACATACAGCATTTCCAGGAATGACCGTCGTGATGACAGGACGCCACGGCCTCTCTAGAGCTGGGTTAGCCGTTTTACTAGAATCAGCAGATTCAGGCAGTTCTCCCGACGGCTCCAAGCAGACAAAGTGGATTGAAGCGCATCAGTATCCCGTTCCCCGATTTGACGCGATCGCCCAGATCCAATCCATCCACCCTCATCCCACTATCAGCGGCATGGACAGCAGCGACGGTCTAGCCAACGCCCTTCTACAAATCAGTCAGCGCAGTGGAGTCGGCATAGAAATAGCACAGTCTTATTTGTCTATTCCTACAGAGTTAGTCGCCTTTGTAGGTGCTAAAAAAGCGCTGAAATGGACGCTTTACGGCGGAGAAGATTTTGAGCTAGTGCTGTGTCTTTCGCCTAAAATCGCTAATTGCTTTTTAGCTGTGTGTAAGAGCGCGATCGCCATCGGCATCACCACCGACTCAGGCACCGTCCAGCTACGCTCACCCGATGGCTGCACCCAAGTCATTAAGCATCAAAGCTTTCAGCACTTTTCGTAAAATAACCAAGACAATCTTCTCGCTAGCGCTTTTCGCCAGCCCAAAAATACACTACACTGGCAAAGCTGATTACATATTGTAGAAACGTACGCTCATGGCGGCTCCTAAGAAAAAGACTTCAAAATCCAAACGCAACAGTCGCAAAGCGACCTGGAAACACAAAGCTGCCGTCCAAGCACAGCGAGCGCTTTCTCTAGGTAAATCTGTGCTGACCAACCAGTCCAATAGCTTCGAGTACCCGTCTAGCGATGACGATGACGACGACGACGAGTAAGGCAGATTCTGCCAAACAAGTTGGCTAAATATTACAGAATATTACAAAAAAGCGGAGTTCCTAGCCCCGCTTTTTTTATTGGCCGAAAATCGCTATCTACCTAATATCAGTCGCGAACTGTGTCTCACGGCAACTTAGGCGATAGGCGATCGCACTGACTCAAAAACCAGATCTTGGCTAGATCATTCGTACTTCAGATCGTTTGTACTGCTATGATTTAAAGGCAACATAGTAGTACAAACGCTAGTGGGGCCAGTGGCCGGATGATTCCAAAGCAGCTCACGCTTCAAAACTTTTTGAGCTACCAAGAGGTGACCCTGAATTTTGATGGGCTGCATGTTGCCTGTGTCTGTGGCCCGAACGGTGCGGGTAAATCGTCTTTGCTGGAAGCGATCGCCTGGTGCGTGTGGGGCCAAAGCCGAGTCAGCGCCGAAGACGATATCATTCGCCAGGGTGCCAAAGAAGTCCAGGTCAGCTTTTGCTTTGAGCACAACGCCCAAACCTACCGCATCATCCGCACCCGCCGCCGCAATCAAAACAGCGCCCTAGAATTTCAAATTCAGCAGTCCCCAGCAGGCAGTGATTCAACCCAAGGAATAGACGGCTCTCCGTTCAAAACTATTACCCAAAAAGGCACTCGTGCCACTCAGCGATACATTCTCAGCCAGCTCAAAATCGACTACGAAACCTTTGTAAACGCAGCTTATTTACGCCAGGGCCGCGCCGATGAGTTCATGCTGAAGCGACCGGGCGATCGCAAGCAGGTACTCGCCGATCTGCTAAAGCTAGACCATTACGATCGCTTAGCTGAGCAGGCCAAAGAAAAAGCCCGTGGCTACCAAGCTCAGGTGCAGCCATTAGAAGCTCTTTTCTCTCAATTAACCGCTCAAATAGAAACCCAAGGCCAGATTCAAGCCGACCACGAAAAGTTAAAGTCCGACTTAGAAAAGCAACAAGCTACCTACCAGCAGCAGCAAGCCAAGCTAGAAGCACTCAACCTGAGAAAACAACAAAAAACCCACTGTAGTCAACAGCTAGCATTGGCCGAGCAGCAGCTTCAGCACCAGAGGGCAACGCTCCATGTCAGCCAAGTGAGTTTGCACCAGGCTCAGCAAGCCTTGCAAGAATGTCTGTCTACCCTAGCCCAGACAGACGAAGTAGAGCAACAACAGCAGAGGCTTTCGAGCCTTAAACGCGCGGAAGAAGAACAGGCAAAACAGTTTCAGACTTACCAGGAAGCTCAGTCGCAGAAGTTTCACTATCAGCAAGTCTTAGGAGATCAGCAACAGCAGCAGCAAAGTCAGCTCAATCAGCACAAGGCGCAGCTCGCCGACTTACACTCCCAAGAGCAAGAACTCCTTAAGACTTTAGAGAGAAAAACGGAGATAACCCAAAAACAGGAAGACTATCGCCTAGCCAAAAAACAGCTACGACAGCTAGACAAAATGCAGTCTAGATACGTCCCCTTGCAGCAGAGACAACAACAGCTACAGTCCAAAATAGAACAAGCTCATACGCGCCTGGTCACCCGTATCGAAGAGCTAGACAACCGCCATGCCCAGATGGAGATCCAGCACACCCAAGCACCCCAGCTCAGGCAAGCAGCCGTCGAAGTGACTCATCGCATCGAGTACTTAGAGCAGCGCCGGACTTATCGCGAAGCGGTGCGACAAAAAGGAATTGAACGGCGCAGCTTTATGGAGCGGCTACAGGCAAATCAGGTAAACTACGAAATTCAGCTCGCCCAGTTTGACCAAACCCTGAAGCAGCTAGCAGATCCAGATGCGGCCTGCTGTCCGTTATGCGAGCAAACCTTAGAAGGAAAAACCTGGCAAGAATTGCGCGATCGCACCCATCAAGAGCGAGACGACATCCAAAACCAAATTTGGGTGGTTAGAGAGCAGTTGGCCGTCTGCGAGAGTGAAATTCAGACCCTGCGACGAGAATACCGAGAGCTAGAAGAAGAACTCGCTAAGTATGCGCCCGTGCTAGAAGAACGCGGACAGCTAAAAGCCAAGCTAGCCTCCACAAATACGCTGCAAAATCGAATTCAGGAGATGGGATCTGAGCGATCGCAGTTAGAACGCTGCTTACAAGAAAACGACTATGCAGAAAACCTGCACGAAGAATTGCAGCAAGTAGAAAGGCAGTTGGCCGCGATCGCCTACGACGACCGCGATCATGCCTTGGTGCGCGCTCAAATAGAACGCCTAAGATGGAGCGAGATAAAGTACGCCGAGATCAGACAGGCCGAACACCGGCTAAACAAAATTCGCACTCAAAAACCCAAAGTCGAACGCAGCCTTCAAGACACGCTAGCTGCCTTAGAAACGATCAAAACAAGCGAATCGTACAAAGCCCTTCAGCAAATAGAAGATTGCTTGTTAACGTTAAACTACAGCCTCGCACAACATAATCAGCTCAGAGCGCAGCTTCGTCAGGCGAGCCTTTGGGACAAACGTTATCAGACATTGCAGCAAGCGCGATCGCAAGAAAAAGGTCTAACACAACAGCTTTCAAACATATTGAAGATCTGCGAACAACAAGAGACTACACAAACAGAAATTGAAAAAAATGTCTCCCACCTAAAGCAAACGTTCGCTGAGTACCCCAACCTACAGGCCGAGATTGCAGCAACAGAGTCCTCAATCGCTAACTATCAAGCCCAGCGCGATCGCCAACTCTCCCAGCTAGGCAGGCTCCAGCAGCAGCTTTCACAGCTAGAAAACTTAAAAACTCAAAGAGAAAAGCATCAGCAAAGACTCAGCGACCTCGCTCATAAATATCAGGTATACAAGTCCCTATCAACCGCCTTTGGACGCAACGGCATTCAGTCGCTAATGGTTGAGAACCTGCTCCCTCAGCTAGAAGCCGAGACCAACCAAATTCTAGGCAAACTCAGCGATCACCAGCTCCACGTCCAGTTTGTAACGCAAAAATCGGGTCGAAACAACAGAAAAATAGACACGCTAGATATTCTCATTGCCGACGCTCGCGGCACCCGCCCCTACGAGACTTACTCAGGCGGAGAAGCCTTTCGCGTAAACTTTGCTATTCGACTAGCGATCGCCCGACTCCTCGCTTTGCGCTCTGGCATGTCGCTAAAAATGCTGATTGTAGACGAAGGCTTTGGGACTCAAGACCGCGAGGGCTGCGATCGCTTGATTGCGGCTATTGAAGCGATCGCCCCCGACTTCGCCTGCATTCTCACCATCACCCACATGCCCCACTTCCGTGAAGCCTTCCAAACCCGCATAGATGTGACTAAAGACCAGGATGGCTCTCACATTTTGATTTCGGGGTAGGGGTTGATATGGTAATGAACTGAGTAAGGAACGAGGATTAAATAAATTACCGATTTCTTCTCACCAGCCACCCTTCGACTACGCTCAGGGTTCGGTATCAGCAGACAACGCTGGCTGAGCGTAGTCGAAGCCAGAACCTACCGATCTATAGAAATGCATCTTGTTTAATCCTCGTTCCTAAGCTCAGATAGTTTTTGCACCTTGCTTTTGAGCCGGTAGCAAGTACAACAATCCAGAAATCCAGGTAAGCGCAACCGCCACCCAAAAGAGTACTATACCAAGCATTTGCCAGATACCCGAGAGTGGAGCTAGAAGAATAGCGATCGCCACAATCTGCACCACCGTTTTCGCCTTTCCCCAAATTCCTGCCCCCGGCACCGCACCTTGCTGAAAAGTAGGATTAACCCGCCATCCAGAAATCGTCAGCTCTCTGGCTAAGATTAAAAACACGCCCCAAGCCGGAATCTCACCCATCTCAACTAGAGCCATCAAAGGAGCCATCACCAGCAGCTTATCTACTAGTGGATCTAAAAACTTACCTAAATCAGTCACCTGATTGAGTTTACGAGCCAGATAGCCATCGAGCCAGTCTGTTCCCGCGAAGATCACAAAGGCAACCACGCTCAGCCAGCGGCGATAATCAGTCGGCTCTAACAAGGCGACTAGAATAATCGGGACACCCAGCAAGCGAGAGACGGTAATCCAGGTAGGTAAATTCATGACAGATACCTTTCGCCGTAAGAAATCTCTCTTTCTACATAGCTAGGCGGCTCCACATGAATTGTCACCCTCGTCGGCCCAAATTCTTCCGCTAGCGTCTGTTCTACCTGCTCGGTAATGTGGTGAGCGCTCAGCACGTCTTTGGGTTCAACAATCAAATGCATATCAATAAATACCTGACGACCTAGCAACCCACGTGATGCAATGTTATGACAGTTCAGCACCCCAGGGATCTGCATCACCGCCGCATGAATCGCCTCAGGCGCGATCGCCATCTCATCTACTAACCAGGGCAAATTCGCCGAGAGCACCGTCCAGCCGCTCCGAATTACCAGCAGCGCTACCGGAAACGCCAGCGCCACATCTAGCCAGTCCTGACCGACCCACACACCAATTAAGCCGCCCATCACCGCAATCGTAATCCAGATATCGCTCATCGTATGCTGAGCATCCGCCACCAAGATGTTGCTGCCCAACCGATTTCCCACGCGGCGCTCGTAAAATGCCACAAAAATGTTAATTCCCAGCACCGCCAGCATAATCCACAGCGCCATCGCCTCCATTCTGACGGGTTCGCCCCCCAAAACAATGCGCTCTCCAGCCCCTTTTAAGATTTCAAAGCAGGCAATGCCTAAAAAGGCCGCAATGCCCAAAGTGCCAACCGCTTCATACTTCTGATGTCCGTAAGGATGATCCCTATCCGGTTCAGGCGAAGCTAATTGATTCGTCACTAGCCCCAAAACATTATTCGCACTATCCGTAACGCTGTGCAGTGCATCTGCCATCAGGCTAAGCGACCCCGTCCAGTAGCCTACGCCAGCTTTCAGCACCACCACTACAATATTCAGCACTAAGGTCAGCACCAGTACCCGCCGCACCTCAGCGCGATAATCAGCATAGTTGTGATGATGAACATGTCCGTGGTCATGACCCGACCCATGAGGGTTCTCAGAGCCACTGCGATCGCGGTGATGATTAGCAGCACTAGACGGCAAACGTTCAGCGTGAGAATGACTAGATGACGAATGCTGAGAAGAAGCTGTTTTACCAGAGCGCTGATCGCCGCTATGAAAATTTGACATCGCTCAAGTGCCTCCGCGACCACCACTGCTTCGATAGCCTAACGCGTCTATTTACAATCACGATAGCCCGCACACAAAAGTTAGGCCGCTGGTCCAAAAATCTAAGAGGCAACCGGACTAGGTGCATGGGCCTCCGTAATCGCCTGGTTTACCTGCGAAAACACCTCTTTACAGTGGTTTTGCATCCGCAGCGGCAGTTCCTCATTTTTCACCACCAAATCAATCTTCGAGCCGCCGCTCTCCACAGTCGGTGGGCTAATCAGCAGTTCGATAGTGGCTAACTGGGCAAAAGGCACCTTGCCCGCCTTCTCTTTGGCTACGATGCAGACAGGATCTTGATACACCAGATCGAGGTTACAGGCTGCTAACGCACCGACGAGAGCGTGATTGATCTCTTCTGAAGAAGCGCCTGTCATAAAAAAGTTAGTATAGCGAGCCATAGAAAACACTGAAATACATTCGCACAGCTCCACATCAACAAAGACGCGGATCATTGACAGGATACCGTTGTTTTTAAGAATAGGGAATAGGGTGAGTTAGCCCAAAACCTTAAGCGCAGTATAAATTGTACACCCCGACTAGAAAAAACACTGAACAGAGCCACATCATGAGAGGAAAATTTATTGTCTTTGAAGGCGGCGAGGGCAGCGGCAAAACGACTCAAATACAAAGGCTTCACCAGTGGTTAGAAGATGAGCTTAAGACCAAGGCAGCCTTAACCCTGCTGCCAACTAAAGACAGCTTTAAAGGCGTAAAGTTGACCAGAGAACCGGGCGGAACCTCCTTGGGAAAACAAATTCGCCAGCTCTTGCTCAACCCGTGCGAGTCATCAACATCAGCTATTGCCAGTAAAACAGAGCTGCTGCTATACGCTGCCGATCGCGCTCAGCATGTAGAGGAAACCCTGATTCCCTGGCTAGAAGCGGGCTATTGGGTACTGTGCGATCGCTACACAGATTCGACCGTCGCTTACCAGGGATACGGTCGCCAACTAGACCTAGATCTGATCCATCAGCTCAACCAAATTGCCACCAGCCAGCTTAAAAGCGACCTTACCCTCTGGCTTAACGTTTCTCCGGCGGTAGGACTTGCTAGAATGCACCAGCGGGGTCAGGCCGACCGCATAGAGCAAGCCGGGAACTCCTTTCATCAGCGAGTGTGCGACGGCTTTACGGCCTTGGCCCAAACCACCGATGCGGGTAAACCTCATCCACTCAGCAGCGGCCCCACCGTGGAGATTTTTGGCGATCGCCCCATAGAAACCGTCGCCGCCGAAATTCAGCAGGTACTTCAGCAGCAAATCGCCCACTGGTTTTCGACCACTTCCAAATAAGAAAAAATCAGTGACCTCAGATCCCTTTGCCGCCTTGGTCGGACAAACCCAGGCAATCACCCTCCTAAACCGCGCAGTGGCCTTACAGCGCATTGCCCCTGGCTACCTATTTGTCGGCCCCAATGGAACCGGAAAATCTTTAGCAGCAGCCGCCTTCGCCGAATTACTGCTAACTGCCAAACCCAATCGCAAGCCGCCAACCGACCGCACCGCCCTTACCCGACGAATCCGCGATCGCAACCACCCCGATTTGCTCTGGGTAGAACCCACCTACCTGCACAACGGCAATCTCCTCACCCCGACCCAAGCCGCCGAAGCCGGACTCAAGCGCAAAAGCCCGCCACGCATTCGTCTCCCTCAAATCCGCAGCATCGCCCAATTTTTAAGCCGACCCGCCCTCGAATCTAGCCGCGCCGTCGTCATCGTAGAGCAGGCCGAACGCATGGCCGAGTCCGCCGCCAATGCCCTTCTCAAAACCCTAGAAGAACCCGGTCGGGCCACCCTGGTTTTAATGGCACCCAGCCCGCAATCACTTCTACCCACCCTAATTTCTCGCTGCCAGTCCGTCCCCTTCCGCCGCCTCAACGCCGCGCAAATGGCCGCAGTTCTGACTCAAACAGGACACCCAGAGATTTTAGGCTCTATAGAAGTCATGGCGATCGCCCAAGGCTCCCCAGGCCGAGCCATCGAGAGCTGGCAGCAGCTACAAACCCTCCCTCTAGAACTCCTAACTCAGTTAGAAAAACCACCCGTCACCCTACGAGCCGCCCTCACCGCCGCCCGCGACATTAACCAGGCGCTAGACACCGAAGCCCAGCTCTGGCTAATCGACTACTTACAGCACCGTTACTGGCAGCAAGGACTCAGCAACAGCGAAGAGCTAAAAGTATTAGAAAAAGCCCGAACTCATTTACTAGCCTACGTTCAACCCCGGCTGGTATGGGAAGTCGCCCTATCGACGCTATCCGCCTCAGCCCGTCGAATCCCGGCCTTGGCCCGCCCCCGATAACGCCTTCTCCCCAGTCAATTCACTCCCTATGATTCCGCAGCCCTTCACCCTACCGGCTCATTTCACCCCGGCCACCGCGCCCAAAGAAACACTAGACCCGGCCGCGCCCGTTTGGTGGTTCATTTGCGATCGCGCCCATCTACTCACGACCACACACACCCTCATCAGCACCGACGCCAAACTCTTTACTGGCCGCCTGCCGCAGTCACCCACTTTAGAAGCCTTAGGATTGCGATCGCAGCGCACTCAATTCCTCGGTTATCTCAACGGCCAACCCTGCATTGCCGCCGAACTCGCAGAAAAATCTGACCTGCCCGAAAATCTCACCTTTCAGAATTTGCGATCGCTCCACACCATTTTGCCAGACGATTTGTTTGCGATCGCCGCCCGTGCCGTTCAGCTCATCACCTGGGATCGCACCCATCAATACTGCGGCCACTGCGCCACCCCTATGCAGCAAGCCCTCACCGAACGCGCCAAACGCTGCCCAAAATGCAGCCTTCGCCAATACCCACGCCTCTCACCCGCCGTCATCATGCTCATCTACAAAGGAGAAGACATCTTGCTCGCCCGCGCTCCCCGCTTCAAAGCAGGCATGTACAGCGTACTCGCAGGCTTTGTAGAACCCGGTGAATCCTTAGAAGAAACGGTCGCCCGTGAAGTAAAAGAAGAAGTCGGCATCGCAATTAAAAATATCCGCTACTTCGGCTCTCAGCCCTGGCCCTTCCCAGACTCTCTTATGGTAGGCTTTACCGCCGAGTACGCCAGCGGAGAAATCGTGCCCGATCCAACAGAAATAGAAGCCGCCGCCTGGTTCCACAAAAGCAACCTGCCGCCCGTCCCTGGCGAACTCAGCATTGCTCGCAAGCTCATCGACTGGTTTGCTCTTTAGTAGAAGATTTAACCTGGAGTTACCAATTTAAAGAAGCTCGTGACGTATGACAGATGCCAGATTCTTAGCCAACTCAACCTTACTGGTATAACCTTCTACTACATTTAGCACAAGCTCATAAACTTCATCGTTAGTCAGCTCTAGTCGATAGCCATTTGCCAGAATAAACGCTTCCATCGAAGCCAGCGCTGTTCTTTTATTTCCATCAACAAACGGATGGTTCATCGCTAGATGATATAAGTAAGCGGCTGCTTGCTCCGCTATAGTCGGATGAAGCAGCTCGCCGCCGAAGCTTGCTTTTGGTTGAGATAACGCCGAATCTAGCAAACCAAGATCTCTAACGCCAGTTGTGCCACCAAAACTAGCAATTTGATCATCGTGAAGCCACAAGATCTCTTCAATCGTTAAGAATCTAGGAGTTAGCAAGACGACGGTAGACCTCTTCTCTTTTTCTTTTCGACTCTTGATACGCCTTCCATATAGGGTTATCGGCCTTCAGCTTACCTTCAAGATGAGCGGTTGCTCTGTCTATCACTGTTATCTGCTCTTCCATCGTCAACTGTTCAAGCCCACTGAGCACTTGCTGTAATGCTGAACTCATAGTTTCCTCTCCCTAGTTTTGTTGAACTACCACCGCAGTCACATCGCGATCGCTAATACATTCTACAAGTTAAGTTCCCTTCTAGCAGACGCTCGCCCAAAAAACCGAGGCAGCACCACCGTCGTCAACGTCCCAAAGCAGCCGCTGCTAATTCCCAGCCCAACAATCGCCACTGCCCACATCTCAGGCCGATTCAAATTAGCCACCGCCGCAATTCCCACCGCCTGAGCCGCCATCATCAACATAAAAATAAACTGAAGTCGCATGCGATCGCACATAAGTCCAATAACAAACCCAACCGCCGTAGAAACCATCGCATTAGGAATAAAAATGCGCACAATATCCGCTTCGGCAATGCCCATTTCTGCGCCAATACTCACGATATTAAACGTAATTCCTGTTACCGACAGCGCCTGAGACGCAAACGCCAGCGTCACCGCCCAAAAAGCCAGCGTTCGCAAAGCCTGCCCCCGCGTATATCCCCACAGCGAATCCGAAATGCCATTCTCTTCTTTCCTATGATCAGAGTCCAAAACTAAAACAGAATTCGCAGTAGGAGACTTTTCGCCATCCATCCGCAAACCGCAAATTTCAGGGTTATCTCGAAACAGCAGCCAGCCTACGCCGCTCATGCCAACTCCTACCACCACCGCTAATATTCGCCAAGTTTCGCGCCAGCCAACCATCGCGATCGCCTGACTAAACGCATAAGGGGCGATCGCAAATCCAAACGCCACGAAAATTCCTTCAATCCCCGAAACCTGCCCGCGCCGTCGCTCGAACCACTTTCCCAGCATGGTGCGGCTAGTCATCGTCAGCATCCCCTGCCCGCAAAAACGCAGACTCACGAATCCGACTATCGGCAGTATGGCCGCGAGAAAACGGAAAATTGGGCTGAAAAGCGGATACTTTCATAGACAAAGTCATTCTGACGACAGGTAGATGCTAAAACTGCCGAAAGCAGATACTCTAATAAAGCAATTTGTTGGGCACGTCCCAAACGCTCTATATCCAAACACTCTATAAAAGGTTTAGCAAAGTCTTAACTATGGCAGATCAACCCGACTCACGTATGCTGCTCTCCCACAATTTCGCCCTGCTAGAAGGTGAAATTCATCCGCTTAATCGAGCAGAATTCGCAGAGGTATTTTCTCAAGCATTTGCCGATAAAGCGGGCATAGGAGCGACCTACATCGAAAACCCTCACTGGGTGGTAGAAGTGCGCTATGCAAAAGTTCGCTATACGGCCAAGAGCGCTGGAGAGCTGTGCGCCGAAACGCTGGCCAACTATCGCAAAGACAGCAAGGCCGCTGGATTTACCGTCATGGCACTGGGGGGATTAAAAACAACACCACCTACAGGCGGGCCTCCTTCTTTGCAGCAGGGAGAATGGGGCGTCGATGTTGTAGAAACGAAACAGCCCGACGAGTTTCTAGACGAGATCAACTGGGACAAGCTCACCGCAGCAAAGCCTGCCGACAGTGTCTTTAGGATAGATCAATCTATCTAGGCTAAAGGACATAGAGAGGCTAAAACAATGAACAAGCAAGACCTGATTAAGCAGCTATCGTTGATAGAGCATTTTGAAGGCGGCTACTTCTCAGAAACGTATCGAGCTGCTGAGGAGATTCAAACGTCTAGAGCAGGGCAAACTCGCTCGGTCATGACCTCAATTTACTATTTGTTAACAGATGATCGACCGGTCGATCATCTGCATCAAAACAAGTCAGATATCATGCACTACTTTCAGGCAGGCTCGCCGATTACGTATGTTCTAGTCGATCTGAACAAAGCGCTAAGCCGAGTCAAGTTAGGACTCAACATAAATCGAGGAGAAGTCCCTCAGCTACTAGTGCCCAAAGGCTATTGGAAAGCCGCTGTGCTAGAGTCCGGCGAGTATGGTCTACTCGGTGAAGCCGTCGCACCCGGCTTTGACTATCGCGACATGACGATTGCCAAAGCCGACGAAATTCGCGCCCAGCTCCCAACGCTATGGGAAGAACTAGCTCCCTACGTGAGGGTGTAAAGCCCAGTAATTCGCCCTAGTTAGCAAACAGCACAATCGCATCTTCAGGCTTCACAATCACCACAGCAGGCGCAGTGGTATTCCCCACCAAAACGCCTGCCGCTGCGCCACCCGCTACTTTCCATAAATCCGGCCTACCAAAAACTTCGCCCAAAAGATAGCCACCCGCTGCCCCAATCGCCGCATCCGTCAAAATTGCGCCCGTCGAGGTCTGTCTAGGGTCTTTGCGATCGCGCAGCAACTCCGAAGCCGCCCGAATCGGCAGAATTCTATCGGCAATCTCAACCGAATTAGCCACATACACAAGTCCCCCTTCAGCCGGTTCGAACCGCCCGCGAACAACCGTTCCTACTGGCAACCGCTGATTGCCAATTGCCGACGCAGCGCGCAGCACTAAATCGTAATCGTAAGTCTTATCTTTATTAAGGTAGAGCGTTTCCTCACGCTCTAAAGTCGTTCGTAACACGCCGCTAGTTTGCTGAGGAATAGCCCGCTCGGTTCTGGGAGTGGATTGCGCGATCGCAGACATCGAGACTGCGCCCGTCCCTACAAAACTAAAGGCAGCAAATCCGACCAATACAAGAGATTTCATGACAATATCCTAAAGAGAAAATTACTGTAATACTGACGCTCAAGAATACACCCGTGTCTCAAGCAGAAACACCCGTTGACTATATCCCGGCTAGAGCCGAAACAAGTAACAGAGGCGGCCACTATCGTCCACTATTCAAATCGTCCACCGCACACGATTGAAAGGTTTTGTTTTCGCAGCTCAAACTCTCAGAAAGTCTTCTGTTGTTGAAGTCTTTGTTGTTGAAGTCTTTGTTGTTATAGTGCTCTGTTGTAAACCTGCAAATTCGCTCGGTATACAATGAGCATACAAATAATTTTAGTATACTACTATACCATTAGAATGCTACAAGGTGACAAGCGTTTTGTTGCAATTTGTAGCCTCTGAAATCTCTTTCAAGTTGCAATATGCAGCTACAAACGTCCGAAGGCGTTCTCACAACAAATATTATTCGTCAGGATTTTCAGGCATTCCCACCCCATCTCTGCTAATTCGCTCGATTTGGCTCACCTCAAAAGTTAGCGCAAACCGTTGGCCTGTCTCCTTTTCCACAAAATCTTCCAGGAGGCTGACCTGCTTTGGGGTAGGGTTTTGATTTCCGACCACGGTAATGCCTAACACGGCCTCAGGCGGATCGTTGCGCCAGTCGGTTTTGATGCTAATTAGCTCTAGCCGTTGAAAGGTTATTGTGCGGTTTACCAACACTTCTTGTACCAGCACTTCTAACGCCTCTTGCCGCCATAAGCGCGTGTATCCTATGCCCAGCGGAAAGACGAGTAAGCTGGTAAAAATTGCCGTCCGCCTAAGCGCTTTTGCCCCCCGGCGCAGCGAGGTATAGCCTGCGATTGAAAAGACCAGCATACAAGAGAGCGTAATGCCGAGCAGGTTGGTTAGATAGAGCAAAGCGGCCCCCGTGCTCAGCGTCCAATTTGATTGAGAAAGGCCCAGGCCAATGACGCAAAGCGGCGGCATCAGGGCAACGGCGATCGCGGTGCCAGCCAAACTTGAAGAGATTCGAGGCTCTACTTTGGTGAGACCGCTGATTGTCCCTGCGGCGATCGCAATGCCTAAGTCGATCAGGGTAGGTTCTGATCTCGATGTAATTTCACTGCCAAAAGAGGGCAGTTTTATCAAAACGCCTAGCAGCCAAGCTAAAGCAATCGAGGCCACCGTGCCGACGACCAGCGCAGTCAGGGCGCTGCGAAATAATTCTTTGTCTCCAGATAGCGCCGAGAACGCTAAGGGAAGCGCTTACAAATAGAGTACCCGCTATAATAGATGGGGATCTAGCATGAT